>JAJYLS010000287.1 GCA_021787555.1 Acidobacteriota bacterium | reverse complement strand
TGAGGCAGTCACCCGCGGAGCGGTAGGCGGGCGGGGCGCGGCGGGAGTGGCTGCTGATGGCGTGCGAGGACCGTCAGCGGGCCCCGTCGAAGAGGACGGCCAATGGGCCTGATCGGGCGTGAGGCGCGCGATGGGCGGCATGACGCCGCCGGCATCGCAGGTGAGGAAGATCACGTTCGAGGGATGGCCGGCCATCTTGAGCGGATGGTAATTCTCGATGTAATCGAGCGGGTAAGCGCCGCGGGTGTTTTCGGTGAGCGCGTCGTCATTCAGATCGAGGCGGTGCGAGAGCGGATCGAGCACCACGTTTTCAAGGATGGTTCCGAAGCGGCGGGTGCAGGCGTGGATCTGCGGCTCGGCTTCGGGCGAGAGGCGGATGACCTTGGCGTAGCAGCCGTCCTCGAAATTGAAGATGCCGCTGGCGCTCCAGCCGTGCTCGTCGTCGCCGATCAGAGAACGCGCGGGATCGGCGGAAAGGGTGGTTTTGCCGGTGCCGGAGAGGCCGAAGAAGAGGGCGACATCGCCGCCGGCTCCGATGTTGGCGGAGCAGTGCATGGGCAGAACGGCCTGCTGCGGGAGGAGAAAATTGAGAACGGTGAAAATGGTCTTCTTGATTTCGCCGCCGTAGCCGGAGCCGCCGATGATGGCAAGGCGCTCGCTGAAATTGACGAGGATGAAGGTTTCGGTGCGGGTGCCGTCGATCACCGGGGAGCCGAAGAACGAGGGCGCGGCGATCAGGGTGAACTCGGGGACGTGGCGCTGGAGCTCTTCGGTGTAGCGGATCTTGGTGAACATGTTGCGCGCGAAGAGGCTGTGCCAGGCCATTTCGGTGATGACGCGGATGGGCATGCGGTACTCGGGATCCGCGCCGGCGTAGCAATCCTGGACGAAGACGTCGCGGCCCTGGAGGAAGGCCTGCATGCGGGCCAGCAGGGCGCTGAATTTTTCGCCGCTGAACGGACGGTTGTACTCGCCCCACCAGACGTGGCCCTCGGTAGCCTGCTCGCGGACCACGAACTTGTCGGCGGCGGCGCGGGCAGTATGCTTGCCGGTGTAAACCACCAGCGGGCCGAGATGAGCGACGCGCGCTTCACCGCGGAAGATGGCCTCTTCGTAGAGCGCGGCCGTGGGCAGGTTCCAGTAGACGCGGTGGGGGTTCGACAGGCCGTGGTTCTTCAAACCGAAGGCGCTGGCCAGCTTGCCGGCCTCCGCCTGCGCGGGGGAAGGAATATCCAGATAGGGGTTCATCGCCAGTCCCTCACAAGTTTACGGTCGCCCAGGAAGAGTTCGTTGGGCGCATTGGGATCGAGCGCCCACTTGATGCGGTCGACCCCTTCGGTTATCTCCTTCATGGTGCCGCAGAAGCTGATGCGGAGATGGCCCTCCATTCCGAACTCGCGGCCGGGGACGGTCACCACGCGGACCTTTTCCAGCAGGAAGCGGGAGAGCTTCTGCGAATCCTTTTCAAACGCGCTGAAATCGGGGAAGGAGTAGAATGTGCCGCCGGGCTTGGTGACTTTGACACCATCGAAGGCTTGCAGGTGCTTGATGAGCACGTTGCGGTTGTTTTCGAGCGTGAGGCGCAGGCTTTCGATCGAGGATTGCACGCCGTTGAGCGCGCCCACGGCGGCCCACTGGGAGGGCGCCGCGGGACCGGAAGTCTCCTGCGACTGGATGTTGGTCATGGCGCGCACGATGGTCTTGCTGGCCACGGCCCAGCCGATGCGGAAGCCGGTCATGGCGTACATCTTGGAGACGCAGTTGATGACCACGAGCTTGGAGCTGTCTATGTTGTGGACGCCGGTATAGCGGTAGCAG
This sequence comes from Acidobacteriota bacterium, assembly GCA_021787555.1. GTDB lineage: Bacteria > Acidobacteriota > Terriglobia > Bryobacterales > Bryobacteraceae > JAJYLS01. The sequence continues at coordinate 5,618 of JAJYLS010000287.1, read as the reverse complement.
TTGGTGGGCTGGCGGCCGTCGAAGATGAGGCGGTTGTAAGTGTCATCCATGATGAGGTATAGGCTGCGCTTCTCGCACAGCTCGACGATGCCGGCAACGAACTCCTCGGAATAGACCGCACCCGAAGGATTATTGGGGCTGTTGAGGATGATAGCCTTGGTGTACGGGCCGACGGCTTCGGCGATTTCTTCAACGCTGGGCTGGAAGCTGCCGTCGCGCGCGGCCACGGGGACCGGCACGCCACCGGCGAGTTTCACCATTTCCGGGTAGCTGACCCAGAAGGGGACGGGGAAGATGACTTCCTCCTTGGGATCGAGGATGGCGTGGAGGAGCACCATAATGGACTGCTTGGCGCCGCTGGAAACGATGACGTTGTCGGCCGAGACCATCCGGTTGTAGTGCTCTTCGGTGTAGCGGATGATGGCTTTCTTGAGGGCGGGGATGCCGTCGGCGGGGGTGTACTTGACGTCGCCGGTATGGAGGAGATTGGCGCAGCTCACGACCGCATCGATCGGGCACTTGCTCTTGGGCTCGCCGCCACCGAGGTGGATGACGGGCTCTCCTTTTTCGCGCAGCAGGGCCGCGGTTTCGTTCAGTTTCAGAGTTGGGGATTCACAGATGGATCGTGCTAACTGGCTCAAGCTCATTCGTTTTCAATGCTCCTGCGTACAGTAGTCCCCTCGTGTGCGTACCGCCGTCTGAGGGAAATTTTAGTATACCAGGATCTGAATGAAGAAAATCCATACAATGAAAGATTCATATCCCCCAAAATGCCCGCCGCCCCGGAGGGTGCCCCGGGCTTCCACCTGCGCTCCCGCTATTTCACGCTGATGGAGGCGGGCGTGCCGGTGGTTTCGCCGTTGACCGTGACGGTGAGGGGATAGGTGCCGGCGGCGAGGCCGGTGGGCACCACGATGTTCATCTGCACGAGGCTGATGAAACCGGGGGCGAGACCGGCGAATTGCACCGTCGCGGGAGAAGAGCCGATCTTGGCGGTGGCGTTGGAGGTCAGGTTCGTGAGACCCGTCGTGGGGGCGGGCGTGCCGTCGGCGACCGCGGGGGAGACCGGGCCGGAGCCGTTCATGTACGCGATGATGGTGCCGCCGGTGGCCACCGGATGCGACGCGCTGTTGACAGAATAGTCGGCCGCATTCTCAACCGCGGCTACGCCGTTGCCGATGAAAAAGAACGCCGGCCCCGCGGTGAGGACGTTGCTGGCGGGGATGGTGACCGCATTGCTCGTGCCGCCATTAACCGTGACCGAGATGCTCGCGGCCGTGCCGGGCGTGAGTTCCCACGGCACCTGGAAGTTGATCTGGTTCGGCGAGACAAACAGCAGGTTGGCGGGTGTGCCGTTCACCAGCACGGACGCGCCCGCCAGCGAGGTGGGCAGAGGCACGCCGGCGCTCGTGGTCGCGGGAAAGTTGGTGCCGAAAACGCTGCCCCACGCGCCGGGTGAAATCTGCGGCTGGAAGCTGGCGCCGTTCACCACACCGTTGGTGGAGATGGTGGGAAGGACAGGTTTGAGCACGCGGATCACGTTGTTGCCGCTGTCGGCTATGTACACGTTGCCGGCGGAATCGACTGCGACGCCGCGCGGGAACTGCAATTGTGCGCTGGTGGCGGGGCCGCCGTCGCCGGAATAGCCGGGGCGGCCGTTGCCGGCGATGGTGGTGATGATCGCGTGGGTGGGATCGCCATCGGAGCTGGGCACGACTTTGCGGATGCGGTTGTTGGTGGTGTCGGCGATGTAGACGTTGCCGGCGGAATCCACGGCCACGCCCTGGGGATTGTTCAGTTGCGCGAACGGGGCGGGGCCGCCATCGCCGCCGAATGCGCCGATGCCATTGCCGGCGATGACGGCGAAACCGGCATTGGAGCCCGTGGGAACATATCGCACGACGCGCTTGTTGCTCGTATCGGCGATGTAGAGCGGAGCGGAGCTGGGATCGGCGGTGGGATCGATCCACAGGCCCGTGGGATTGTTCAGCTTGTTCGCGGTGAGGGTACCGCCCGCGCCGATGTAGCTGTAAATATTGCCGTTGGACACGAGGATCCGGCGGATGAGGTTGACCGTGGTGGTGAAGCCACTATAGGCATCGGTGCTGGTGCCGCTATCGGAGACATAGACGTTGCCGGCTTTGTCAACCGCGATTCCGGCGGGGCGGACGAATTCGGCGGCGGTGGCCGTGCCGCCGTCGCCCTGGTAGCCCGAGTTTCCGTCTCCGGCGATGGTGTTGATCTTGCCGCCGCTGACCTCGCGGATGACGAAATTGCCGGTATCGGCGATGTAGATATTGCCGTTCGAGTCCACCGCCATGGCGGCCGGCGCCTTCAATTCGGCCACGGTGGGCGAGCCAGCGTCGCCGCTATAGCCGCCCGCCGGGGTACAGATAATCTCCCCGCTGCACGAGGCGCTGTCGCCGGCCACGGTGGTGATGTTGCCGCCCGAGACTTTGCGGATGACATTGTTGTTGGTATCGGCGATGTAGAGGTTTCCGGAGGAATCGACCTCGACATCGACCGGATTGTTCAACTCCGCGGCGGTAGCGGCGGCCTGATCGCCTTTGTACCCGGCGGTGCCGTTCCCGGCGAACGTGGAGATGGTGTATTGCTGGCCCCACGCGGCGGCGCAGCAGACGAGGCAGGCTAGAAATAAGAGAAAAGACCGATACGACATGAGAGCAAGGTAGACGCGCCACGCGCCGGAGCGGTTACGGCGCGATGGAGCCAGCGGAGGGACTCGAACCCACGACCCGCAGTTTACAAAACTGCCGCTCTGCCAACTGAGCTACGCTGGCGCCCGGCTACCAGGATAGCATTGGACTGTACTCCCTTGAGGTACAGCAGGTTGGTATGCTCTTAGGGGGCGACGCCCTGGAGGAAAGGTATGCAAATTCATCGGCGCGATTTTCTGAAATCGGCCGCTGCGCAGGCCGCGGCACTGGAGATCGCGCGGGGCGCGCCGCAGCAGAAGGCACGGCCGAATTTCCTGTTCATGATCGCGGACGATCTGTATTATCACGGCGTACGGGCGATGGGGAACTCGGAAGTCGAAACACCCAATATCGACCGGCTCATGAGCCGCGGGTGCGTGTTCACTTCCTGCTACCACCAGGGGTCGTGGACCGGCGCGGTGTGCATCGCCAGCCGCACCATGCTCAACACCGGGCTGACGGCGTTTCGCGCACACAAAGAAGTGGAGCAGACGCCGCTGTGGGCCGAAACTTTCGGCAAGGCCGGATACAAGACCTTCATTATTGGCAAGTGGCACCTGAGCAAGGCCGCGCTGGCGCGTGCGTTCCAGGAAATGGGGCCGGTCTCCCCCGGGATGTTCGCATCGACGCCGGTGGACGGGGAGGCGTACAACCGGCCAGCCCCGGGGAACACGTGGACGCCGTGGGACAAGTCGCTCAAGGGCCAATGGCTGCACACGGCGCAATGGGCGAAGGCGGCGCACGACGAGATCAAGCATTCCGCGGCCATCTGGGCGGACGGCGCGGTGGAGCACCTGCAGAAGGTTGCGCACCAGAGCGAGCCGTTCTTCATGTACGTGGGGTTCAATTCGCCGCATGATCCGCGGCAGGCGCCGAAGGAGTTCTGCGACCGCTATCCGTACGCGCGCATCGAGGTGCCGCCGAATTTTCTGCCGGAGCATCCGTTCGACCAGGGCGACCATCGCGTGCGCGACGAACTGCTGGCGCCGTTTCCGCGGACGCGCCAAGCGGTGCAGGTGCACCGGTCGGAATACTATGCGCACATCACCTACATGGACGAGCACATCGGGCGCATCGTGGACGCGCTGGAAAGAACGGGGAAGGCGGACAATACTTACGTCATCTTGACAGCGGACCACGGGCTGGCGGTAGGGCAGCACGGGCTGATGGGCAAACAGAACCTTTACGACCACAGCACGCGCATGCCGTACGTGATCTGCGGGCCGGGAATCCAGCACCGCAAGGTGGACCAGTTCATGTACCAGCACAGCACCTTCCCCACCGCGTGCGAGCTGGCGGGAATTCCGGTGCCGAAACCGGTGGAATTTCCGAGCGTGGGTCCGCTCATCCACGGCAGCGGAAAGGAACAGCAGGACGCCATGTTCTGCTGGTATCGCACCTTCCAGCGCTCGGTGCGGACGCGTGAGCATAAGCTGATCGTCTACCCTGAGGTGGGGGTGACGCAGCTTTTCGACATGGTGAAGGACCCGTGGGAAATCACGAATATCGCGGGCAAGCGGGAGAACAAGGCGCTGGAGGCGCACCTGCGGCAGCGGCTGCGGAAGTTCCAGACCGACCTGGGGGACGATTCCGCGAAGCCGGTCTGAGGGGGAATATAATCTCACTATGCCTGAAACCTCCGTCGACCGGCGCGCGTTCTTGCGCGGCGTGACCGCTGCCAGCGCGGTCTCCTATTCCCGAATCCTGGGCGCGAACGAGCGCTTGCAGCTTGGGGTGATCGGTTGCGGCGCCCGCGGCAACCAGGACCTGGGCACCTTTCTCAAAACGGGCGCCGTGGATGTGACGGCGTTGTGCGATATCTACGCGGTGCAGATCGATAAGACCCGCGAGAAGGCGCCGCACGCCAGATCCTTCACCGATCACCGGAAGCTGCTGGAGATGAAAGACGTCGATGTGGCGCTGATCGCGGTGCCGGACCACTGGCACGCGGCTATCGCTATCGACGCGCTGAATGCCGGAAAGGACATCTACATCGAGAAGCCGCTGACGCGTACCATCCAGGAAGGACCGCCGATCGTGAAAGCCGCGCGGGTGAACAAGCGCGTGTGCCAGGTGGGCATGCAGCAGCGGTCGGGCAAGCACTTCCTGCAAGCCAAGGCGGAGTACCTGGACACGCAGAAGCTGGGCAAGATCACGCTGGCGCGCACGTGGTGGTACGGCAACGGCTACCACTTGCGCAAGGCGCCGCCGGAACTTCAGCAGCAGCCTTCGAACCTCGATTGGGCGCACTTCCTGGGGCCGGTGAAGTGGCGCGACTGGGATCCGCAGCAGTATTGGAACTGGCGCGCGTACCTTGATTTCGGCGGCGGGCAGGTCACCGACCTGTTCACGCACTGGGTGGACGTGGTGCACATGTTCATGGGCTCGGACATTCCGTTTTCCGCGGTGGCGGCGGGCGGCGTCTACAATTACAAGGACGGCCGCACGGCGCCGGATACGATCAACGTGCTGCTGGAGTATCCGGCGGAGTTCACCACCACGTTCGAGGCGACGCTGGTGCCCGGGATCAAGGGCGCGGGCATCGAGTTCTGCGGCACGAAGGGCAAGCTGTATATCGACCGGCAGCGGTACGAGTTCACGCCGGTGGGGAAGGGCGCGCAGCCGGTGGTGGTCAAGGCGTTCTCCAATATCGAACTCGACCACGTGCAGAATTTCCTGGACTGCGTGAAGTCGCGCGCACTGCCGAACGGCGATGTGCTGATTGGGCACCGTTCGGCGCAGGCGTCGCACTTGGGGAACATAGCCTACATGCAGAAGCGGCGGATCGATTTCGACCCGGTACTGGAAGAGATACAGCCGTTCTAGCCCGAAGTTCCGAAGGAATCTGGGCAGTACTCCACTGATTCGGCGAGGGATAGCTCAAAACTCACTTTCCGGCTA
>JAJYLS010000286.1 GCA_021787555.1 Acidobacteriota bacterium | reverse complement strand
ACCAGATATTCAGAACCAAGACCAGAATGCCGATCCCGATGGCGATGGGAACCGGCCGCAAGTACCAGCTTGCTCCTTCGTCGTGCTTGAGCTTGGTCAAGCCGTAAACCAGGCCTTCCAATTCCCTGGCCGGCCGCGGCCGGGTCATCAGGCTGACCAGGATGGTCACCAGGAAACAGGTAGTCCAGGCCACGATAGCGATCCAGAAGTTCTGCGACATGGGCGACGCGAATTGGTGCATGTCGGCGATCCAGCCGCCTTTGCCTTCCGCCACGGTAAGGCCGTGCGTGGCCGCCGCCGCCAGGGTGCCGCACAGCAGGCCGGTGAAGGCGGCATGGCCGGTGGTGCGCTTCCAGAACATGCCCAGCAGGAACGTGCCGAACAGCGGCGCGTTCACGAAGCTGAACACGAGTTGCAGAAAATCGTTGATGGTGTTGAACGACTGCGCCAGGTAGGCGGCGCCGATGGACAGGACGACTCCGACGATGGTGGTGATGCGGCCGACCGTCAGATAGTGGCTGTCCGGCCGGCCGGGGCGGATGTAGGCCTGGTAAATGTCGTAGGTCCAGATGGTGTTGAAAGCCGTCACGTTCCCCGCCATCCCCGACATGAACGAGGCCATCAACCCGGTGAGCCCCACGCCCAGCATGCCCGCCGGATAGAAATGCCCCATCAGGGTCGTGATCACCAGGTCGTAATCCGGCGTGGCGCCTTTCATCGGCAGCGCGTAGCCCACCGCCATTTTGGAAAGCGCTACGGCGGCGATCCCCGGCGCGATCACGATGAAGGGAATCAGCATTTTCGGCAGTGCCGCAATCACCGGCGTGCGCCGCGCGGCAGACATCGAATCGGCTGCCATGGCGCGCTGGATCACCAGGAAATTGGTGCACCAGTAGCCGAACGACATCACGAATCCCAGCCCGACCACCAAGCCGAAGGCGTCGATTCCCATGGGGTTCTGATTGGCGTGGGCCATGTACTTCCAACCGTGGGTCATGACCGCCGGAAGGCGCGCCTGGACGCCCTGCCATCCGCCGGCCTTCATCACCGCCATAATGGCCAGCGGCGAGAAGCCCATCACGATGAGGAAGAATTGCAGCACCTCATTATAGATGGCGCTGGTCAGCCCGCCCAGGAAGGTGTACACCAAAACGATGGCCGCGGAAACCAGCACCGAGGTGGTGAAGCTCCAGCCCAGCACCAGTTCCAGCATCAACCCCAGGGCGTACATGGAGATGCCCGAGGAGAAGATGGTCATGGCGGCGAAGCTGAAGGCGTTCAGGGCGCGCGTCTTTTCGTCGAAGCGCAGCTTGAGGTACTCGGGCACCGAGCGCGCACGGCTGCCGTAATAAAACGGCATCATGAAGATGCCCACGAAGATCATGGCCGGCACCGCGCCCACCCAATAGAAGTGCACGGTCATGATGCCGTACTTGGCGCCGTTGCCGGACATCCCCACCAGTTCCTGCGCGCCCAGGTTCGCCGACAGGAACGCCAAGCTGGTGATCCACACCGGGACGGAATGCTGGGAGGTCAGAAAATCGCCGCTGGTGGCAATTTTGCGGCGCAGTACCCAGCCGATGCCGAGCACGAACAAGAAATATACCCCAAGAATGAGGTAATCAACGAAAGCGAGTTTCAAGCGAACGAGTGTAACATAAAGCGCTCAGATCTCCAGGGCGCAGTCTTGCCCCGGCAAGGGGAGAGCGCGGCTGGCCCGCTCCGCCGGCGCGAGGCAAAACTTCACCAGGATGGCCTCCCCTTCCCAGTCGAAGCGCACCGCCGTCCAGGCGGCTCCTCCCGCGGCCTTAGTCTTGAAGTTGCGGCCGAAAACGACCGTGGGAATGCTCAGCCCCAGGGGTCCGAGATGCTGCTCGAGGTCCGTCTTGACGCCACCGATGATCATGTTGGTCAGCTCGGCCATGGCGTCGAGCACTTCTTCGTCCACCGACGCAGCCTCGGTTTGCAGCAGGCACGAGCAGACGCGGCAGGCCGCGGCCGGTGAGCAGGAAATGCTCCCCGTACCGGCCCATGGCCCGGCCACGCCGATGAAGGTCACCACGCCATCGCCCGGATCGGGCAGGGTTTTCTCCCCGGAGGCCTCGCCGCGCGCCAGTTCGCTGCCCAGCATGGTGGCAAAGACCTCCGTGGTGGCGCGCTGGAGATATTCCACAATCAGGTTTTCCAGACTCATAGCGGCAGGGCGGGCTCCAGAAACGCCGCCAGTTTCTCCTTGATTTGATCGCCCGTGAAGGGCTTGCGCACGTATCCGTCGGCGCCCAGGCGCACCGCTTCCGCCACCTTGGCCTCGCCGCCTTCGGTGGTGATCATTACCACCGGCACCTCCTTCCATGCCGGCGCCGATTTCATGGCGGCCAGAAGTTGCAGCCCGTCCATCTTCGGCATGTTGATATCCGTCAGCACCAGGTTCACCTTCTGTCCCCGGAGAACCTCCAGGGCCTGCTGTCCATCGCCCGCCTCGTGAATCAGGCCAATCGCCATGCCCGTCTGGCGCAATACACGTTGCAGGATTTTCCGGATGGCAGCAGAGTCGTCTACAACTAAAATGTCGGCCTCCATTGGGCTCCCTGGTGAACTTATCGGCTTTGAGTTGTGAGTTGTGAGGTTTCGGCCGCCCCATAACTCAAAACTCATAGCTCAAAACTCCCCCTAAACTTTTTCCCGTTCCCCGCCGAAATCCCTTCTGAGGAGCCCGGACTACGAACCGCCAGCTTTCGCAGCAGGAAATCGACGCCGTCTTCCAGACCCGCCAGGACCGCTCCCACGACACCCCGGCCGTCAAGTTCGATTTCCGCCGCCCGGATCGCATCCCCAAATCCCAGGTCCGGGCCATCCACAGCCTGCATGACACCTTCGTCCGCAACCTGGTTTCCAGCCTCTCGGCTTACTTGCGGTCCTATTTGATGATCAACCTCGTGAGCGTCGAGCAGCTTTCGTTTGCCGAGTTCCTCGACGGCCTGCCTTCGCCCACGTGCATGGTCTCGCTGGGGCTCAGCCCCTACGATGGCAACGGCGTCCTGGAACTGAACCCGTCGCTGGTCTTCCCCATCCTCGAAATGCTGCTGGGCGGGACGGGCAAGGCATCCGCCGCGATCCAGCGCGATGTTACGGAAATCGAACAGAAACTCCTGGACGGACTCTTCCGCATCATCCTGCACGACTTGCGCGAAGCCTGGAAGGGCGTCACCGCCGTAGACTTCACCATCGAAGCCATGGAGACCGAGCCCCAGCTCCTGCACATCATGGCGCCCAACGAAGCGGTGGTTTCCGTGGGCGTCGAGGTGCGCATCGGCGAAACCGTGGGCATGATGAACATCGCCATGCCCTCCATCGTCATCAAGATGATGCGGCAGAAATTCGACCAGCAGTGGTCCGTCCGCAAAACCCACGCCACGCATGACGAACAGGCACGCGTGCTGCGCATGCTGCGCCAGTCCTCGATGGTTCTGGAAGCGCGGCTGACAGGCCCCACCCTCAGGGTCGAGGACCTTCTGGCGTTAGAGTGCGGCCACCTGCTGATGTTCGACTACCCGGTCGACCGGTCCATCGATCTGCTGGTCAACGGAACCCCCAAATTCGCAGTTCAGGTGGTCAGCACCGGCAGAAAGCGCGCCTGCCAGGTGGAGCAGATCCGCATGGCGCCGGATCAGGGGAGGATCAAAGACGAGGCTGCGGGAGGTGCCTCACCGGCCGTCTCGGAATAAAACCGGCGGAGAGCATCCATGAAGGCGCGCCCGCGGCGGCGGCCGTTGTTCCAGTCCATTTCCAGCCGCTGGAGAAATGCCAGGATCCCCAGCACGTCGGCATCGCGCGTCCTGGAGAGGCCCAGCCGCCGCTGTTCGTCCTGCCGGAATTGCGCAACGGCATTCTGCAACCCGCGGTAAATATTCGCCGCCAGCGGATTGGGGGGCAGCGATTCATAAAGGACGCCGCTCTGGAGCGTGCGGTAGGTGCGGACCAGCGCCTCCAGCGCCTCGCGGACATCGTAATCCACTGCGCCCGGCGTGCTGAACGCCGCCGTCCCCAGGTTGGACTGCACGAATCCCAGCAGTTCCTCGTTGCGGTGGAGAAATTCCTCGGTCACCCGGATATCGCGGTTGGGAATCTTTTGCGGATCCGGCGCCTCGCGCTTTTCGTGCTTCCGCGCCTCCTGCAAAAACTCGCAATCGAGCGGGCAATCCACGGTGACCTCCCGCTCGGTTCCGCAGCACACGGTACAGATGTCCCCGCGCACTCCAGGGCAGAAGCGCCGCGGTTTCCGGGTCTCACAAATCGCACAAGCCATGCTCTTTGAGCGTAGCAGGGTGAGGCGCCGGGAGTCAGGAGCCAGAAGTCAGGAGTCAGAATGGAGCGGGCGCGCGCGGTATCTGTCCCGGCTCCTCACTCCTGGCTTCTGACTCCTCTCTCCTGACTTCTTGCCAGCACTAAACCCGACGGCAGCTCCTCGCCGAAAATCCGTCCCAGGGCGCGCTCGTCCTCCTCTTCGCCGTCCAGCACCGCCAGGAGCCGGCCGGATTGCGGCAGAACCTGCAACCGGGCTTTCACGCTCTCGCGAAGCGGCGGCGCGAGGTCGCGCGTGGGGTCGTCGGTGCGGCGCGCCAGGGCCGCCAGCGCGTCGGCCAGCCCCCCGGGCACGCTCGGAATTTTCAGCAGCGCCTCCACCCAGCGCGCCGCCGCGGCAGGCGGCACCACCAGGTTGATCGGGCCATAGAACAATTTGCGCGCTCCCAGCCGCGAGAGGCACCACAGTTCGCTCTCCTTGTAATCGCCGGCCTTCACCCGCTTGATCAGGGCGTCTCCGAGCTCCGTCTTGGTGCCGATGGGCAGCAGTTCCAGGCTGGAGGCCGTCCGCCACATCTCGCGCAGCAGCGCCGGATTCATGCGCGGCGGCTTCTTCGAGCCGCGCGGCAGCAGGAACCCCGAGAGCCGCTGGTACACGTCGGTCTGCTGGTTGCGGTTCAGCCCGCCAGCCACGCGCCCCCAGAAAATCCACCAGTCGATCTCGCACTGCACCTGGTTCTTATTGGTGAGCCCGCCGGCATACACCCGGCGCGTCTGCTCGATGCGGAAATCGTCGCCCGGGAAACCGAACCCCGGACGCAGGCAGAAGCCGCACAAGTTCAGCCAGCGGCTCTCATAACCCTGGCTTTTCTTGCGCCCGTCGGCCGCCGCCAGGAAAGCATCGGCAAGCTGGCGAATGGCGGCCAGCGGCCAACTGTTCTTCCCCAGCCCCATGGTCTGCTCGAGTTTCGCCGGCAGTTCTTCCGGCGCGATGGGCGATTTTCCGGAAGCCGAAAACACCGCCCCGATCAATTCCGCCGAATCCTTCACCGCCGGCGCGCTCACCACCGCGGCCGCCTTGTGCGCCGTCTGCTCAGCCGCTTTGCGCAGCTCGAACTGCAAGTTCCAGCGGTTGTCGCCGATGCGCGATTCGCACCACGTCTCCAGCGTTCCGATCTCCGTCAGCCGCGCCCCCAGCTTTACCGGGATCAGCCGCTCCTCGGCTTTCTTCCCGAAGCGGATCACCGCGTTCAGCGGCGCGTGCTGGTGCAGTTCCGGATCGTCGGCGCTGAATTCGAGCACATCCCCCAGCTTGTCCCCGGAGCGCGTCAGCGAGCTGTACAGCCGGAACGACACCGGCCGGTTGGCCACCAGTTGCAGGGCTTCGTTTTCCACCTCGATGGCCGCGCCCTCTTCGGCGCCGCGCGGCACCAGGCAGACCGCCGGGAACTTGCCGTCGCGCGCTTCGCCGATGGCGATGTAATACGTCCGCGGCAGCCCGCCGCGCACCAGCACGCCGCTGCCGGTCGAGCGGACATAGGAGTAGTACGCCGCGCCGCGCGCCACCGCGAGGTCGAGATCGACGTTCTCCAGGATCTCCGGCCGCCGCCCGTACCAGCATCCCACCACGTCCGCCACGCGCTCCCGCAGGATCTCCGGAATGAAGAAGCCGCCGTTGAACAGAATGGCGTCGGGCACCTGGCCGGCCGGCTCCAGAAACGCGTTCAGGTGCCGCGTGATCGCCGGATCGCTCACGTACGGCAGCCCCAGCTCGCGGAACAGGCTGCGCTTTTCCTCCTTGGGCGCTTCCCCGCGCGCGGTGAACGGCAGAAACCCTTCGAGCGCCAGTTCCAGCGCTTCCTCGCGCGTGATTTCCGACCGCAGCGATTTGCCGATCAGCGCCGACCCCGCCCCCAGCACGGTGATCTCGACCGATTTCACGCTGGGGTCGTTGAGCATGCGCTCCTTGGCCGCCGAGCATTGCCGCCGCAATCCGCTGCGCTGGCGGATGGAAAGCGACACCCCCAGCTTGGTCTCGACCAGCCAGGCCAGCGTAAGGTCGAGGTTGTCGCCGCCCAGCAGCAGGTGCTTGCCCACGGCGGTGCGCGTGAAATTCACCAGGTCGCCCTCGCGCGAGACGCGGATCAGGCTGAAATCGCTGGTGCCGCCGCCCACGTCGCACACCAGCACGATCTGGCCATCGAACAACTGTTTCCGCGAGAGCGCCAGGTTGTGCGCGATCCACGAATAGAAGGCCGCCGCCGGTTCCTCGAGCAGCGTCAGCCGCTCGATGCCGGCATCGTGCGCCGCACTGACGGTCAGCTCCCGCGCCTCCTCGTCGAACGAGGCCGGCACCGTGAGCACGATGTCCTGTGCCGCCAGCGGCGCGCCGCCGTGCGCGCGGTCCCACTCCTCGCGGAATTTCGCCAGGAAGCGCGCCGAAACCTCGACCGGCGAGAGCACCCGCCCCGTCTCCTGCGAATCCCACGGCAGGATCTTCGCCGTGCGGTCCACGTCGGGATTCGAGAGCCACGATTTCGCCGAATGCACCAGCCGCGTGGGCACGATGGCGCCCTGCTCGCGCGCGTACACCCCCACGGGCTGCCCGTCTTCGAGGAACAGGAACGACGGCAGCGTGCGCCGCGCCTCGACGCGGTTCGGCGCCACCGCCTGCGGCGTCTCGAAAATGTGGATGGGCGGAAAATCGCGGTCCTCCGCCTCGCGCTCGTCGATATACGCCAGCGCCGAGTTGGTGGTTCCGAGATCGATGCCGATTTTCATGGGAGTTGTCAGTTGTCAGTTGTCAGTTATGAGTATGAGCTGCTGGACTGATAACTGACAACTGATAACTGATAACTTTATTCACCTCTCCTCTTCGTAAACCGCCGCCCACTTCCGCGCCCGCCCGGTGTCGCCGATGCGATCGAAAAGGTCCGCCAGCCCGTTGGCGCACTGCGCATCGTGGGTGTGCGCGATGTGCGACGAGCATTGCGCCTCCAGGCCCGCCAGCGCCTCCAGCGAGTTCAGCACCGGGACACCCGCCGGCGGGTGCCGCATATAGATCACGGCTTCCGCGTCGCGGTACACCAGCTTCCATTTCGTCTGCGCCGGGTCGGAGAGCGCCGCGGGCAGCAGGTACGGCGTGC
>JAJYLS010000285.1 GCA_021787555.1 Acidobacteriota bacterium | reverse complement strand
CGGTTCAGCGATTACGTATATACGCAGGACGCAGCAGAACTGCCGTTGGATGAGGGGCTTAACAACCGCAACGCGCCGGTTTTATGAAACTCCCGCTAGCCTCGGCAGCGTCAGTCGCGCGCGGCTTCCGCCCACAGCGGCGGGGGCTTATACCCGGCCGGCGGTTTGTCGGTCGGGCGCACGGCGTTGGCCGGACACAGCCGCTTCCATTCGTCGATGCGCGACGCAAGCTGCTCGACCAGCCGCGGCTCCTTGGCCGCCATGTCCGTGGTCTCGTTCGGATCCTCGCGAATGCGGAAGAGCAGGCGCTGGTCGCCGTCGATCACCAGTTTCCAATCCTGGTGATGCACCCCGTAGCGCAGGTCGCGGCCGCCTTCCACCGAAAAAAAGATGTCCTCGCGCGGTTCCACGCGACCGGCCTGGATCGACGGCCAAAGATTGCGGCCGTCGAAAGGGCGATGATCGCCGGCCTCGATTCCCGCCGCGGCGGTGAGCGTCGGGAAGTAATCCATCATGGTCATCATCTGCTGCGAGACGGCGCCGGCCTTGATCTTGCCCGGCCATCGCATCACCGCGGGCACCCGGATGCCGCCTTCGTACGTGCTCCCCTTACCGCCGCGCAGCGGCGTGTTGCGGGCTCCGCTGGCCGTGGGGCCGCCGTTGTCGCTGAAAAACAGCACCAGCGTGTTGTCCGCAATGCCTTCTTCGTCCAGCGCGGCCAGCACCTTGCCGATGGTCTGGTCCATCGCATCTGTCATGGCGCAGTAGATGCGGCGCTTCTCGTCCTTGACATTGGCGTACCGGTCGATGAGGTCGGCGGGCGCCTCGAGCGGCGCGTGCGGCGCGTTGAACGCCAAGTAGTGAAAGAACGGGCGGCTCTTGTCGCGGCCCTTGATCCGCCTGATGGTATCGGCGCCGAACAGGTAGGTGGAGTAGCCCTCCTCACGCACGCTGACCCCGTTGCGGTTCCAGTCCAGGCCGCCGTCGCGCATGTGTGTGAAGTAATCGATGTTGCCGTTCAGAAATCCGTAGGCGTAGTCGAACCCGCGCGCCCGCGGCAGAAACTTCTTGTAGGCGTGCCCCAGGTGCCACTTGCCGGTAATCGCCGTCTGGTACCCCGCTGCCTGAAAGGCCTGGGGCATGAACCGCTCCTCCACCGGGATTCCGAAAAGCTCGAACGGCCGGATCACGTAGTAGCCCGTGCCCAGGCGCATCGGCGAACGTCCGGTCATCAGCCCGGACCGCGTCGGCGAGCAGATCGGGTAGCTATAGGCGTGCTCGAAGCGGGTGCCCTGCGACGCCAGGCGGTCGATGTTCGGCGTGCGGATCTCGGCCCCGTGATACCCGACATCGTGCCACCCCAGGTCGTCGGCCAGCAGGATGAGCACATTCGGACGGGACGGCTGCGCAGTCCGCCCCCGGCCCCCGCACGCCAGCGCGGCGGCCGAAGTAGTCAGGAAATCGCGGCGTGTCATCGTAAGCCAGTATACCCGGAAACCTCCGCCGTGCCGCGCTCGGAGGCTTGCAAAGCGACCGGTACGGCGCCCGCACCCACGGGCTCGAGCCAATGGCGTAAGGTGGTCGCGACCTTCTCCACACACCGCGAGAGGACCGGATCCAGGTCGTTGGGCCACAGACCGCTGCTGATCGAAAAAACCAGGGTTGCGGAATCGCTGCCGGCGGCGAGAGCGGCTTCGATCTCATCGTGCACGCGTAGCGCGGCGCCGGGACTGACGGAGCCGAGAAACCCCGCGAAAGCCAGGAACTCGAAGGCAAATCCTTCCCGCAACTGCGCCCGCCGCGCGGGCGGCAGCACGGCCACGATTTCGGCCGGCCCGGCTTTGGACTCATCGCAGTAGATCGAAGCCACGCCGCAATCCGAGAGTTCATGCACCAAAACGAACAAGCGCTCCTGCGGCTCGTTGGAGGCGCTGCAATGTAACCGGCCGTACCACGAATGTCCCGGCGCCTCCCTCAGGCTCCGGAGCAGCCGCCGGTCCGGCGGGCTGGCGGCGTCCAGCTCATTGGGACCATACCAGGTTTCGATGCGCGAATCCCAGCCGTACAAATGGATTCCTCCGGCTATGGCTGTTGTCTGGCCGTCCGGACGATTTTCCCTTTCTCGAGGCATTTTAAGATATTATACACCGAAACTCCACGATTGGACCGCTGTTGTGAGTACGATGAATAACGTATACAAGGGATGCAAAGCTCCGATTTTGCTGTACCATGGAATCGGCTGCCAGGGAGAAGCCATCCGTGAGTGATCGAGCTTCCGTTCTTCGCACCGCCTTGCAGCGCAGGAAGGCCCTTGTGGTGCCGGGGTGCCACGATGCGCTGAGCGCCAAAATCGTCCAGAACGCCGGGTTCCAGGCCGTCCAGGTGAGCGGCTTTGGCCTTGCCGGGAGCCTGCTCGGCAAGCCGGATGTCGGGTTGGTCGATATGAAAGACATCCTCGACATCACCGGCCATATCGCGCGCGCCGTTTGGATACCGGTGATGGCCGATATCGATACCGGCGGCGGCAACGCCCTGAATGCCGCCGCAATTACCGAACGCCTCATCGAAATGGATGTGGCCGGCGTCAACATCGAAGACCAGGTGTTCCCCAAGCGCTGCGGCCACATGGAAGGCAAGCAGGTGATCGCCGCCGATGAAATGGCCGGCAAGGTGAGGGCCGTGGCCGCCGCGCGCGGCCGGCTGGGCAAGGACATTGTCATCAACGCGCGCACCGACGCCTACGCCGTCCACGGCCTTCGCGAAGCCATCTTCCGCGCCAATCTTTACCTCAATTGCGGCGCCGATATGGTCTTTCTGGACGGCATCGGCACGCGCGCCGATATCGAGAGGGCGGTCCGGGAAATCCATGGCCTGCTTTCCGTAAACCTGATGGATGGCGTGACCGGCGTCAAAACCGAGCTCGTCTCTATCCCGGACCTGGCCGCCATGGGGGTGGCCCGCGTCAGCATCCCCGTCGCTTCCATTCTGGCGATGCACAAAGCGCTGTCCGATGTTTTCAGCGCTCTGTACGCCTCCCCTTCCGGCATCCTGGCCGGCGAGACCTGGCGGCTGACCGGTTTCAAGGATTACACGGATTTCGTCGGCCTGCCGCAGTACCGCGAGATGGAGCGCGAGTTCCTGCCGTCGCTGGTTGCGGCAGCGCACTGAAGCCGGGAGGTCTGCCATGGGCATGACGTTGGCGGAGAAGATTCTGGCCCGCGCCTCGGGGTGCGAGTGCGTCGCTCCGGACCAGGTCGTGGTCGCGCGCGTGGATCTCGCGCTGAGCCACGAAAATGCCGACTTGGTCCGCAAGAGCTTCCTCGAAATCGGCGTGGATCGCGTGTGGGATCCCTCGAAGATCGTCATCGTCTTCGATCACCGGGTTCCCGCCGAATCGGAAAAGACGGCCGCCACCCACAAGGCGGTGCGCGAGTTTGTCGCCGCCCAGGGAATCGAGCACTTCTACGATGTCGGCCGCGGCGGCATCTGCCACCAGGTCCTTCCAGAAGAAGGCCACGTCCGGCCTGGCATGGTGATCGTCGGAACCGATTCGCATACCACCACCCACGGGGCTTTCGGCGCTTTCGCCACCGGAATCGGCGCCACGGAAATGGCGGGCGTCTGGATGGTAGGCTCGCTGTGGTTCAAGGTGCCTTCCACCCTGCGCATCGAAGTCGAAGGCGAGTTCCGGCCCTGGATTTCCGCCAAGGACCTCATCCTCCACATCATCGGCAGGCTGGGCGCCGCCGGCGCGGATTACCGCGCGGTCGAATTCGACGGGCCCGCCATCCGGCGGATGAGCGTGGCGTCGCGCATGGTGCTGACCAACCTCGCCATGGAGATGGGGGCTAAGGTGGCGTTCACGCCGGTGGACGAAATTCTCCTGGATTATCTCCGCCCGCGGGTCGCCGAGAAGCTGGAGATGATTGCACCCGATGCGGACGCCCGCTACGAGCGCGCGATCGCGATCGATGCCGGCGAAGACCTCTGGGAACCGCAAATCGCCTGCCCGCATTCCGTGGACCGGGTCCAGCCGCTCTCCGCCCTCGGTGACGTTCCCGTACACCAGGCCGTCCTCGGTTCCTGCACGAACGGTCGCCTGGAGGACCTGGAGGTGGCGGCGCGCGTGGTGGCCGGGCGAACGGTCCACCCGCGAACGCGCCTGATCGTCATCCCCGCGTCCCAGCAAATCTATCGCGAAGCCATGCGGCTGGGCTTTATCGAGACCCTGGTCGCGGCCGGCGCCATCATTAATCCGCCCGGCTGCGGCCCCTGCGTGGGCGTGCACCAGGGTATTCTGGCCGCCGGTGAAACCTGCGTTTCCTCGACCAACCGCAATTTTCTCGGGCGCATGGGCAGCAAGGATTCGCTGCTCTACCTGGCGAGCCCGGCGGTGGTTGCGGCATCCGCCATCGCCGGCCAATTGGCGCACCCGGTCTCCCTCGTGAAACAGAGCGAACCATGCCTGGTGGAAGCTTGACGCTGCGCGGCCGTGTCCGTGCCCTGCTGGGGGACGACATCGACACGGATATGATTTATCCCGGCCGCTACCTCAACATCACCGACCGCGAGAAGACCGCCGCGCATCTCTTCGAGCTGGCTTACCCGGAGATCCGCGCGGCCATCCAGCCCGGCGATGTCATAGTGGCCGGCAAAAACTTCGGTTGCGGCTCCAGCCGGGAACAGGCCGCCGCCGCGCTCAAGTTCGCGGGAGCGGGCGCGGTGATTGCCGCTTCCTTCGCGCGCATTTTTTTCCGCAATGCCATCAACCTCGGCCTCCCGGCGGTGGTTTCGCCGGATGCCGCCCCGCTCTGTTCGCTAGCCGATGAGCTCGAGATCGATCTTGGGGCGGGGGAAATCCACAACCTCACCAACGGCCGGACCTCCCCGTCGGCTGCCCTGGACCCACGCGCGGTCGAGTTGCTGGCTGCGGGCGGCTTGGTCCCCTATCTGAAGCGCAAGTATATTAATTCGAGGAGGGAGACGTGCCCAAGCACCGAATAGCCTGGCTCCCCGGCGATGGCATTGGCCCGGAGGTTTGCGATGCCGCCCGGCGGGTCCTGGATGCCGCCGGATTCGAGGCCGAATACCTGCCCGGCGACATCGGCTGGGAATTCTGGCGCACCGAGGGCGATCCCTTGCCGCCGCGCACCCTCGACCTGCTCCGGCACACCGACTGTGCCTTCTTCGGCGCGATCACCTCCAAGCCCGTGGCCGACGCCGCCCGCGAGCTTGCGCCCGAACTGCAAGGCCGCGGCCTGAGCTATCGCAGCCCCATCGTGCGCATGCGGCAACTGCTCGACCTCAACCTCTGCCTCCGCCCGTGCCGCGCCTTCCGCGGCAATCCCCTCAACTACCGCGAGGAGATCGACCTCGTCATCTTCCGCGAAAACACCGAGGGTATGTACATCGGCGTGGAGTTTCCCCAGGTGCCCGCGCCGTTTCGGGCTCTGCCGGCCATGAACGCCATTCCGCCCGATGCCGCCATTTCCATCCGCAGTGTTACGCCCAAGGCTTCGCGCCGTATCGTCAAAGCCGCGTTCCAATACGCCGTGAAGCATGGCCGGCGCAAGGTGACCGTGGTTCACAAAGCCAACGTCCTGCGCACCACCTGCGGCGTGTTCCTGGAAGCGGCCCGCGAAGTGGCCGCGCGCTTTCCGGAAATCGAGTTCGACACCGCCAACGTCGACGCCATGTGCATGTGGCTGCTGAAGAACCCGCTGAATTACGACGTGATCGTGACCACCAACCCCTTCGGCGACATCCTGTCCGACCTCTGCGCCCAGATGGTTGGCGGCATGGGTTTCGGCTACAGCGGCAATATCGGCGAGAAGTATGCCGTGTTCGAGCCCACGCACGGTTCGGCTCCGAAGTATGCCGGGCAGAACAAAGTCAATCCGCTGGCCGCCATTCTCGCCGCCAGGATGATGGTGGAGTGGCTCGGCGAGCGGGAGATCGCGGCGGACATCGAGAGGGCCGTGGCCGAGGTGGTGGAGCAGGGCGCAGTCCGCACCTACGACCTCGGGGGCAGCGCCGGCACCGCGGATGTTGCCCGGGCCGTCGCACAAGCCGTGCGCCGCACGCATGTGATGAGGTGAAACAGATGCTGCAAATACATACCAAGCAGGAACCGGATCGAATCGAATTGGGGTTGCGCATGGCTGCCGAACGCCGCGGGGGCAGCGTACTGGCCGCCAGTCACGTGGAAGAACTGCTGCCCGCTGAGGAAGGGCGAAAGCCCGGCGCGGTCAGCTTTACGATGTGTTTCTCCGAGCTTTATGCGGAGTTGCTGCGCGCGGAGATCCGCTTTGCGGCGTTTCTCCCCAGCCGGATCGCGGTCTACCCCAAGGGCGAGGCGTTTTTTCTGGAGGCGATTTCTCCCCGGGAATACTGCCGCCTCCTCCACCGCCCGGACATCGAGCCGCTGGCGGCATCGCTCGAAGAGACTTTGCGCCTCGTGATGGAAGAAGCCGCGCAACGGCAGCCCCACGCGGCCGCCGCGGGCGCGGAGCATGCTGCCACGGAAGATCTCGTGAACATGCGGTGCGCCCTCCCGCAGCGGATCGACTGTCACGGCACGAAAGTGGAAGAGTTGGCCGGGACGGGCTTGCACGACGCGCCCGGTGGATAAGCTGGGATTGCAGTCCGCAAGGGTTATGCGGCGGGCGGAATGTTCTGCCGCTTTTCGAGCTCCGTCACCCGGCGTTCCAGCGTCTCGACGCGGCTGCGAAGCGCGATCTCGTTCACCTCGTTCTGCGCGATAAGCTTCTTGTTGCTCTCGGCGAAGTTATAGAACGCCTTGAGTATCTCGGTCTACATGTCGCGCATGGTTTCGGTGAGGGGGTCTTCCATCGCCTTGATCTCGGCGCGAAGCGCGGTGCCGAAGTCGTTCACCTCGCCGCGAAGCGCTTGGAGGCCGCCTTTCGTCGCGGGCTGCCTCTGTTCGTCTGCCATACCGTCTCTTTTAATCCTACTGCAGAAACGATACCGCTTCAGGCTGGCCGGGCATCGTGGATACTTTTCTATGCCTAGCGGGAGTCTACTCGTAACAGGGCGGCCTCGTCGCAGGGGTCGCCAATAACCCCTTTGGTTTGAACCTCCGCCGTGGCCGGAGTGCCGCCAGAGCGTATTGCCCTATTTAGATATTTTTATATGAATTGTGCCCCAGAGGGACTGGAGAACTGCCCAGGTGCCGGACTGCTGAGCGGCTAGCCAGAGAGCGCCGGGCAAGCCGAACTCGATGGCAGTCGCGGAGAGGGGCAACGGGGCAGTACGGTCCTTGAAAGAGCGGCGACGCGCTCGGCGGTGCCCAGGTAGGTTTGCTGAACGATGCGAGGCTTGCCCTCGACGCGGGCGCTTTCGACGACGTAGTAGTAGAGCTTGTTCTTCTTAAGCTTGGAGATGAGGGACGCCATAGAAGGGTAATACAGGTATGGCACAGAACCAAACAGAGTCAATAGCAAATGTTTGTAAAATACAAGATAAGAGGATCTTGGAAGGGTAATACACTCCGCTCGAAAGGGAGGCGCGTCCAACCCTCG
>JAJYLS010000284.1 GCA_021787555.1 Acidobacteriota bacterium | reverse complement strand
CGCACGCTCAGTGCCGCCCACCCCTCGCGTTCCCTTCCGGGGCGGCGGGAACTAATCTGCGAAAAACGGCTCGCTATACGGCTGAAAATCGTGACCCGTTACAGGTTGTCGAAGTCCAACTGCGCGTCGATCAACGAAAAGACGTCGGCCGCGTCAAACCCCGAAGTCTCTACATCTACTCCACAAGCTCTGATCTTGTCGGAATGCTCGGGGCAGGTGCCGCCCAAAACCGACTCAACCCACAGAGGAGGTACGCGCGGCGCTCTAGTTTCGGCCACAATGAGGCGGCTAGGATGCGGGCCGTAGGGCATAACCGTTGACAGGGCGGTCAATGGATAGCTGGGCTCCGTTCGCGCCCAAATATTCGTCTCAACTACTGTGTCCTCAAAGAAAAATGGCGCGAGGCGGGCTTTTAGCTGTTTCTGGAGCTCAGGTCTGGTATGGAATTCTGACCACGTAGCCTGTTCCACCGCCCTATCGATTTCGACGCGGGCTTCGTTCGTGGGGGACTCATCGGTATATGCTCTAGATATTTCAGCTTGCAGCCTTTCTTCGTAGATCTGCGGCGAGACAATCTTCAGGTCGAGACCCCGCTTGTGGTACTCGCAGAAGTAGTCGGCATCAAAGGCCTTTAGAATATCCCAGAAGACGGGTTCGATCCTCGTTCCGTCGGTTGGGATTATCATGCTATGCTCGCCACCCCACAGCGCACAAAGGCACTCAATAATGCGGCGACACGTTTCCTGCCAGTACGTATCTCTCTCATCGAACAGAACGGCGATTCGCGCGGGTCGGACGCCCGCGAAAACGGTTCGGAACTCCGCTTTATCCATTCCAACGGATCGTAGCATCACGCCATCTCACTGTGGCGCTGCCCATTGTAATGACCGATGAAAGGGCAGCGATGGGATTGGGCCGCCCATAGCAGCCGCCCGCCGAAGGACAGGTTAGGTTCAGAGCCTTGGTCTTGAAAGGCGCGTGCTGGATCGGCTAGCCAGGCATCAGATTACTCCTCACAAACGCCCTACATTCCGGCCATCCACTTCGACCTGGCGTCGCCCACTCGTACGAAGCTCAGATCGATCTCGCCGCCCAGGGATCGTGTGATCGGCCCCAAACGGCGTTCTGGGAAGCGCCCGTGCGCGCGGGCGGGCGGCACCTCCTTTCCGGGACGGGGAAGAAGGTGGCAGGGGCGAGGCGGGGGGACGGGAGAGATTCGGCCCCGCGGTCCCGAACGGACTTGCCCTGCGCAACCGCTCCTAACGGTCGCGGCTTCGATCGGTCCTCACCGTAATATGGGGGACTCAGTAGAATGGGAGGAGATGGCGTCCTCCCGCGTGGAGTTCCGCGGAGTTTCCAAGACATATCGCAACGGCGGGCAGCCGGTGGCAGTGCTGCACGAGGTCTCGCTGGGGGCGGCACCGGGTACCGTCACCGCCATTTTGGGGCGCAGCGGATCGGGGAAAACCACGCTGCTGAACCTTGCCGGCGCCATGGATTTCCCGACCGCCGGCGAGGTGCTTATCGCCGGCCGCGCCACCAGCGCACTCTCGGCGCGGGAACTCACCGCGCTGCGCCGCACGCGCATCGGCTTCGTGTTCCAGTTCTTCCAACTGCTGCCGACGCTCACCGCGCTCGAAAATGTCGAGCTGCCGTTGCAGCTTGCGCATACGCCCAAGAGCCGCGAGACGGCGCTCGATCGCCTTGGCTGGGTAGGGTTGGAGGATAAAGCCGGGAGCTTTCCCTACCAGCTTTCCGGCGGCCAGATGCAGCGGGTGGCCATCGCGCGCGCGCTGGCGCACTCGCCCGAACTGGTGATCGCCGATGAGCCTACCGGGAATCTCGACGACGCGAGCGGCGCGCAGGTGCTCGCGCTGCTGCGCGCCAGCGCGGACCGCTTCGGCGCCACCGTCCTGGTGGCCACCCACAGCGCCGAGGCCGCTGCCATCGCGGATGTCCGCGTGCGCCTGCGCGACGGCCGGATCGTCGAGCGCGCATGACGCTGCTTTACCGACTCATCTTGCGGCCGCTGTGGCGCGACCGGCTGCGCACCGCGCTCACGATTCTCTCGGTGGCGCTGGGGATCGCGGTGATCGTGGCCATCGATCTGGCGAGCGACGCGGCTACGGGCTCGTTCCAGTCCTCCATGGAGACGCTCACCGGCAAGACCGATTTCCAGATCCTGGCCAACGGCGGCGTCGACGAGCGGTGGATCGGTCGGCTTGACGGGCTTCCGGTGGATGCGCACTTCGCCCCGGTTATGGAGACCGAAGCGACCATCGCGGGCATCGGCTCCGTACCGCTCTACGGCCTCGACTTCCTCGGCGACGAGCGCCTGCTGGTTTCGCGGGCCCTGGTGCGGCGGCTGGCCGCGGGCGCCGTCACCGCGACCGTAGCCGGCCGGCGGCACACGTTCACCAAGCGCGGCACGCTGGATGCGCCCGGCGAATTCCTGGCCATCGACATCGCCGCGGCCCAGCACCTGCTGGAGCGCTACGGCAAGCTCGACCGCATCGACGTTACCGTCTCGCCAGGTGAGGATGCCGCGCGCGTGGAGCAGGCCATCCGGGCCACTCTGCCGCCGTCTTATCTGATCGAGAAGCCCGGCGCGCGCAACCAGGAAAACCAGCGCATGTTGCGGGCGTTCCGCTGGAATCTGCGGGTGCTGAGCTACATCTCGCTGATTGTGGGCGCGTTCCTGATTTACAACACCATCTCGGTGAGCGTGCTGCGCCGCCGCGGGGAAATCGGCGTGCTGCGCGCGCTGGGCGCGGGGCGCGGCGCCGTTCTGTGGCTGTTTCTCGCGGAAGCGCTGATGCTCGGGATTGCCGGTGGCCTCATCGGCCTGGCGGCGGGGCGGTTGCTGGCGGCCGGCGCCGTGCGCCTGATCGCGGGCACGGTCAACGCGCTGTACACCACCAGCCGCCCGGCGCCGGTGGCGCTCACCTGGAGCGAAGCCTGGCTCGGGCTTGTGACTGCTGCCGCCGTCGCGCTGGCCTCCGCGTTCGGACCGGCGCGCGGCGCCATGGAAGTTGCACCCGCGGAAGCCATGAGCCGCGGCGCCCACGAGCACCACGCCCGGCTGCACTGGCCGCGCGCGCTGGCGTTTTCCGCGGTGCTGGCGGCGGTGGCGCTGGCGGTCTCGCGCGCGGCGCCCATCGGCGGGTATCCCATCGGCGGTTACGCCGCCGCGCTGCTGGCGGTGGGGGTCACCGCGCTGGCCGCGCCCGCGGCGGTGGTCGCCGCCAATCGCCTCACGCGCTCCGCGGTCCACATGCGGCTCGAAGGGTTGCTGGCGGCGCGCAGCCTGGCCGGCTCGCTGGGGCGCACGTCGGTAATCGTGGCGGCGCTCGCCACCGCCATCGCCATGATGGCCAGCGTCGCCACCATGGTGGCGAGCTTCCGCGAGACGGTCGCCCTGTGGCTCGACGTGCAACTCCGCGCCGATCTTTACGTACGCCCCGCGGGCCCGCAGACGGCCGGTGAATATCCGCCGCTCGCACCGCAGGTGCCCGCGATCCTCGAATCGACTCCCGGGGTGGCGGCGGTGGACGTGTTCCGCGCCTCCGAATTCCACTACCGCGGCGAGCGCGCCACGCTCGGCGCGGGGAATATCGAGATCGTCCGCCGCTACGGCCGCCTACGTTTCCTCCCCGGCGAAGACCGCGACGCCATCCTGCGCAGCCTGCCGGGCCGCGACCGCGCCATCGTCAGCGAGCCCTTCGCCAACAAGTTCGGCGTGCGCGCGGGCGACGTGCTCACGGTGCCCATCGGCGACCGCAACGTGGCCCTTAGGGTGGCCGGCATCTATTACGAATATTCCAGCAGCCAGGGGTACGTGATCGTGGACCAATCGACGCTGCTCAAGTATCTTCCCAACCAGCCCGCGACGAACGCGGCGGTTTACCTCGCGGGCGGCGCGAATGCCGATGGCGTGGAGCATGCGATTCAGCTCCGCCTCACCGGCCTAGGCGCCAGCGTCGCGCCCAACCGGGAATTGCGCCGCAACGCGCTGGCGATCTTCGACCGCACGTTCGCCATCACCTGGGCGCTCGAAGCCGTGGCCATCATCGTGGCGATGCTGGGCGCGGCGAATGCGCTGCTGGCGCTGGTGCTCGACCGGCGGCGCGAGTTCGGCCTGCTGCGCTACCTGGGCGCATCGGCCGCACAGGTCCGCGCCATGATCCTGGTGGAAGCCGCGCTGCTCGGCTCGCTGGCCGCGCTGCTGGGGCTGGCGCTGGGCGGCGCGCTTTCGCTGCTGCTGATCTTCGTGGTCAACAAGCAGAGCTTCGGCTGGACCATCCAGTTCCATCCGCCGGGCGGGCTGCTGGCGGCCGCGTTACTGCTGGTGTGGTGCACCACGGTGCTGGCCGCGCTGTATCCGGCGCGCGTGGCGACGCGGTTAAACCCGATCGAGGTGATTCGGGAGGAGTAGGCTGGGCTGGAAAAGCCGGACAGGCGATTCGCCTGGCGAATCGCCTGTCCCACCTTACGCCACGCCGGCTTTGCGCATCACGGCCAGCGCTGTTTTGAGGCCCAGCCGCGCGCCTTCTTCCGGGGGCATGTCCTTGGGGATGCGGCCGAGCGGTTCGGGGCTGACTCCGCCCGCGTAGCCGATGCCGCGCAGCGCCTGGAAGAAGCCCACCAGATCGATGACGCCTTCGCCCGGCAGCACGCGCTGGTTGTCGCGCACCTCCTCGGGCGTCTCTTTGACGCAGTCGGAGAGGTGCACGTGGAAGATGCGCGCCGTTCCGGCGGCCGCGATATCCGCTTTCGTGGCGCCCGCATGATACCAATGCCACACATCCAGCAGCAGCCCGATGTTCGGCCCGCAGTCTTTGGCGAACTCCAGCGTCTCGTCCATCCGCCAGATGAAAGGGTGAGGCTGCGCCGTGCGGAACTGAATCGGTCCGAGAAATTCCAGCGCCAGCCGCACGTTGGACGCGCGCAGGACCTCGCCCACCGCGCTCACCCGGTCGCGGATAATCTTGCGATATTCCGCTTTCGGCGTTTCGCTCGATGCCGGGAAGACCGCCAGCATGGTTGGGCAGCCGATAGCCGAGGCGAACTCCGCCGCGCCTTTCAGTCCCTTCAGACCGGTCTGGAATTTGGCCTCATCGTGCGTGTAATCGATGCCCATGGGGGTATCGGGGGCTTTGATCTGCAGCTCGGCGAAAAGCGCGCGCGTGGCTTCCAGGCCCTGCTGCCGGGCCGCGCGGAGGTTCACGTCCACGCCGCCGTAACCAATGCGCTTGGCAAGGCGCGCGAATTCCGGCCACGGTACCTTGCCGCCGGTGAGCGTGCCGTTCAGAGAGACATACATTCCGGAGCCGCCGGCCTCGAGCCGCGCCGCTCCCACCAGGGCCGCACCCGCCGCGGCCGCGATGAAATTCCTGCGAGTCGTCGTTTGCTTTACCTCAATTCGGGCACTGCCGGTTCAACAGCGCCGCCATCAAGTTATTTACCACTTCTTCCCGCACGTGGGCGTCGCGCGCGGCCAGCGGCGAAACCTGGATATGGACCAGCTCGTGAACGATGGTGCACTCCATATCGAGCTTCATCTCGCCGCCTTTGAGATTATAATCCCGCGGATCGAGCACGTTGATCACCCCGGTCCTGGCCGCCGGGTCCCATTCAGCCGATCCCCAGGAGTTGGGGTCGATCTGCGACTGGCGCACGATGCGCAGCGTGAGGTTCCAATCTTCCAATCCGAGGCGCTTCTGCCAGAAGTGCATCTGGCGATCCAACCGGGATTCCAGGGGGTTCATGGCGGAACAACTGAGGAAACACAACAACAGGGCCCAGACTACTCGCATTCTCGGATTGTACTATACTTCACAGCCGTTCCAGTATTCGCTGAAGATCGTACACGCAGCCGCCCCAGGTGCCGCCGCTGGCCTCCTGAAGCGCCGCCCAGAGGCGGGTTTCGGGGGGCAGGGCAGGGTCGGGCGCGAGGTCCGGGCGCGGTGGGCGGCGGGCCAGTTCGCGGGTGCCTGCTTCCGCGCTGCCGTTCACCAACAGGTTGACGGAGCCCTCCAGCCGGACGCGGTCCACGAGGATTTCGACCTGGTCGCCGTCGCGCAACTTGCCGAGCGGGCCGCCGGCCAGCGCCTCGGGGGTGACGTGGCCGATGCACGCGCCGGTCGAAACGCCGCTGAACCGCGCATCCGTGATCACCGCCACGTGCTTGCCGAACTCCAGGTAGCGCAGCGCGGAGGTGATCTCGAAAACCTCTTCCATGCCCGATCCCATGGGCCCGCGGCACATCAGCACGAGGACATCGCCGGGTTGAATCGTGCCGTTCTTGATGGCGGCGATGGCGGATTTCTCCGTGAGGAAGACGCGCGCCGGACCGGCGATGCGGTACACGCCGTCGGCATCGACGACGCTGGGATCGATGGCGGTGCTCTTGATCACCGAGCCTCCGGGCGCCAGGTTGCCGCGCGGAAAGCTGACGGTGGAAGTGAGGCCGCGCTTGCGGGCGCTGTCGGGATCCATGATGACGTCGCCGGGATCGATGCCGTCGCGCTCGCGCAGGAGGCGGCGGAGGGCGGCGCGCCGCTTGCTGGCTTCCCACCAGTCGAGCACGGCGCCGAGCGTCTGGCCGCTGGCGGTGAGCACGCCGGTATCGAGGAGGCCGGCGCGGCGGAGATGCAGCATCACTTCGGGCACGCCGCCCGCCAGGAACACCTGCACGGTGGCGTGTCCCACCGGGCCGTTGGGGATGGCGTCCACCAGCCGGGGGATCTCGCGATTGACGCGCGTCCAATCGTCCACGGCGGGCCGCGCGAGGCCGGCCGCGTGCGCGACGGCCGGCAGGTGCAGGATCAAATTGGTGGAGCCGCCGAAAGCCGCGTGCACCACCAGCGCATTGCGGACCGAGGCGTCCGTGAGGATGTCGCACATGCGCAGGCCGCGAGATTCCATGTCGAGCGCCGCGCGCGCCGAGCGGCGCGCCATGTCGATCCAGATGGGATGGCCGGAAGGGGCCAGGGCGGCGTGCGGCAGCGACATACCGAGCGCCTCGCCGACGACTTGCGAGGTGGCCGCCGTGCCCAGGAACTGGCATCCGCCACCAGGCGCGGCGCAGGCGCGGCAGAGGCCTGCCGCCGCATCTTCCAGCGTCATCTTCCCGTGGGCGAAGCGCGCGCCGGCGGATTGGATTTTGCCGGCATCTTCGCCCTCTTCGGGCAGCAGCGAGACGCCGCCGGGCACCAGCACGCACGGCAGATCGCGCGAGGCGGCCAGCGCCATCATCATGGCGGGCAGGCCTTTATCGCAAGTGGCGACGCCGATCACGCCGGCGCGCGTGGGCAGCGACCGGATCAGCCGCCGGAACACCGACGCGGCATCGTTGCGGTAGGCCAGCGAATCGAACATTCCGGTGGTGCCTTGGGTGCGGCCGTCGCAGGGATCGGTGCAATAGGCCGCGAACGGGATCGCGCCGAGGGCTTTCAGTTCCTTGGCCGCGGCATCCATCAGCAGCGCGACCTCCCAGTGGCCGGTGTGAAAGCCGAGCGCGACCGGTGTGCCGTCGGCCGCGCGGATGCCGCCGTGGGTGCTGAGGATCA
>JAJYLS010000283.1 GCA_021787555.1 Acidobacteriota bacterium | reverse complement strand
TACCTCGGGCTTGCGGAATCGCTGAGCGGTCCGGCGGCGGCTCTTTCGCGCCGCTATGATGCAAGGAGCGAATGAGCGAGGCTAATCCATTCCGGTTTCTGCTGCGCGCACTGGCGCTGCTGGCTGTCTTGCTGGCGCTGTGGTGGGCGGTGCTGCTCGATCCGCTACTCGGCGGATTGCGATTTTCGGCCGAGATGATGCTCCGGCTCCTCCCCGGCGGCGCGGTTTCGCACGTCACCATCGGCCCGGATCGTAACTGGACCTTCCAAGTGCCCGCACCCGCCGCTCTTCTCCGCGAGCCGGGGGCGCAGCGCCTCATGGGTGCGGATGCCGGCCGCATCCGAATCCGGTCGATGAAGCTCCAGGCTTCCGGCGGCTACCCGATCCTGTTTACCGTCTCGTTTCCGCTGTTCTGGGCGATTCTGCTGGCCGCGCCGGGACGCCGCCGCATTCTTCGCATGGCGTGCGGAACGGCAGCGCTCGCCGCCCTGGCCCTGGCTTCCATCGCCATCTTCGCCTTGCGCCTGGTGGGCGGATATTTTCAGCTCGCCAATTCCGGGTTGCCGCAAGTCCTTTTGGATTCCGGCTTCTATCTGGCGATCTCGGTCATCCCTTATTTCGCGCCTCTACTGCTGGCGCTGGCGCTGAACGGGGAACTGCGGGAGACGATTCTGAGTGTTGGGGCAGACGCTTCGCCCGCCGGCGTTCCAGCAAAACTCGCCGCGGGCGCTGCATGCCATAATATTCGATCGGACCATGCCACGAAACGTGCCCGCCGCCGATAATCGTTCCGCGCCGCCTCCGAACCGCCCCATGCTTCGCTTCCTGGTGCTCTTCCCGATCTTCCTGGCGGCGGGGTTTGCGCTCGTGCTCGGTTCGATGCTGCGGCCTCTGGTGACGGCCTTCACGCGCGGGCTGGTCGAGATTTCGGCGCTCAGCATCCGCATCCTGGGAGGAACCGCCGCCGCGCACCAGGTGACCCTCCAAAATCCCGTGAACGGCTTCGCCGTCGAGGTGCTGGACGGTTGCAACGGCAACAACGTGATGGTCCTGCTGTGGGCCGCCATCCTGGCCTACCCCGCCTCCTGGCGAAACAAGGCAAAAGGGCTGGCCGCCGGGACCGCTATCCTGCAAGGCGTCAACCTCGTCCGCATCATCACGCTTTTCTACCTGGGCCAGCATGAGCGCCAGTGGTTTGAGTTCGCGCATCTCTACGTCTGGGAAAGTTTATTCGTGCTCTTTACCCTGACCATCTTCTGGGTATGGGTGCGGCGCAGCAGCGCGGGTAATAGCTCGGGTAAAATATTCGGCATGCAGCGATTCCTCCCGCTTTTAATTTGTTCTGCGCTGGCCGCCGTCCCCGCCTCCGCGCAGGTGAAGATCACGCCCAGCAGTGAGAAGGTTTCCATCGAAATCAACCGCCGGCCGTTCACCGATTTTTACATCGCCGGTCCGCAGGTTGCTAAACCCTATCTCTGGCCGCTCCGCGCCGCCACCGGCACGTACGTCACGCGCATGTGGCCTATGGAGAAAGTGGAGGAGGAGGCGCACATCGCCCGTCCCGATCACCCGCACCAGCGCGGGCTCTGGTTCGCCCACTCCCTGGTCAACGGCTTCGACTTTTGGAATATCGCGCCGCTCGACCAGCGGCCCTATAACCTGCCGGACCGCGGCAAGATCGTGCTCGCCAAGCTCGGCGCGGTGAAGAGCGGCAAGCGCCAGGGCACGATCGCGGCAACCTTTAACTGGGTCGATCACAGCGGTAAGACGCTGCTCACCGAATCCCGGACCATGACCTTCTACGCCGACCCCTCCCTGCGGATCGTGGATTTCGATATTCTCCTCACGGCCGTGGAGCGGGTGACCTTCGGCGATGAAAAAGACGGCGTCTTCGGCCTGCGCCTGCGCCCCGTGCTTCAGGAAAAGGGCGGCAGCGGCCACATCACCAATGCCGACGGTCTCGTGGGAGAGAAGCAGGCCTGGGGCAAGCGCTCCAACTGGTGCGACTATTCCGGCGAGATTAACGGCGAGAAGGTGGGGATCGCCATCCTCGACAATCCCGGCAATCCCGGCCATCCGGTGCGCTGGCACGTGCGCGGCTACGGCCTGTTTGCGGCCAACCCGTTCGGCAACGCCGCGTTCACCGGCAATCCGGCGGACCACCGCGACACCACGCTGGAGCCGGGCCGGACCCTGCGCTTCCGCTATCGCCTCATCATCCACCCCGGCGATGTGAAAACCGCGGATATCGCCGGCCAGTGGGCGAAATATAGCGCGGCGAAATAGCCGGCAGCTTCACCCCTCCGCTTCCAGCTTCGGAAACAGCGCGCGGTCCAAAATTCGGCGCGTCAATTCCTCCACGGTGAGATATTGATCGCCCGCGCGATAGCACACTTTATCACCGGGCAGCAGCCCCACTTCGATGGTCAGGGGATTTCCCTCGCGTTCGATGCGGAATCCCGGCAGCGCCGGCGCGAGGGCAACGGTCACCACGGCCCGCTCCTGCCATTCGCCACGCTCGTTCTCCCGCACCGCGATCGCGATCTCAGGCCCGCGCAGTTGGATTTCGGCTGATTCGTCTCCGAAGGCCCGCCGGTAGCTTTCAATGCATCCGGCCAGCGCGCGATGCACCTCTTCGAGCGAGCGCGGTAGCCGCTCGTGGATCTCCGCTTCGCGCCGCCGGCGATCCTGCTCCTCCTGGATGCGCATTTCCAACCACTGAAAATTCACGGCTGGATTTATGGTACTGCACTACGCGACGTTGGCCACGGCCGAAAGGACCTGTCGCCGCGGATGTTTTTTGCTCTGGTCGAATTGGCGCCGCGCGGCAGCCACCACCCGCTCGATTTCTTCGCGCGCGAGCGGCTGTGCCAGAACGTCGTACCCCCCGATGTTGAGCACCTCGGCCCACAAGCACTCATCGGCGGTTCGCGATGTGACAATCAGTTGCGGTGGAGGTAGCAGGCGCCGCAAATCGCTGAGCACCTTCCTCCAGTTCCAGTTCGGCACGTCCGTCCCGGCGATCACCACGTGTACTGGATGGCGCTCCAGACAGCGCATGGCGCGGCGCCGGTCGCGGGCCTCGAATAACCGCCAGCCGAACTTCCGGAATACGTCGTGAACCAGCAAGCGATCCGTCTCGAACTCGCCCACCAGTAGCGCGGATAGATCGTTTTGTTCGGTCTCCGCCATCACACACCCCTCCCCGGGCATCAGAGTTGGCAGTCTGAGGAATTGAGCGAATCGGCTCTCGCTCTTTTTTCAGCTTACGCTTCGGTCGGACATGGCACAAGAGAAACTCGGTAATAGCAGAGCTATGCAGTAATGTAACGCACCGATGCGGCGCGATCTCTCTGCGGCCGCCGATCGTCCGCGGCACAAACAGGAGCACCACCCGTGCAGGGCATCCGTCATTGTGCTTAGAACGGAAGCGAGCATCCCTCCGCACCCGTTGATATAGTGGTAAGCCATGAAGAGGCGCAGCTTCCTCCGGCTTCCCGCTGCCGCGGCGGCGATGGCCGCCGGCGCCACCGCGGAAGCCGAATACGATCCCTCGAACACGAAGATCGCCACGCGCGTCGACGTGCATACCGTGACGGATGACAATCTGCTGTTACTGCGCCAGATCGGCCTGCGCTGGGTGCATGCCGAATTCGGCAGCGATGGTTCCGCCGCGGCCATCAGGAGCGCTGTCGAGCGCTTCGCCCGTTACGGCCTTAGGATTCACAGCGCCATGGACAGCACCTACCGGTCGCCGCGCATCCAGCTTGGCCGGCCCGGGCGCGACCGGGATATCGAGAAGTTCCAGCAGTTCCTTCGCGACCTCGGCCGCGCAGGTGTCTATTCGGCCAAGATCGACTTCCATCCCGCCAACACCTACACCACCGCTATGATCGATTCGCCCCGCGGCTACCGTGTGCGCGAGTTCAGCCTGGAGGACTTTCGCAATAGGATCGAGAAGCAACGCTATGAGCGCATTTACACAGCGGACGATATGTGGGCTAACTATAGCTACTTCATCCGCGCCGCCCTGCCCGTAGCCGAAAAAGCCGATGTGCGGCTGGCGCTGCATCCCGACGATCCGCCCGTCCCGATGATGAACGGGGTGGCCAAGCTCTTCATCCACTACGACGCCATCAAGCGCGCCGAAGACGAAATCGCCGGCGGCAGCAAATACTGGGGCCTGACGTTCTGTGTCGGCACGTGGGCCGAGGGCGGCGCCAAAATAGGCAAGGACGTCTTCGGCATGATCCAGGACTTCGGCGCGCGCGGCAAGATCTTCGCCGTCCACTTCCGCAACGTCAGCTCGCCGCTGCCGCGCTTCCACGAAACCTTCCAGGACGATGGCTACCTCGATATGTATGAAGTGATGAAAGCCTTCCGCCGCGTGCGCTCGATAGCCTCGCTGATTCCCGACCACTATCCCGGGCTGGCTGGCGACCAGGATCATCGCCTCGCGGACGTGTACAGCCTCTCGTGTATGCGCTCACTCTTGCACCGCGCCAACCAGGAGGTGGAATAGCCGGCCATGCTCAGCATCCGTTCGGTCCAGGCGATTGTCACCGCACCGCAGGGCATCAACCTTGTGGTGGTCAAGATCGAAACATCCGAGCCCGGCCTGTACGGCCTCGGCTGCGCCACGTTCACGCAGCGGTGCCTCAGCGTCGCCACGGCGGTCGAGCAATATCTCGCGCCGCTCCTCGCCGGCCGCGATCCCGATCGCATCGAGGAACTATGGAACCTCGGCATGGTGCATTCCTACTGGCGCAACGGCCCGGTGCTGAACAGCGCCGTCTCCGGTGTGGACATGGCGCTGTGGGACATCAAGGCCAAGTGCGCCAACATGCCGCTCTACCAGTTGCTCGGCGGCAAGGTGCGCGAAGGCGCCGCGGTGTACCGCTGGGCCAATGGCCGCGATCCGCGGGAATGCGAGGACCGCGCCCGCGAGTGGATCGAGCAGGGTGTGCGCCACGTTCGCATCCAATGCGGTCCGAACGTGGGCATGCCGTACGGTGGCCTCCGGTTGGACCGTCCCGAGGGTGCGCTCGAC
Organism: Acidobacteriota bacterium; assembly: GCA_021787555.1. Classification (GTDB taxonomy): domain Bacteria; phylum Acidobacteriota; class Terriglobia; order Bryobacterales; family Bryobacteraceae; genus JAJYLS01. The sequence continues at coordinate 2,531 of JAJYLS010000283.1, read as the reverse complement.
GGCGATTACTACGACCCCGCCGATTACATGCGCCGCAACCTCGCCGCGCTCCAGCACGTGCGCGACAAGCTAGGTCCGGAAATCGAGCTGATCCACGACATCCATGAGCGCCTCAGGCCCGCCGACGCCGTTCGCTTCGCCCGGGAGCTCGAGCCCGTCCGCCTCTTCTTCCTCGAAGATGCGCTGGCTCCCGAAGATATCGAGTGGTTCGCCAACATCCGCGCCGCCAGCGCCGTGCCCCTGGCCATGGGCGAGCTCTTCGTTCATCCGGGCGAGTGGATGCCGCTCGTCTCGCGCCGCCTGATCGACTTCATCCGCATCCACATCTCGGCCATCGGCGGCCTCACGCCCGCGCGCAAGGTCGCGCACATCGCCGAGGCCTTCGGCGTCCGCACGGCGTGGCACGGGCCGTTCGACGTCTCACCCGTCGGCCACGCGGTGAGCGTCCACCTGGATATTGCGAGCACCAACTTCGGCATCCAGGAGCTTTTCAGCCCGGGCTTTGAGGGACCGCTTCGCGAAGTCTTCCCCGGCTGTCCGGAGGTGCGCAACGGCTATCTCTACGCCAGCGACCGCCCCGGCCACGGCGTGGACCTCGATCTCACGGCCGCCGCGAAATATCCGCACCAACCCGGCATCGACCGCTGGACGCAGGCGCGGCTGCCGGATGGCACGATCACGCGGCCGTGACGCGGCCCTGGAACCAGCCGAGGCCGTCCACCGTCTTGCCAGCCGGCCGGTATTCGCAGCCCACCCAGCCCTCATAGCCGATCTCGTCCAGCACGTCGAACAGATACGCGTAGCGGACCTCGCCGGTATCCGGCTCGTGGCGCTGCGGCACGCCCGCGATCTGCACGTGCCCGCACCGCGCGGCGTACTTGCGCAGCTTGATCTCCAGATCGCCCTCCATGATCTGCATGTGGTACAGGTCCATCTGCATTTTGAGGTTGGGCGCCTTCACCTCTTCCAGAACCGCGTAGGCCTGCGCCTGCGTGTTGAGAAAGAAACCCGGCATGTCGCGCGTGTTGATCGGTTCGATCAGCAGCGTGATGCCGTACTTCGCGAACTCCGCCGCGGCATACTTCAGGTTGCCGATGTACGTGGCGTGCACCTCCGCCGGATTCGCGCCCGCCGGCAGAATGCCGGCCATCGCGTGCACCCGCACGGTCGTCAGCGCTCTGGCATAATGGACGGCCTTGGCCACGCCGGCGCGGAACTCCTCTTCGCGTCCGGGAATGCAGGTGATCCCGCGCTCGCCCGCGGACCAGTCGCCGGGCGGCAGATTGAAAAGCACGTTTTCGAGGCGGTTATCGCGCAGGCGTTGTTCCAGCGCCTCGGCCGGAAAGTCGTACGGGAACAGGTACTCGACTCCGGCGAAGCCGGCGTCGCGGGCGGCGGCAAAGCGGTCCAGAAACGGGACCTCGTTGAACATCATGCTCAAGTTGGCGGCGAATTTAGGCATGCGCTCTCATCATAACCCCGGTAGCGCAGGCTTGTAGCTACTTCAATTCCCGCGCCAGGAACCGCGCGGCGGCGGCGTACGACTCGCGCCAACTGCGGTAAAGCAGAAATTCGTGGACCTCGTCCGGCAGCACCAGTTCCTCCACCTTCACCCCCTGTTTCCGCAGGGCATCGGCCAGAATCACGGTGTTGGCGAACATCACGTCGCGGTCGTCATCGCCCTGGATGAGCAGCACCGGCGACCGCCAGTACTTCACAAACGCAAGTGGCGAGGAATCCCAGGCGATTTTGTAATCCGGCGCGGTGGCCGGGATGCCGAGTTCCATGGCCCAGTCGTGGACGCCGTGAAAATCGGCGCCTGCTTTGAAAATATCGGATGCCTTCGCCAGCGCCATGGCGGTGAGATAGCCGCCATAGGAGCCGCCCCACGCGCCGATGCGGGCGGAGTCGATATCCGGCCGGCCGCGCAGATATTTCGTCGCCGCCAGAACGTCGTTGAACTCGCTCGCGCCGGACGCGCCGAAGTGCAACGCCTCGCGAAAATTCAGGCCGTAGCCGATGCCGCTGCGAAAGTTGATCGAGAGCACCGCAAAACCGCTGTTGGCGAGGTATTCGTTTAGCGCGTAGGCGTTGGAATAGTAGTACAAGTAATGCCAGCCGAGCAGCATCTGGCGTTGCGGACCGCCGTGGAAGAAGACCACCGCAGGCAGTCTGGCGCCTGCCGCATGGGTGGGCAGAAATAACTGCCCGTGGATCTGATAACCGTCCGTGCTGGGAAAGATGACCTGCTGCGGCACCACCATCTGGGCCAGTGGGAAATCCGGCGGCAGGGCGTGCGGGTCCATATCGTGGGTGGATTCCTCCACGAGCACCGCGGGGTGGGCCGGCGTGCGGGCGTCGGAGCGCAGGAAGGCAAGCGCGCGGCCGTCGTTCGTAAGCGCGGGCGACCACTCGATGCCGCTGCCCGACGTGATGCGCACGAGCGGCCCGCCTTCCACCGCCACTTGCGCCAGGTGTCGCCGGTCGATATCGTTCCAGTTGGAGGCGAACAGGATCGTGCGCCGGCCGGG
>JAJYLS010000282.1 GCA_021787555.1 Acidobacteriota bacterium | reverse complement strand
CCGAGTTTCTTGAGGGCCTCGATTTCGGTATCGATGATGACGTCCGGCAGGCGGAATTCGGGGATGCCGTACTTCAGCACGCCGCCGGCTACGTGAAGGGCTTCGAAAATGGTGACGGCGACGCCGTTGCGCGCGAGGTCGCCCGCGCAGGCCAGGCCGGAGGGCCCCGAGCCGACGATGGCGGCGCGCTTACGGACTTCGGCGGTGGGGGCCGGTGGTTCGTCCCAGCCGCGGCCCATGGCGCAATCGGCCACGAAGCGTTCCAGGCGGCCGATGGCCACGGGTTTGAATTTGGCGCCGACGACGCAGGTGGCTTCGCACTGGGACTCCTGCGGGCAGACGCGCCCGCACACGGCGGGCAGCGTGTTAGAGGATTTCAGGATCTGGTAGGACAGGCGGATATCGCTGTGCTGCAAGGCGGAGATGAAGCCGGGGATATCGATGCCCACGGGGCATCCCGGGACGCAGCGCGGCTTTTTGCAGCGCAGACAGCGCTCGGCCTCGTGCAGCGCGCCTTCCAGATCGAGCCCCAGGGCCACTTCCTTGAAATTGTGGATGCGCTCCTCGGGCGGCTGCTGCGGCATGGGCGCACGCTCGGGGGGGATGGTCTTGATGTTCTTGGGGATGCGCGGGCCGGGCGGGATGGGCCGCGGCTCGGGAAAGCAGATGTCGGCCGGATGGAAGCCGTTGGGCTCGTCCATCTTGAGGCTGGCCAGCTTCGCCGATTCATTGCGAAAGCGATCGAGGGCCGCTTTTTCCTCGCGCTCGAAGCGCTTCTGGCGCAGCGAGAGCTCGTCGAAGTTCACCAGGTGGCCGTCGAAATCGGCGCCATCCACGCAGGCGAATTTCATCTTGCCGCCGACGGTGACGCGGCAGGAGCCGCACATGCCGGTGCCATCCACCATGATGGAATTGAGGCTGACGATGGTGGGGACACCGAACGGGCGAGTGGTTTCCGAGCAGGCCTTCATCATGGGGATGGGGCCGATGGCTACGACTTCGGCGACGTCCTTATGGGAGCTGAGCACGTCGGCGAGGGCGTAGGTGACGAAGCCCTTGCGGCCGTAGCTGCCGTCGTCGGTGGTGACGATCATCTCGTCGCTATACTGGCGGAACTGGTCCTCCCAGAACATGAGGTCGCGGCTGCGGAAGCCCAGGATGGAGACGGTGCGGTTGCCCGTGCGCTTGTACTCGCGGAGTTGCGGGTAAATGGGCGCGACGCCGAGACCGCCGCCTACCAGGACGACGGTGCCATCAAGCTTACGGATGTGGCTGGGGAGGCCGAGGGGTCCGATGAAATCCAGGATGCGGTCGCCTTCGCGGAGGGCCATCATTTCGAGCGTGGTTTTTCCGACGGCTTGAATGACGACGGTGACGGTGCCGCGCTCGACGTTAAAATCAGCGACGGTGAGCGGGATTCGTTCGCCATGCTCATCGACCCGAGCCATGACAAAATGTCCGGGTCGGGCAGCGCGCGCCAGATCGGGAGCGCGCACCTCCCAAAGGAAAGTGGCTGGACCGAATTGTCTCCTATGAGTGATGAGAAACACCACACCCCCTCTGAAGAACCATCGTATCAGAGTTTCAGGAATAACGGGTCTGGTAATGAGAGAACGGGTGCGCAGCGCAGGAATAGAGGGTCCAGGAAGCCGACCGGCGACCGATATTCCGGGAAGAATTTCCAAGAGGCGGGATTTTTTGAGCTTCGGATACGCTCAACCTTTGCGTATTCAATAAGTTGGGCGGGGCGGCAAGCGACGTGCTCGATCCCTCCAGCACTGCCCTTGCAGGTCCAATCGAGCATCAGTCCGGCAAGACCGCGCCGGAGGGGGTATCGCCGCAACAATGAAACATAATGCCATTATCCTGACTTCCGGGCTCACGGGAAGTTCCGTGCTGACCGGCTTGATCGCCCGGGGCGGCTTTTGGACGGGCTCGACTCACAAGAAGTCGGGCGAGTACGATACCTATGAAAACACTCGGCTGATCGAGCTGAACCGGTCGTTGTTCGCCGCCGCGGGTTACAGCGGAAACTACATGACCGAGTTTTCCCCGGCGTTGCTACGCGATGTGGCCTCTCTTGCGGGAACGATCGACGAAAGCCGGTATCGGGCGTTCCTGGCCGAGTGCGACGGCCACGCCCCCTGGGTGTGGAAAGATCCCCGGCTGTGGGTCACTATCGGTTTTTGGGAGAAACTTTTGGACATCGAGCGATGCCGCTTCATCCTGTTGAAGCGCTCACTCTTGCAGTGCTGGGTCTCGGGTTTGCTGCGACGGCAGATCCGCAGCTATGGAAATTCGCGGGCGTACGAGCTTGCCGTGCAGAAGACGATCGGCGAGTTCCTGCGCAGAGCCAATGCGCAATTTATTGAATTGCGCTACGAGGACCTGATTCTGAAACCCGAGGAATCGATCGGGCGGCTAAACAGGTTCCTGGATGCGAAGCTGACGACCGCGGATTTACAGAGTGTTTATCACAAACCGCTTTACAAATCTCCGAACGGCTCGGCATGGGACGCGGTAAAAGCCGCGTTGATCTATGCAAAGAATTATTCGGAACGGGTCGACCGGACGATGCGTGGAGCGGAAAGCCGCTAATGGAAGGGGACGGATGGGACTGGAACGCGAATGTAAGTTGATCTCCCCGTATGGGGGGAGGCTGGTGGAACTGAGTATCGCGCCCGAGGGACGCGAAGAAGCGCTCGAACGCGCCAGGGGGCTGCGATCATTGCAGTTGTCGCCAAGATCCACTTGCGATCTGGAACTACTCGCCACCGGGGCATTCTCGCCGCTGGACCGCTTCATGGGCGAAGCCGACTACCGGCGCGTGGTCGAAGAGATGCGGTTGAGCGACGGGACTTTGTTCCCGATTCCGATTACGCTTTCCGTCGTCTCGCTGGACGGCATCCGCACGGGCGAGGAGGTCACGCTGCGAAGCGCGGGCAACAACATACTCGCGATCATGCGGGTGGAGGAGATCTTCGAGCGCGATATCCGGCGGGAAGCGGAGAAGGTTTGCGCCTGCGCGGATAACGAGCACCATCCCCTGGCGGTGGAAATGAACGGCTGGGGCCGGTTCTGCCTGAGCGGCCCGATCCAAGTGATGGAGTTGCCATCGCACCACGATTTCATGGAGTTGCGGCGGACGCCGGCGGACACGCGCCGGCTGCTGGCTTCGATGGGAAACCCGAACGTGGTTGCGTTTCAGACGCGCAACCCGATGCATCGCGCACACGAGGAACTGACGAAGCGGGCGGCGTCCCAGGCCAGTGCCACCTTGCTGATCCATCCCGCGGTGGGGATGACCAAACCGGGAGATATCGACCACTTCACCAGGGTGCGGATCTACAGGAGCCTGGTCGAGAAATATTACGGAGGCTACCAGTGCCTGCTCTCGCTGGTACCGCTGGCCATGCGCATGGCCGGCCCGCGCGAGGCGTTGTGGCACGCCATTATCCGGCGTAATTACGGCGCCAACCACTTCATTATCGGGCGGGACCATGCGGGGCCCGGCAAGAACCCGCAGGGCATGCCGTTTTACGCGCCGTATGCGGCCCGAGATCTGTTGGCTAAGCACAGCGGGGAGATCGGGGTGCGGCCGCTCCCGTTCGAGGAGATGGTTTACCTGGAGGACGAAGACCGCTACGAGGAAAGTTCGGCGGTGCCGCAGGGGGCGCGCGTGAAGAAAATCTCCGGAACGGAGGTGCGCCACGAGATCCGGGAGGGCTCCGGCGCTCTTCCGGCCTGGTTCACGCGGCCTGAAACCGCGGAAATTCTGAAGTCGGCTCGAACCTGGCGCCAGGGATTCTGTCTGTGGTTCACCGGGCTTCCGTCCGCCGGGAAGAGCACGATCGCCGAAATCGTGAAGGTCCTGCTGATGGCGGAAGGCCGGTACGTGACGGTGCTGGACGGCGACGTGGTCCGCACGCACCTCTCGAAGGGCCTGGGCTTCTCCCGCGAAGACCGCGACCTGAACATCCTGCGCATCGGTTTCGTGGCTTCGGAGATCGTGCGGCACGGTGGAATCGCGATCTGCGCAGCGGTAAGCCCGTATCGCAACGCGCGAAACCAGGTCCGGAACATGATGCCGCCGGGACATTTTATTGAGATTTTCGTGAATACCCCGGTGGAGGAATGCGAGCAGCGCGATGTGAAGGGATTTTATGCCCGCGCACGAGCCGGCCAGATCAAAGGGTTCACCGGGGTGGACGATCCATACGAACCGCCCGACGCGGCGGAGATCGAACTACCTACCATCGCCAGAAGCCCGGGTGAGAACGGGTCCCAGATTCTCGCCTATCTGATGCAAAAGGGGTTTGTCGAGGGTGCGCACCGGACCGGCGCCCCCCCGCTCCACGCGGCGGCGGAAGCCGCTCAAGGGGGGAGCCTCAGCCGCGAATGGAATTCGCACTGATTTCCGCCGGCTTTGCGGTCGGCATCCTCACGGGAATGACGAGCATGGGGGGAGCGGCTTTGATGGCTCCCCTTCTGATCCTGGTGGTCGGAGTACGCCCTGTTACGGCGGTCGGCACGGACCTGGTTTACGGGGCGTTCACCAAAATGGTGGGGGCCTGGGTCCACTTACGGCAGGGCACGGTGGATTTGGCGATGGTGAAGCGGCTGGCCGCGGGCAGCGCTCCGGGGGGAATCGTGGGCGCCTGTACGGTGGTGCTGCTCCCGCACACGTTGATCCCGGTCGATTATTACTTGCGACGGTTCATCGGCGTGGTCCTGATCGTGGTGGCGGCAGCCGTGCTGCTGCGGATTTCGCGGGTGCTGAAAGCGATCCAGCCGTCGCAGGGTATGCTCGATTTTTTGCGCGGTCCGGGTGCGATCGTCTTCGGGGCCGCCGCAGGCTTCTGCGTAGGGGTGACTTCGGTTGGCAGCGGGTCGCTGCTGGCGCCCTTCCTGATGCTGCTCTATCCGGCAAAGACCAACAAGATTGTCGGCACGGATGTGTTCCACGCCGCCGTTCTGGTTTTTGTCACGGCGTTCGTGCATGCATCCTTCGGCGCGGTGGACTGGCATTTAGCCGCAAACCTGCTGATCGGATCGGTCCCCGGAGTGATATTCGGCAGCCGGCTGGCCACCCACATTCCACCCCGGCCGCTGCGTGCGACTCTCGCGCTGGTGCTGTTGTGCACCGGCTGGAAGATGTTCTGAGCGGCCTCGTTTCGCGAATAGGGTTACGCACCCGAAGACCGCGGGCGAGCGGTGGCAACGGCCGTACCTGGCCGCTCAGTTTCCGACGGCGATCGAAGCAGTGTTGCTCGCGATTACACGGCCATTCGAGCCGGCCGCAATCAGGGCGATGGGCGTTCTCGGCGCGGAGGTGCCGGCCGGCACCTGGAACGCGAGCCGGCAAACGCCGGCAATGCCGGCTGCCGGCTGGATTCCTTCGATGGATGCGTATCCCGAGCCCACCTTCAGTTGGAACTGCCGTGTGGCAGGGTCCTGGTTGCAGGGGATACCCGTTACGAAAACGGAAAGCACGTCGCCTGCCCGCGCGGGCTGGCCATCGAAGAGGATGTTCGGAACCGATGCAAGCACGGACGAGTCCGGGTGGATGGCGAAGGCCTGGCCCCTATCGCCCACGGTAAGGATGCCCAGCGCGTTTCCGGGCGTACCCGTGACGCTCTCCGGAGCGCGCAGCGGCGGTGCGCTGGACTGCACTACCTGCACGCTTCCCTGGATCGTAAGTGCACGCGAGCGCGCTTCCAGATTGACCGTTCCTTCCGGCGCTTCCGGATCGATGAACACCTCAAACCATGCCTTGGATTCTCCGGCGCGCGTGACCACTGTGGCAGGTACTTTGACGCGATCCGAACTGCTGGTCAGGGAGAATTCCGGCGAAGGCGCGGCCTCGCTGGAACCGAGCGCGAACTCGCATAGAGCCGTGGAACCCGGGGACACCGGCGTGGGGCTGCAAGAGAGCACAGCGGACCCGAGGCCGGACGTTGAGGGGAGGGTCCCTTCAGACCGATGATTCGCTGTAGCCCGCCGAGCAACGGCCAGCGCCGAAACCGGTGCGGCAGAGGTGCTGGATGTAGTATTCAGGCCTGCCACCGCAAAGCCGCGGATCAGATCGTCGGAGCTGTTGTACCCGCCCAGATTCTGATATTCCCAGGCTCCCAGATCCAAGAGCGAGGCGGCACTCCAGTTTGCCGCCGCCGGGACATAGGGTGCAGCCTTGGCCAGAGCGTTGTTCAGATAAAGGCTGGCAACGGCGCCATCCCATTTCATGGTGACGTTTAAACTGACGCCGCTCCCAAAAAGCTGATCCTCGGTGCCCTGCGGAACATAATAATATCCCGCCGTTCCGTCGATCATGTAATAGAAGACCAGATACGAGGTATAGACCTGCGTCAGGAAGTAGAACTGATTCTGGCTGTTGCCGTCCCGAACCGCGAATGCAACCCGCTGCCCGGCCGCCACCGATTGCCGCTGGGCAAAGCTGTAGCGGGACGTGAGGGTAAACGAGATCTGGCCTTGCCCAATGCCGAAGACATTGCCCAATGCCGCGCCGGCGAACTGGTAATACGCGTTGTTGGTGTTTCCGCAGCAGTTCAGGAAGTAGACGCCGCTCCCGGGGACGAAATTCACCGAGCCGGCGCCGTTCACTACGACCTTCCCCGCTATTCCCGCGGGGGCAATCTCCGGCTTGAGGGCGGAGCCATTTGCAGTACCGGAAACTTCGGTGGGGTCGCCATCGAGCAAGAAAAGTGTATTGGCCGGCACCGCAATGAGCGCGATGGACGTGCTGGCGGAGGAGCCATTCAGCGCCGCCACGAGGGTAACGGTCTGATTCTGAGAGATTGTCGCGGCCGTAACGGTGAAACTGCCGGAAGTGGCGCTGGCGGGAACCGCGACCGAAGCCGAGACCGAGAGACCGGCTGCCCCTCCGGTTAGCATCACCGAGAGTCCAGCGGACGGGGCGGCCTGGGAAAGAGTGACAGTGCAGGAGGTGCCGGCATTCTCCGTCAGGCTGGAGGCCGCACAATGCAGGGAGGTAACCAGCACCGGCGCGACCAGCGCGATCGAGGTCTGGACCGAGGAACCGTTCAGCGTGGCGGTCAGGGTCGCGGTCTGGTTAGCGATGAGCGCCGCGGTGCTCACCGTGAATGTGGCCGATGTGGCGCCTGCGGGAACGGTGACGGAGGCGGGCGCGCTGAGGGCGGCGGCAGTATTGGCTAACGTCACGGCGATTCCCCCGCTCGGGGCGGCCTGGTTCAGGGTGACGGCGCAGGAAGTGCTGGCATTCTGCGTCAGGCTGGACGCCGTGCATTTCAGAGAGCGGAGCTGCACCGGGGCGGCGACGGGCGCGGCGGCAGTGAGTCCTGCCACCGTGAAGCCGCGAACCAGATCGTCGGAGCTGCTGTATCCACCCGAATTCTGATACTCCCAGGCGCCCAGATCCAAGAGCGAGGCCCCGGTCCAACTCGCCGCCGCCGGGACGTAGGGTGCAGACTTGACCAGAGCGTTGTTCAGGTAAAGGCTGGCAGCGGCGCCATCCCATTTCATGGTGACGTTTAAACTGACGCCGCTCCCAAAAAGCTGATCCTCGGTGCCCTGCGGAACATAATAATATCCCGCCGTTCCGT
>JAJYLS010000281.1 GCA_021787555.1 Acidobacteriota bacterium | reverse complement strand
CTATACGCGGCTCACCGTGAGCCTGCTCGAGCGGGAAAGCGTCTTCCATGAAGTGCGTGGCTCGGATATCATCGTGGCGGGGAACGATGCCCAGAAATTCGCGGAAATTTTCCATGTGGAAACGCGCCGGCCCATGTTCCAGGGAGTCCTGAATCCGGTGGAACCGCACAGCCTGGCGGTCATCCGGCAAATCATCCAAAAGCTCATCGGAAATGCCGCCGTCGAGCAGCAGAAAGTCCATTTCAGTGTTCCCGCTCCCATGGAAGAGGGCGCCGACGCGATTGCCTATCATCAGGCATCCATCGGGCAGGTCCTGACGGAACTGGGCTACTCCCCCACGCCGATCGAAGAAGGTCTGGCCGTGGTTTTCGGCGAACTGGCGGAATCGAATTTCAGCGGCATCGGGATTTCCTGCGGGAGCGGATTATGCAATATCTGCCTGGCCATGCTCTCGGTGCCGGTGATCAGTTTCAGCGTGGGCAAAGCCGGCGACTTCATCGACAACCGGGCGGCTGCCGTGACCGGCGAACTGGCCACACGTCTGCGGGTCTGGAAAGAGCAATCCTTCCGCCTGATCGGGCTGAACGGCGACCGCGTCCAGAATGCTTTCACGGTTTATTACGGTGAGATGATCGGTCCCCTGGCGGAAGCGCTTCGCGTTCGGATCGCATCCCAACGCCAGCTTCCCAAGTTCGATCAGCCCATCCCGCTGGTGCTTGCGGGTGGTACGGCAATGCCCAAGGGCTTTCTCGATCGATTCAACCAGTCGCTGCCGACGGCCGATTTTCCGCTGCGGATTTCCGACCTGCGGGTGGCCGCCGACCCGCTGAACTCCACCGCGCGCGGCGCCTTGATGGCGGCACTCTGTTGAGGACGGCCTAAGCTGTACTTCTCATCTATATTTAATCCACGTTATCCTTTGGGCAGGGCCTGGTGCCACAACGAATTTTGGGCCGGTGCCGGCAATGAAACACGAATCGCATGGAGGAATCGGACATCGGCCACGCGATATTGGAGGCCGAGGCGAATGGTTGCGGAAGAGAGGAGGTCATGGGTGCGTGGCGGTGAGAGATATCGAACGGCTGTGAGCGCAGCGCTTCTGATACTGGCAGCGGCGGGGCTCCTGGTGCTTCCCGCTGCCGCCGAAACGGCCGCCGAACAGATGCTTAGAGTCCAGCGGATCGAAGATTCGGTTCTGGCCCCCTGCTGCTACACCGAACCCGTATCCCACCACCAGAGCGAGATCGCGGTCAAGATGAGGCTGGAGATCGCAAAATGGGTCGCGGAAAGCAAGAGCGACCAGGAAATCCTGAACACTTATGTGGGGCGGTACGGCAGCAAGGTGTTGGTCGACCCGCGGACGATACCCGCCCCATGGACGCCCTGGATTCCCTGGTTGGCAACGATTCTCGCGACCGTTTTCGGTTTTTTGCTGCTGAGGCGCTGGCGCGTCAAACCAGCGCCGGCCGCCGGCTCCTCGCCGGCTCCGGAAGACACCGACCTGCCGGACATCGACGACGAAGAATGACAGGCAGTCTACGGTTGAAGGGTGAATTCCCAGCCGCAGTATCGGCCTTCGGGCGCGTCTGGAGGACAGCGGAGACAGGTCGTGACAATATGGGGATCGACCGTCTTCGCGAATGTCTCGAATTCCACCGTGCCCACCGGCTTGCAAGGGAACGGGGGTAAGCCCTTCCGCTGGCGGGCCTGCTGGACACGGCACTCGTCCATATAGAAACGAAGGCGCTGCCGATCCTCGGACCACTCCGCGCGCTGCGCATTCACCATGCTGTAGAGGCGCAAGCTCAGGGCCTTTTCCAGAGCCGGGAGACCGCCGCCCGGTGGAATATTGAAAGTAGTCATGATGCGCCGCGCTTCCACAGCTGCGAACCGCGCCCACGAGCGGGCGTCCAGATCGATCGCTGTTTCCATCCCGAAGCGTTCCTCCGCCCCGAGGAACCAGGAGCCATCGTGAGCCAACCAGTTCTTGGCGAACATCTCCAGAGCGCGCAAAAGCTCGTCACGCGTCATCGTGTCGAACGGTTTCATAGATTGGAGCCCGCCGGCTGGTGGCCGGATTCCTGCCTTTCGTCGCCATGGTCCATCCCTTCGACGGAGACCTGGACGTCGATGCCCTGGCGCACACTCTGGGTGACCACGCAATAATCTTCGAACAGGTCCACGCAGCGCAGCGCTTTGTGCTTCTCCGCATCGGGAATCCGGGGATCGATTCGTACTTCGACCTTGGCGATCCGCAGACGGCCGCGGTCGTTCCGGACAACCTGCGTCCGGACGACGGTCCGAATCGGACCAAGCTGAACTTTCGCCTTGCGGGCGCAAAACAGCAGGCTTGCGCTCAGGCAATTGCCGATCGCCGCGGAGAGCACGCGGGAGGCATTGGGCGCGCTGTCATGGCCGAGCGGGGCGGGTTCGTCGAGCCGGTACTCGTCGAATTGCGGTTTGTCGAACCGCACCTTGAATTCATAGTCTTCGGATTGTTCGACGGTAATGGTGAACTCATCGAACGGCGTGGGGGTCGTAGACGTGCTCATATACGATTCTGTTTTATAGCGGTATCGATCCTGGCCAACTGCGCATGTGCGGCGGCCGCATGCTCGGAATCCCGGCAAACCACGAAGCACTCCTCGGCCTCGCGAAAACAGCGGACGGCTTCGTCCAACCCCGCGCCGGGGTCGAGTTCCGCCTGTCTCGTGTATGCCTCGCCGCGATTGAATTGAGTTGCCGCGTAGTCGAACAGGCGGCCGTCCCGTTTTCGAATCTCGAGGGCGCGCTCGAAGTGGCGGAGCGCTCTGCGGATATTGCGCCGCGTCGGATGCTCACAAGAGCGTGGGGCCTGCAGGCCCCGCTATAGCAGAGGCCGAGCTGATGGTGCAACTCCGGATTCGCAGGTTGATGGCGGACCAGTTCCTCCATGGCCGAAATGGCTTCCACACACTGACCGTCGCGGCAAGAAGAGGCGACGCGGCTCGGTTCCGTATCGTCCCGTTTCATAGCAACACCGCGCTACTGTTTAAGATGCCGTTTCTTCCGGAGCGTGACATGCGCCCTGCCGGAACTTACCGTCAGCCGGGATCGGGAAAGGTAACCAATATGGATTCAACGATCTCGACCGCATCACGCACCAGCTTCGTGCAAACCGACTGATGGAGCCCTTCCCGGTGTGCCTTGGCCAATCCCTCCGGCGTGCCGATGTCGCAGCCCAGCAGGTTGGAGCACACGGTGGAACCGTTACGCTCCTCGAACGCTCGCATGAATCGCCGGCATACTTCGTACGTCTTCTCCTTTTCGGAACGGTTCGTTTCCGGGCTGATTTCTTTTTGGGCGAGTCCAAGAGCCATAATCCCGCCGGTCACGCAGCCACAGATGCCCGCGGACCTCGCTATCCCACCTCCGAAACCCGCGGCGATCCGCAGCGATACCTCGGGACTGACGTCCCATCGCTCGCCCAGCGCCGAAAAAACCGATTGCGAACAGGAGTATCCGTTTTGAAAACGCTTTTCTGCAATTTCTCTTGAGTTCATGTTTACTTATCCGTATCGGTCCCGGCCTGCTTCCAGCCCGCGAGGCCATCCCGATAGACCTTGACCTGGGAGTATGGCAACCCGTGCTCCAGCAGTGTGCGGCCGGACGCCCGCCCGGCCGCGCAAACGTCACCGGACGTTCCCCCGCTTTCGTAAATAACGATCGTGCGATCTTTCGGCAACGTGTTCCACTGCTGCCCTATCTTGTCCGCGGGAATATTGATGGCCCCCGGAATTCGTCCGGCCGCGTAATCGCCGGCTGGCCGCACGTCCACAAAGACCGGGGCGGCATGGTCGGACAGCAGTTGACGCACTGCCTTCGTGTCGATCAACTCGGGTTGTTTCTTGACGGCGTCGGCTTCGCTACACCCTCCGCCGGCGGTTTGCACACGGCCGAAGATCGGGGGCGCTCCCTGCACGCTGGGCGCCACGCCCGGCAGAACGATCGCGCCTTGTGCAAGGTCCGTGTTCGCGGTCTGCGTGCCGGGGAGGGGCTGCGTGGGTAATGGGGAAGGCGGAACCGGTTGGCTCGCGGCAGCGGTCTTTCGCACCGGGCTCTTGGGTTGCGCAACCGGCGCCATTGCGGCCTGTTCGACGTTCCCGCCCACGCTCACTCCAAGACGGGCAAGCTGTCCGGAAACGGCCTGCGAAAACTGTTCCGCTGTCATCACGCCCTCGATCATTTCCCGGCCGATGAAAAACGTCGGCGTCGCACGCACGCCGAGCGCCCGGCCGTCTTCCATATCGCGCCGGACGCGTCCCGCCATCGCACCGCTGGTGAGGCACTGGTTGAAGCGCCGCTGGTCCAGGCCCAGTTCGGCGGCATCGCGTTCGAGTCCCTCGGGAAACAGGTCGCCTTGTCGGGAATAGATCTTCTCCACCATCTCCCAGAACTTTCCCTGTTCGCCCGCGCATTCGGAAGCTTCCGCGGCTTTCTCCGCCAGAAAATGAATCCGCTCCAGTGGGAATTGGCGGAAAACGAAGCGGATCTGGTGGGCGAACCGGGTGCGAACCTCCCGCGCTGCGGCTTCTCCCCGCCCGCAGACCGGGCACTCGAAATCGCCGAACTCGACCACGGTCAACAGGGCCTGCGGATTGCCGGCCTCATGGCTCACGGGGCGCACCAGCCTTTCCGCCAGGCTTGCCGCCGTAGTCTGGGGTGACGCAGGGGGCAGGTGGCCATGCCTGGCGAGCAGGTAGAAGGCCGGAACACCCGCCAGCACCGCCGCCATGCCGACCGCAAAGAGGCTGCGCACGTGCGCCAACTCCATCGCCGGTTCCGGTTCCGGCCCGGCGCGACTCACATCCACGAGAGCCAGCACGAAGAGGACGGTCATCACCGCGCCGGAGGTCAGGCACCACGCGCAATAAGCGTGGATCGCGAAGGCTTGCAGGTAGTCGAGGTAGAGCGAGAAGAGGAACCCAAACCCGGTCATTTCCAGGAAGAGGTGGCGCGCCATTCTCGCGACGCGTCCGGAAAACAGGGATTCGGCGACGATGACAATCGCCAGGAGCGTGTAACCGAACACGCCGAACACCGGCATGGGGATGCCCCACGGGGTGGAGTACGCGCTGGCGCGCACTGCGTCGCATCCCGTGCCGATGCACACCATGGGACGCGACGGAGAAGTGTAGGTATAAAGCAGGTATAACGCATCGAACAAGCCGAGCAGGATCAAAGCCGGCGTGATCGATTTGCGCACCATAAGCTCGATTGTACTATGTGTAAGATACACCCATAAAGGATGGAACCATCGACATTCTTCTCAGCGAGGCTGGCCGGTTTTCACGCGCTGATAGTAGGAATGGCTGGTGTACAGCGCCGCCACCGGGTTGTGCCCCGTTACGCGATCCTTGGCAACAAGCACGGTCACCGGGGCACGCGAATGCATGAAGAACAGGCTGTCGTGGCCGACGCACAGGCCGACGACCACATTCAATTGCGTGCCGGCTTCGGCCAGCAGCGCGGCTTGCGCCACCGGGTTGCACAGGGCCTCGAACTGGCCCGGCCGCACTTTCTCCTCGTCTCGCAACCCGAGCTTCTCCTTGTCGATCGAACCCACCTTGCAGCAGATCGCCTCCACCTCGAATCCGTTCGCGGCGAAGATTTCAGACGCGAGTCGCGCCTCCTCGATGAGGCCCACGCAGTGAGCGATCCCCAGTTTCGTCGCTCCAATGCGCCGGGCGAAGTCCATGATCTCTTCGATGCGCGTGGCCTTGCAATATCCGGCGGACTCGGTGCGGGCGGATTCGCAAGCCCACTTGCGAAGCTCGGCGTCTTCGAAATATTTCTGCTCCACGGCTGCCAGTTTCTCGGTTTGCGTCGGCATGGGGCAGAATGCCGGAGACTTTTTCTTGCCGGGTTCCTTGGTGCAGGCGCGGACGCCACAAATAGGGCACCGCAGTTGGCTTTTCATTCTTGACTTTCCGTTTCGGCCTTGCGGCGCATTCATTGTAGCGGGTTGCGCCGGCTTTTCGTGAGACAACCGAGAGGGCCCGCGGGCGCCGTGGGTTATCGTGGAGACATGAGGTCTCATCCATATCGTCTTCGCCCGTGGAAGGTCGCGGGCGTGGCTGGGCTGCTGATTTGCAGTTTGTGGGCGCCGGCGCAGCAGCCCCGCCCCGTAACGGCTACCGCCGCTGCCCAGGCAAAGGAAAAAGAGAAGGACAAAGGCAAGGAGCAGGAACAGGAGAAGGCGCCGCCGCTGCCGCCGGATGCGCACATCGAGCAGAGCATCGTCTTGAACGGAAAGCCGCTCTCCTACACGGTGACCGTCGGCACGTTGCCCGTCTATGACAAGGACAGCCGAAAGAGCGGCGAGGTCGTTTACACTTCTTACGTGGTGAACGGGCCGGACCGGCCGGTTACCTTTGCGCTGAACGGCGGGCCGGGGGCCTCGTCGGTCTTTCTGAATTTTGGCGCCATCGGGCCCAAGCACGTCGCATTCGGCGTGGAAGGAGACAGCCCGTCCGATCCGGCCACGCTCCGCGACAATCCGGGCACCTGGCTCGATTTCACCGACCTGGTTTTTATCGATCCCATCGGCACCGGCTTCAGCCGCTCGCTGGTTTCGCCCGAAGAAACCAAAAAGCAGTTCTACAGCACCGATCCGGATATCCATTACCTGTCGCGCATTATTTACGACTGGCTGGTGAAAAACGGGCGCATGGACTCGCGCAAGTACTTCGTGGGGGAAAGCTACGGCGGATATCGCGGGCCCCGCATCACGCATTACCTCCAAACTCAGCTTGGCGTGGCGATGTCGGGAGTCGTGCTCGTGTCGCCCTATCTGAATCCGACGCTGGGCGATAACCACGATGTGTCGCCCATGGAGTGGCTCTTGACGCTGCCTCCCATCACCGCCGCCAACCTGGAGCGCCAGCATAAGCTCACGCCGGAAGCGATGCAGAAGGTGATCGCGTACACGCGCGGCGAATACGCCACGGATTTACTGAAAGGCCGCTCCGATCCGGAAGCCACGGCGCGCATCGTGAAGCGCGTGACCGAAATGACCGGCTTGAACGAGGAGTTTGTCCGGAGATCGGGCGGGCGGTTGGAGATCGGCGCGTATCTGCGGGAGGTGTTCCGCGAGCGCGGGAAGATCGGCAGCGTGTACGATTCCAACGTGACATCCTGGGATCCCTTCCCGTTTGCACCGGAGCAGCAGAGCAACGATCCGCTGCTGGAAAGCGTCATCGCCCCGACCACCACCGCCATGGTGGATTTCGTGACGCGAGTGGTGGGCTGGAAAACCGACGCGCGGTACAACACGCTGAGCTATGAGGTGAACTCGCAGTGGGACCGCGACAGCCATGCGCTCCGCGTGGGAGCGGTTCCGGATCTGCGCGAAGCGGTAGCCGCCGATCCGAAGTTGCGCGTGCTGATTGCCCACGGCTGGAACGATCTTTCATGCCCGTTCATGGGCTCGGTCCTGACCGTGGACGAGATGCCGGTGATGGGCGATCCCACGCGCGTGGCCGTGCATGAATACCCCGGCGGGCATATGTTCTACACGCGCCGCGACAGCCAGGCGGCCCTGCGGAGCGACGTGCGCGCGATGTTCGCGAAACATTGAGGTGGGACAGGCGCCGCAAAGATCGAGGCGGATCGGTACTTTTCCGCGCGCCACCCA
>JAJYLS010000280.1 GCA_021787555.1 Acidobacteriota bacterium | reverse complement strand
GCATGGTGGGCCATTTTATGCATGTCTACCTTTTAGAGATCAAAAACGCCCTTAACCCGATAATTCCTCAGGGGTTACGTCAGAACATCAGAGGTGAACATCCGTTATAAGTACCGCTAGGGCGGGCGCAACCGAACCACGTGCCGCCTCCTGCTCCTCCGCGGGCGCGAAGCCGCCATGGGCACGCGCGGCGCCAGCCCGATTGCGTCGATTTCGGGCGGTGGCACGCGATTGTAGAACCCGCCGTAATCGCGGGCCTCGCGGCAGGCCCGCCCCGCTACTGCCGGTTGCGGCGCAGGTAGGCTCCCATGTGCTTGTGCAGTTGCGCGATGGCGGCGGCGTTATCGCCGATCTGCTTCTGTTGGACCTCGAAAGCCCCGCGCACCACGCGCTTGAATTCGGCGGTCTCTTCGGCCAGGTCTTCGATCCGGGCTTTGAGGCGCTTGTCGGTTTCCCGCAGTTCGGCGAATCCGATGCGGTTCTCTTCTGCCAGCCGCTCGATGGCGGCTTCGATGCGATCGAGGCGGGTGCTGTCGCTTTGTGGCATGGCGTCTCCTCCCAGTTTAGCCGAACCCCTACGGGGCGGCTGTCCCGAGGCCAAAGCACAGAATATTCGGACCCGCCGCCACTGCCACGTACTGCTGCCCCCCGGCCATAAACGTCATGGGCGACGCTTTCATGCGCACATTGGTCGGGAATTGCCACAGGGTCTCGCCGTTGCGCTGGTCCACCGCCGCGAAGCCGCCGTTCGGCTGGCCATAGAAAACCAGGCCGCCGGCCGTGGCCAGCACCCCCGACCAGTTCTTGGCGCGCGCCGGGCCGGGCTGCGGCACTTCCCACGCAATCTTCCCGGTATCGATGTCGATGGCGCGCAGGTAGCGCTGGCCGCTTTCATCCGGATAGCCGCCGCCCTTCCCGGTGCATTCTTCGAGCGCCAGAAAATAGTACAGGCGCGTGCGCGGAGAAAATGCCGTGGCATCCCAGTTGGCCGCGTCGTTGGGGCAGCCGCGCGGGTCGATCGTCTCGGGCCGTCCGTCCGCACCAATGCCTTGGGCCCAATCGATCCGGTGCAGGAACGGTTTCGCCAGAAGGAGCTTGCCGTTGGTGCGGTCGAAAACATAGAAGAAGCCGTTGCGGTCCGCGTGCAGCAGCAGCTTGGAGGGCTTGCCGCGGTAAGTGACGTCCGCCAGGACATTCGGTTCGGTGGCATCGCGGTCGCGGAGGTCGTGCGGCGTGAACTGGTAGTGCCATTTCAGAGCGCCGGTCCCGGCGTCGAGCGCCAGCACGCAATCGGTGTACAGGTTGTCGCCGGGACGGTCGCGGTCGTCGCCGTCGGGCCAGGGATTCCCCGTGGCCCAGTAGAGTGTGCCGGTCGAGGGATCGTAGGACCCCGTGAGCCACGTGGAACCGCCGCCTGTGATGGGCTCCGGGCCTTTCCAGGTTTCGATGCCCGGCTCGCCGCGCCGCGGCACCGTCCAGCGGCGCCAGACCAGAGCGCCGTCGTCGGCCTTGAACGCCGCCACGAAGCCGCGAATGCCTTCGTCCGCGCCGGCCACGCCCGCAATCACCATATTGTCCACCACCAGCGGCGCCACCGTGCCGCCATAGGTGTGGTGTTCGCCCGGGGGCATTTGAGGGGCCAGCGGCACTTCCCAGACCGGCTTTCCCGTGGCGCGGTCGAGCGCCAGCAGGTGCGCGTTATCCGTGACGAAGAAAACCTTGTCGCCCCGAATGGCTACGCCGCGGTTGGTGCCCAGCTTGGCGTCGCCCACCATCCCCGGCGTCGCCGGCCGCGAGTAATGCCAGAGCGCATTGCCGTTGGCCGCGTCCAGCGCAAAAACCTGGTTCGGCCCGGTGACGTAGAGCACTCCGCTGGAGGCCAGCGGCGTGGTTTCCAAACCGAAATAGGAAATCGGGAAAACCCATTTCAGCCTCAGCGATCCGACGTTCGCAACCCGGATCTGGTCGAGCGGGCTATAGCGGTTGCCCGAATCGTCGCCGTTGTACGTGAGCCAGTCGCCCGGCTGCGGCGGGCCCCAGGTGAGCTTGCGCGCGGGGGCCATCAGAATCAGGATGGTATTGGCGTTGATGCCGCGCAGGTACCGCGCCAGCGCGGTGAGTTGGTCCGCCGGCAGGTCCGCGAATGAGGGCATGCCGGCGGCGGGATTGCCATGCGTGAGATAGGCGCGCAGTTCCTCGACCGATTGCGCCGCCACGCGCGGGTTGTTCGCCAGTCCCGGCCCCTGTCCGGTGCCGCGCGCGTCCCCTCCATGGCACGCCGCGCAGTGCTGCGCAAAGGGCTGCTGCGCGAGCACGGCTTGCGCCGAGAACAAGACCAGCAGAGCCAGGATGATCATCACGGGTGCTTCCCATTGTACTCACTGAATGGAAATTTGGACGGTGTTCGAGGTGCGGCCATCCACCGTGAGCACCACGTTCGCCTGCCCGCTGCCCCGCAGCGCCAGCGGCAGCCCCACGTTCACCTGGTCCAGCCCCACGAACCCCGGCGCCGGCCCGGCGTATGAGACCGGAACGCTGACGCGATCGATCGTCATCGAAACCTTCGCCAACCCGCTGCGGTTGCGGATCCCGGTGCCGTAGAAGCTCACGTACACCGGCGTGTCCACGCCCAGATTGACCGGTACCGCGGCGCATCCCGAGTTGCCGCACCGGAACAGAGGCACCGGCGTCTGCGCCTCCGGATGGTTCGCCTGCACCTCGACCGCCAGCGCCGCGGCCACACCCGAGCCGCTCCCGCTCATCGTGAACAGCGCCGGCGCCACCGCCTGCACCATCGCGCTGAAGCTCTGCTGCGCAGCGCCGTTCAGATCGAAGGTGGCCGTCCCGGGCGCGGTGCCGTCGGGCACTTCGAAATTGATCTGCGTGGGCGAAACGTAGAGCAACGGCACGTCCTGCCGCGCGCCGCTCGCGTCCGTCATCGCCAGCGTGACGCCGCCCAGCGTGGTGGGCAGCGGAACCGCCGTGGCCTGCTCTTTTCCGGAAGCCAGGTTCTGCCCATAGAGCGATGCCAGCGAACCGGCAGCGATGCCGATGCCGCCAGCCGCCGCGGATTGGATGCCGCCGCCCCCGATCACCCCGTAATACCGCGCCATCCAGTACGGCAAAATGTACTCCACACCCGAATCTTCGATGATCCCCGAGCCGCCGCCCTTGAGCTGAAACGGGTCCTGCTGCCACAGGAATTCGTTGGGCACCCGCCGCGGAACCGGGATCGGCTGGCACGCCTCGCTGCCGCACACCGGCACGCTTCCGGAATTATCCACGTACGCGTCGCGTTCCGGCCGTTGCAACCACTGGTCGAGCAGCCTCCGCGTCTCGGCATCGCGCGCGGCGTTGGGACCGTTCACCGCGCGGTCCACCATGTTGAAGAAGGCGTTCTCGTGGCCCACCGTGTGATTGCGCAGCATTTTGTAGGCGCTGCGGCAATCCGGGTTATTCTGCAATGCGAGCAGGTGGTAGAACGTCATGTAGTCCAGGTTGAACTTGTAGTACGAACTGTTGCTCAGCACGTCCACCGCCACCCCAACTCCCACCGGCGGCGCCAGGAACGGCGCGCTCACGGTGTTCGACGGGTTCACGTGCCGCGCCACCTGAACCAGCATCTGTAGTTGTTCCGGCCGGATCGCGAACGTATTCAGGATGTCGTCGTTCGGCGTCCATAGGTGCTGCGAGATGAACCCGATGAGGCGCGTCGCCAGGTCGCTGGCGGCGCTCTTGACGCCGGCATCGTTCACCAGGTCGTAGGCCACCCCCAGCCCGAAAAATGCGCCCACGATCTGGTCGCGCGAGGTGTTGCCGATCCACATCCACGGCGGGTTCTCGGTAACCGTGTTGTGCGCCTCCTCGCTCGCGATGCCCGCGGCGTAAGGCGAATTCAGCGGCACGACACAGCGCGCCAGGCGGTTATCGCCGGTGACATCGACCAGCAGTTTCAAACCCGCCAGCGCCCTTTTCACGTTTTCGAAAGCCTCCGCCGATTGCGTCACGCTGTAGCGGAACGATTCCGCGGCCAGGTACGCTCCGGTCCACAAGGCCGAATCGCCGCAGCGCGTGTACCCCACAATGGTGTTCCCCGTGGCCGAATCGTAATACGGATCGATCACCGTGCCGAACGGCATGTGCTTCGCCTGGATATTCGCCGAAATCGCCAGAGCGTCGGATTCCGCCGCGTGGCTTGCCGCGGCGCCCAGGCAAATCAGAGTCCCGAAAGCACGCAAGGCCCGCATGGCTAATTAAATAGTACTGTACCGGCTCGGCGCGCCGCGAATTCCCCCTGCACGCCACACCCCCCCGGCGCGTCATAAAATGTTAAGGGAAACGTATGTTGATACGCCGCAGGACCCGGGGCTTCTCGCTGATCGAGCTGCTGATCGTGATCACCATCATCCTGATCATCATCACGATCGCCGTCCCGAAATATCAGAAGACGCAGATCTTCATGCGCGAGACCGCCGCCATTAAAGCCATTCAGACGATCCACCAGATGGAAGTGCAATACCAGTCGCAATACGGCCAGTACGCCACTTCGCTTGCCGAATTGGGCCCGCCAGCCAGCGGCGCGGCCAGTCCCGCCGCCGCCGATCTCATCGGGAGCGATCTCTCGAACGGCATCAAGCAGGGCTACAAATTCACGCTCACCGGAGCGCAGGGCGGCTACGTCATCAATGCCAATCCCGTGGCCTACGGCAGCGATGGCAACCGCACCTTCTTCTCCGACCAGACCATGGTCATCCGCGAAAATTACGGCCCCGAGCCGGCTACGGCCAACAGCAAACCATTGCGGTAAAAGGGTGGGACGCTCTACCTCCGCAGCGGTTCTTCCACCCACGGCGGCGTGGCTTCGATCAGCCGCCCCAACTCCGGCTCCACCTCCTCCATCTTGCGCTTCATCTCCCAGGCGATCTCCCGGTAGCTGAAGTGTCCCTTCACCCCGCTCCGTAGCCGCGAGATGTATTCCGCCTCGGCGAAATCCATCTTGAAAAGGAACCGCGACCGCGCCCCGAACGGCATCAGGTAGTGCGCCCCCGGCGCCGGCAGCCGCTCCATCGCCTCGAACGCCGCCCCCATGGCCGCGTCGTAATCCGCCGCCACCCCTGCCTCCGTCACCAGCTTGGGCGTGTCGTACCCCAGCTTCCCCGAGTACGCCTGCCGGAATTTCTGGCAGCGGCGGTGCCGGTGCAGGTCGCGGTACGCCCCGATGTCGATCGCCATGTCGTACGCGTACAGCCCGCCGCGGAACCCCGCCAGGATTTCGTCCCGCCGCGTGCGCGATCCCACCGCCAGGTCGATTACCTCCGCCCGCACCCGCTCGCTCCATCCCGCCGCCAGCTCGTATAACTCCCGGAACGGCCGGTCGGTCACCGGATACAGCAGCGTGGCCACAATGTCCGCCGGCACGCTCGACGGCCGGATCAAATCCACGCGCTCGCACCGCCCCCCGCGCGAAACCGGTAGGTTCTGCTCCGCCCAGCGCGCCAGATCCTCGCGCGAGCGCATGGCATGCTCGTCCGGATCCGCATGCCTCGCGAGCGTCGGCGCAATCGGCTCCGCTGCCGTCCCCGCGAGCGGCTCCGCCTCCCACCGGCAATCCGGCTCCGCCGCGCACGCCTGCGCGATTTCTTCCCCCAGCGCCCGCAGCTCCGCGTACTCCGCCGCCTTCAGCCGCCGGATCTGCTTTTCCAGCGTGCGGATGCTGGTCACCTGCCCCACGTTCGTCGGCACGCCCCAGAACAGCAGGTAGCGCGCCACGTCGAACGCCCGCGCCGCCACGTTCCGCCGGTAGGCCTCCGGCTTCATGTCCTCCGGCCGCGGCAGCCGTTCCGCCAGGCACTCGAACGCCGCCACGTTCACCCGGCCGTAAGCTGCCAGCAGCGCCTCGCCCGCCTGCCGATACCGCGCCGCGTCCCCGGCCGAAAACTCCGGCGGCGTCACGAACCCGCCGCGCGAAAAATCCTGGTACCGCGACGATTTCGCCTGCCCGTCCCACAGCGGCTCCTCCTCGATTTCCGTGGCCGCCAGCTCCGAGATCCCCTCGAAGCACACCACCGCGTGCCCCAAATCCGCAATCGAGGCGTGCCCGTACTGGAAATAAAAGCTCTCCAGGAATTTCTGCGAGTCGTGCCGCCGCACCCACTCGATCGAATCGCGAATCGAATCGGGCGACCGGCTATACCGCGCCAAGGCATAGGCGCTCTTCTCCGGCGGCATGGGCGCAACCGTAATCACCCGCTTGGTTGTTGGGGGAGTCAAGAAGTTATCATAGCGGGGATGCAGGTTCGAATCCAGCGCATTCACCCCGCCGCCGTCCTCCCCTCCTATGCCCACGGTCCCGCCGAAGACGCCGGCATGGACCTCTGCGCCGTCGAAGACGTGGTCCTTGAACCCGGCCTGCCCCGCCTCGTGCCCACCGGCCTCACCATCGAAATCCCGCCCGGCTACGAGGCCCAGGTCCGCCCGCGCAGCGGCCTGGCCCTCAAGCACGCCATCGCCATGCCCAACGCCCCCGGCACCATCGACCCCGGCTACCGCGGCGAGCTCCGCGTTATCTTATTGAATCTAGGACGCGAACCCTACACCGTCCGGGCCGGCGACCGCATCGCCCAGATGATCCTCAGCCGCTATGAAGCCGTCGAGTGGCTCGAGGGTGAACTGGCCGATTCCCGCCGTGGCGCCGGCGGTTTCGGCTCCTCCGGCCGCTGATTTTTTCTCCCCCCCTCTAAACCTCTTCCCTTTTCCGCCGATAAGCTCATCAGGCACGCGCCTATGAGAATCACAGATCGCAATCCGACCAGCGCGCCGGCCCCCGAGGCGGGGCAGGCGCACGAAACCCAAAAGATCGAGTCCGGCAGCGGCGGCCGGGCCGCCGCCCGCTCCGATTCCGCCGGCGACCGCGTTGAACTGTCCGGCGCTTCGGCGCAGCTCTCCAAAGCCGTTGCCGCCGATCGCGGCCGGCGCTCCGGCCGCGTCCAATCCCTGGCCGCCCAGTACCAGAGCGGCCAATATCATCCCAGCTCCGCCGCCACCAGCCGCGCCATGGTGCACGAGATGCTCGCGGCAGGCGCACGATGACCCCGGCAGTCGAAGATCTGGCGGCCATCCGCCAGGCCGTCGAGCGCGCTTCCGCGTTCCTCGCGGACCCGTCCCCGCCTTCGCTCGATCGCGGGACCGCGGAGCTCGAACAGGCCCTCCGGCAACTCGCCACGTTCCGCGGCGGTCTCTGCCCCGGATGCGAAAGCCCGCCCGCCCGCACCGCCTTCCTGAGCGAAGCCGAACGCCTGCGCATCGCCATCTACTGCGCCGCCCGGCTCCTCCAGGGCGCTGCCGATTTCTTCAGCGGCTGGAATCGCCGCCTCGGCGAACTCCTGGGCGGATATACCGCCCACGGCGATGCCGCCCCGGTGCCCCGCTTGAGCCACCTTTCGCTCCACGGGTGATGCTATGAGCAACTTGCTGGCTTCCCTGAGTTCGGCCGCTGGCGCCCTGAACGCCTACAATCAGGTCCTCGACGTCATCCAGAACAACGTCGCCAATGCCTCCACCCCGGGCTATGCTGCACAGAACCTGTCTCTCAGCGCCATGCGCTTCGATCCCTCCGCCGGCATCGTGGGCGGTGTCCAGGCCGGTCACATCCAGAGCACTCGCAACGCCTATGCCGAACAGGCCGTCTGGCGCCAGAACGTGCT
>JAJYLS010000279.1 GCA_021787555.1 Acidobacteriota bacterium | reverse complement strand
CCCGCCGGGGTTCCTCGGGCGCGAGGTTTTGCGCGCGGGGGGATTCGTTCAGCCGCCCCAGGCGTCCCCAGAGGTCCAGTTCCCAGGAGAGCGCCCCCCCGGCCTGCGTATAGCTGGAATCGAGCGACACTCCTTGCGGAACCTGCTTGTTGGAGCCGACCAGGGACTGCCGGTTTGCGGCAAATTCGGCCTGCGCGTAGACGAAGGGGTAGCGGTTGGCGCCGGCGATGCGAAACTGCGCGCGAGCCTCCTCGACGCGCTCCGCCGCCATCGCCAGGTCGAAATTTTGCGTCAGCGCCGAGGCGACGAGCTGCTTGAGTATCTCGTCCTGGAACAGGTCCGTCCATTGCACATCGGCCAGCGAGGCAGCCGAAGAGGACGCCGATGCGCCGCGATAGGCGTCCGGCGCCGGCACGGCGGGCCGCTGGTAGTTCGGGCCGGCGGCGCACCCGGCCAGCAGGAGGAAGAGCGGAAGAGAGCAGGCACGCCTCATTCCGATTCCTCCGCCAGGGGCTCGGCGCCGGGCGCGTGTCTCGGCTTGTGCGCCAGATGCTGGATGACGAAGAACAGAACCGGCACCACGAAGATGGCCAGCAGCGTGGCGGCATTCATTCCGCCGAAGACCGCCGTCCCCAGCGAGCGCCGCGATGCCGCGCCGGCGCCCGTGGCGATCAGCAGCGGCGTGACGCCCAGGATGAACGCGAAAGACGTCATGAGAATCGGCCGCAAGCGCAGGCGGGCGGCTACCAGCGCGGCGCTCTCGATGGGCTGCCCGCGCTCGTATCGCGCCCGTGCGAATTCCACGATCAGGATGGCGTTCTTGGCCGCCAGGCCGATCAGCGTCACGATCCCGATCTGGGTATAAATGTCGTACGGATAGGAGCGCACCCAGACGGCGAAGAGCGCGCCGAACAGCCCGAGCGGTACCGCCAGCAGAACCGCGAAAGGAATCGACCAGCTCTCGTAAAGCGCGGCCAGGCATAGGAAAACCAGCACCGAAGAGAAGCCGAATATCACGGCCTCGTGGCCCTGCGCTTCTTTCTCCTGGTAGGTGGTGCCGGTCCACTCGTACCCGTAGCCGGAGGGCAGCACGGAATTGGCCAGGTCCTCCATGGCGCCGACGGCCTGGCCGCTGCTGTATCCCGGGGCGGGTCCGCCCAGCAACTGCACGGCGCGGAAACGATTGTAGCGGTAGATCACGTCCGGTCCGGCGGTGGCAGCGACGCTGGCAAGCGTTCCCATGGGCACCATGTCGCCGCCGGCGGTGCGCACGTAAAAGCGGTTGATGTCCCGCGGCCGGCTGCGAAACTCCGGCTCGGCCTGCACCAGCACCTGCCAGGTGCGGCCGAACACGTTGAAGTCGTTCACGTAGAGCCCGCCGAGGAAGGTCTGCAAGGTGTTGTAAGCGTCGGCGACCGGAATGCCCAGCGTCTGCACCTTGTCCAGGTCCACGGAAACCTTGTAAGCGGGAACGTTGGAGCGGAAGGTATTTACAGTCGGTGTCAACACACGCCGCTGGCGCGCCGTCTGGACCAGCAGATCGGCGGTTTGCGCCAGTTGCTCGACCCCGGCCGTGCCCGCGCGATCCTCGAGCATGAACTGAAAACCGCCGCTGGTGCTCAATCCGAGAATGGGCGGCAGGCCGAACGGGTAAACCAGCGCTTCCGGCACGCGCGTGAATTCCCGGTTCATGCGCGCGAGGATGGCATGCAGGCTTTTGTCCGGAGTACTCCGGTCATCCCATGGCGCCAAGCGCGTGATCACCGTCGCCACGTTCGAACTGCTCGTGCGGGTCATGATGTCGATCCCGCCGAGAACGAACGTCCCGGAGATGCCGGGAATCTTGCGGATGATGTTCTCCACTTTGCGGCTGACGGCTTCGGCCCGCGGCATGGATGCGGCATCGGGAAGCCGCACGGAGACGAACACTGTCCCCTGGTCCTCTTCGGGGACGAAGCCCGTAGGGAGGCGGTGAAAGAGCGCGCCGGCCGCCACCCAGAAGCAGAGCAGCCCGAGGAGGGCGAACGCGGGTTTGCGGATCAGGCCCGCGACGCCGGCCAGGTAGCGGTTGCGGGTCCACTCGAATCCGCGGTCGAAGCCGGCGAAAAAGCGCGCCGCGAGCCCGCGCGTTTTCATCTTGGGGCGCAGCAGCATGGCGCTCAGCGCCGGGCTGAGCGAGAGTGCGTTGAAGGCGGAGATGAGCACCGAGGCGGCAATGGTCAGCGCGAACTGCTTGTAGATCTGCCCGCTGATGCCGCCCAGAAACGCCACCGGCACGAACGCCGCCGCCAGGATGCAGGCAATCGCCACCACCGGCGCCGAAACTTCATCCATCGCCAGAACCGCGGCCTGCCGCGCCGTCGCACCCTCGTCGATATGGCGCTGCGCCGCCTCCACCACCACAATGGCATCGTCCACGACAATTCCTATGGCCAGCACCAGTCCGAACATGCTGGTCATGTTGATCGAGAATCCGAGCATCGGGAAAAGTGCAAACGTACCCACGATGGCTACCGGCACCGTGAGCAGCGGGATCAGCGTGGCGCGCCAGTTCTGCAAAAAGAGGAAGACCACGACGATCACCAGCCCGGTGGCGATGAACAGCGTCATCATCACCTCGTGGATGGCCGTGCGGACGAAGACGGAGGAGTCGTAGGGAATGACGTAATTCATGCCCGCTGGGAAATTCTTCTTCTGTTGGTCGACGAACTTGCGCACGCGGTCCGCCGTAGCGACGGCGTTGGCGCCCGGCGAGAGATAGACAATCAGATTGCCCGAGGGCATGCCGTTCACGCGGCTGAATCCCGAATAGCTGAGCGCCCCGAGTTGCACGTGGCCGACATCGCGGATGCGCAGCAAGCCGGTATCCGGCGTTCCGCGCAAGATTATGCTTTCAAATTCCGAGGGGTTCACCAGGCGTCCGGGCGCGCTGATGGAGTACTGGAAATCCGTTCCGGATGGCGCCGGCGGTTGACCGAACGCGCCAGCGGGGTTCTGCCGGTTCTGTGCCGCGATGGCGCCATTGATGTCGCTGGCCGTGATTCCCAACTCGGCCATGCGGTCGGGGTTCACCCATACCCGCATGGAATACACCTGGTTGGCTCCCAGCCGGCATTCGCCCACGCCGTCCAGGCTGGCCACCTGGTTCAGCAGGTTGATCTGCGCGTAGTTGGTCAGAAAGAGCGAGTCGTAGCGGCTGTCCGGCGAGATGAGGCTGATGCTCGTCAGGAAGGCGGTGGAAACCTTCTTCACCACTACGCCCTGCCGCTGCACTTCCACGGGCAGGCGCGGCATGGCGATGCTGACGCGGTTCTGGGTCTGCACCGTCGCGATATCCGGGTCCGTGCCCAGCCGGAAGGTCACCTGAACATTGAGCGAGCCGTCGTTGCCGCTGCTCGACAGAAAATACAGCATGCCGTCGAGCCCGATGATCTGCTCCTCGATCGGCTGCGCCACCGTTTTTTCGAGGTCCTGCGCATTGCCGCCGAGGTAGTTGGTGGTGATCTGCACGACCGGAGGCGCCACCTCCGGATAACTCGCCACCGGGAGCCCGGGAATCGCCACCGCCCCGAGAATGACGATGACAATGGCAATCACCATCGCGAAAACGGGATGGCCGATGAAGAATCGCGCCATCGCCTACGGCCCCGGCTCGCACGCCGCCTGATCCGGTGTAGACGAGAACTGCGGCTTCACCCGCATGCCCGGCCGCACTTTCAGTTGGCCTTCGACGATCACCCGGTCGCCGGCGTTCAGCCCCTGCTCGACAATCCACGAGTTCCCCACCCGCTCGCTGGTGGCGATGGCCCGCTGGCGCACCTGGGCGTCCGGCTCCACGGTATAGACCGCCTGCATGCTCTGCAACTGCTGCACGGCCTTTTGCGGCACCACCAGCGCGTTCTTGCGCTGCGCCACCTGCACGCGCACCCGGCCGAATTGCCCCGGCAGGATCGTTTGCTTCGGGTTGGGAAAGCGAGCCTGCAACTCCAGCGTCCCAGTCTTGGGATCTACCTGGTTGAGCTGATTCTCGATACGGCCCTTGAGTGGAAACTCCGTCTGGTCCGCCAGGATGAGCGTCAACGGCAAATCGCCGTCCGGCATTTTCTGCGCGCCGTTCGCCCAGGAGAGGTATTCCGATTCCGTCACTTTGAACCGCACCCAGATGGGATCGAGCGGAACCACGGTGGTGAGCGGCTGCGGCGAATTGGGCGTGACCAGCCCGCCGACCGGCACCAGCGTATCGCCGATGCGCCCATCGATGGGCGAGCGGATGGTGCCGTATTGCAGGTTCAACTCGGCCGTGCGCAACGCCGCGCGCAGCGCTTCCACCTTCGCGCGCATGCCGTCGATCTGCGTGCGCGTGGAAAGCGCCGTCTAGTCCACATTCGCCTTCAGCGCCGCGACATTCGCCTTGTTGGCCTCGAACGCGGCGTTGGCGGCGTCGAGGTCCTGCTTCGGCGCGGCGTCGGCCGCAACCATTGGCATCAGCCGGTCCACGTCCTGCTGCGCCTTCACCAGGTTGGCCTGCGCCGCCGCGAGGGTGGCCTGCGCCTGCAAGAGCGCGACCTGCTTCTGGGCGAACTCCAGGTCCGCTTCGGCCTGGTGGAGACCTCCCGCCGCCTGGTCGACCGCCGCCTGATAAGGCCGCAGATCGAGCACGTAAAGCACCTGCCCGGCCTTCACATCCGCGCCCGGCCGGAACAGCCATCGATCCAGGTATCCTTCCACCCGGCCGCGAATTTCGACCATGTTGCGGGCGTAGGTTTGTGCCGCGAAGTCGGAGAACACGGCCACGTCGCGCCGGCAGATTTCCGTCACGACAACGCCGGGAAGCGGGGGATCGGGCGGGGATTGCTTCTGCCCGGAGGCCTGGCAACCCGCCCCGAGCATCGCGCAAAGGACAACACCGGCGATGCCGGTCCCTCCGAGGGCGCGCTTCTCAATGGATGCGCATCCGAATAGGTCAAGCATGGCGCGGGGGATTTTTACCAAAAATCCCTTCCAGACCCGATTATCCGTTTCTTCGGGCGGTGCTGTCAACTTCACGCGGCGGCATGCGCCGCGTGCCGCCTCGCGGTTTCATATCCGCGAACCAGATGGACGATCAGCAGGTCGAAAAACGGTCCGATGCAGCGCACCAATTGCCCTTCGGCATACAGCGCCAGGCAATCCGGGTCGATCCCCTGGCTGTCGAGGAAGGCGATCATCTTCTCCTTGATCAGGCACAGGCCCTGCACGCATTCGTGGAGCGGCATGGATTCCTCGAACCGCGTCCTGCCGATTGCCTCGTACTCCCGAGCCAGCCTTTCGTCGTTGCCCTGGGCATACCAGTGCCCCAGGTTCTGGACAATTTCCTGGCAGCGCTCCCGCAATTCCAGGTCCGGCAGCGTTGCCAGGTGGGGTAGGTCACGGTGATGGCGGATCGACCAGATGATGTTCGCGGTGATCTGCTCCTCGTGGCTCTCGATCAGTCGAATCAGTTTCCCGCAAAGCATACCGAACCTCCCGGCTCCGCTTACCATCCGCGGGCGGCCACCGGTTCGCGCACCAGCGAGACGATATGCGGCGAAATCAAGCGCCGGAATTCCGGCATCCGCATGTGCATCACCTCACGATGCGTTCCGGCGTTGAAGGCAATTGTATCCTGGCCCGCCAGGCTGCCGTCCAGGTACACCGGCAGGCCATACATAAGTCCGAATGGCGGCATCGCGCCGAGTTCGCATTCGGGGAAAAGCCTGACTAACTCTGTCTCCGTGGCCAGGCGGGCCTGCGACAGGCCGAGCGCTGCACGGACTTCGTGGAAATCCACCAGTTTGCTGGCGGGAATCACGACCATGTGGTAAGCGCCATCGCCGAAAACCACGACCGTTTTGGCCACCTCGCGGGGAGGCAGGTGCTCGGCCGCGGCAACCTCCCGAGCCGTGTAAGCCTGGGGGTGGTTGGTGAGAATGAATTCCACCTGATGGGAATCGAGGAAACTGCGCAGTTGTTCCGAAAGCGGCATAATTACCTCCGCCTGCCTGGATTATACCCCTAAACAATGCGTCTAGCCAGCATGTTCCGGATGGAAATATCCGAAATTCACCGTCCGCTGCCGGCGCCGCTCAGCGCGTCGAGAATCCTTGTCTGCAACCCGGCCGGATCGAAACCGGCGGCGCAATAGATCTCGCCCGGCTTGCCGGAGCGGGAGAAGCCGTCCATGCCGAACGTCCGCGCGGCGTAATCGGCCGGCAACAGGAACGGATACAGAAAACCGCGCCAGCCATTGTGCAGCGCAACCACGTATTGGCGCTCGCCGGCGGAGAGGACCGCCTCCGCTTTCTGCGGATCGCTCTGCCGCAGCTCCTCGAAGAGTTGCGGCGAGGTCACGGCGACGATCTTCACGTCGGCCTGCTCCTCGATCGCCGGCAGGACCTCGAGCACGTTGGCCATCACCTGGCCGCCCGAAATCACCAGCACCAGCTTGCGTTTTCCGCTTCCGCGAAACGGTTTGAATACGTAGGCGCCATTCACGGCCTCACGCGCCGGCGGTACGCCGCCGCCGCGCGTCAACACCGGCGTGCCCGGGCGCACGGCGGAGAAGACCACCGGCTCTCCGCGCTCGGCCGCGTGAAAGAGCATCTCCACCGCCTCGTTGGCGTCCAGCGGTTTGTAGACCTTGATGCCCGGATACGCGGTGAACAGCGACATCCAGAAAAGGCCGTGATGCGTGGGGCCGTCCTCGCCGGTTTCCGGGCCGTCGTGAGCTGCCAGCATAATGAAGAAGCTGCGCGCCTCCGGGTTCACGGCGCGGTCGATCAGCGTCATGCGCACCGCATTGGCCATCATGGGAGTGAAGACGCCGTAGGTGGCGAAGGCGGTCATCGGCCGGAAGCCGCCCGGCAGCACGTCCTGCGCCATGGCGCACGAGAGCATCGCCATATTCTGCTCGGCGATGCCGAAGCGGATGCCGCGCCCCAGCGGATGCCGCGCGGTCATGACGCCGTATACGTTCTCGGCTTTTCCGGTCAGGATGGATTTCATCAAGTCGCCGGCGCCCACATAGAAGAACGCCGAGTGCTTCATGACCCAGGTAAACCACGCCTCCGTGGCTTTGCGCGTCGCTACCATCTCGCCTTCCTGGAACACCAGTTCGGGCGGCAGCGCCTCCGGCCGCCGGATGCTCGTGTAATCGGCCACCGTTCGGCCGGCGAGCGCCATGTTCATTCGCGCGACCGACTCATGCTCGGCGGGAATGTTCAGCGCCATGGCCTGGAGCCGCCCGTGCAGGTACTCCGCGTCCGAGGCGCGCAGGGCATCGGTAATCACGCGCAGGTCGGCCACCGCCTGGCCCGGCTGCCCCGCAATGCCGAACCCAAGCTTCCGCACCGCATCCACGTATTCGGCGTGCGCCAGCGGCGTCCCGTGGGAATCCGCCGTGCCTTCGAGGCGCCCGTACGAGAGCCCCTTGGTCGTGTGGCAGATCACCACTGTGGGCCGCCCCGCGCCGAAGCCGTTCGCCGCCAGCCGATAGGCATAGGCCAGCTCGCGGATATTGTGACCGTCCGCCTCGATGATGCTCCACCCGTGGGCGAACCAGTGGTTCAGGTAAGGAATGGGAAGCACTTCAGTGATCGGCCCATCGATGCCGAAATGGTTGTAATCGAGCGCGACGATCAGGTTTTCCACGCCGAGGTTGGCCGCCAGGTTGCGCGCTTCGTAGCT
>JAJYLS010000014.1 GCA_021787555.1 Acidobacteriota bacterium | reverse complement strand
TATCCGTCCGGTGAACCCATCTTGCGACTGGCGGCTGGATATGTGCGGGGAGAGAACGGGAATCAGGACGCCGTGCTGATCCGTGCGGCTGCCCAGTTGTCGGGAAGCAGCTCGTGGAGCCGGCTTTTGGGATGCGCCGCGATGCGCTCGAAGATATCGCGCAGGTAGGCAAACGGATCGACGTGGGCCCGTTTCGCACTGGCAATCAGACTGCTCAGGATCGCGCCCGTCCGGCCGCCGTTGTCGCTACCATAGAACAGCCAGTTCTTGCGACCAACCACTACGCCGCGGAGACTGCGTTCGGCACCGTTGTTATCGATCTCCAAATCGCCGTCCTCGCAATAGCGCACCAGTGCCTTCCAGTTCGATAACGTGTAAGCGATCGCCTGGCCCTCCGGACTCTTGGGCAGCACATTGGGCTGTTCCCGCTCCAGGTAGGCATGGATATCCTCCAGAATGGGAAACGACTTGGCTTGGCGCAATGCCCGGCGTTGCTCGCCTTTCAACTGCTGCTCGCGTGCCTCGCGCTCCACGTCGTAGAGCAGCCGCACATAGGCCAGCATCACCATCGAGCGCATGATGTCGGAAGTTTGCGCCTCATAAAATTTCCGGCGGGCGTGCGCCCAACACGCCACCTCGACGACTTGGCGGTCGGGATCTTCGTACAGGTGGTCATAACCGGCATACGCATCGGCCTGCAAATATCCGGTGAAGGTTTCCAGAAACGCATCCGGACCATCCCGGCTCCGCGTGCGCGTGTAATCGTAAACCGTGTACGGATGCTCCGCCCCGCCGACATAAGTCCAGATACGGCCGGTGCGCGTTCGCGGCAGTTCCGGGTCCAGCACCGGCACCGGCGTATCATCCGTCTGCACGGCCTTGGAACTCAATACCTGTTCTTTCATCAGCTCATACAGCGGGCTGGCCAACTCGGCCGATTGCCGCATCCAGTCGCACATCGTCTGCCGCGATAACTCCACCCCCTCCCGCTGGTAAATTTCCTCCTGCCGGTGCAACGGAATATGATCGCCATACTTGCTCACGGCCACTTGTGCCAGCAGCCCCGGCCCCGGCAGCCCCTTCTCGATCGGCGCCATGGGCTTCTGGGCCGTGACCACCGTGCAGCCCTTGATGCAGGCGTACTTCTGGCAGGCTTCCTCGATCACATGAAACGAGGCCGGCACATATTCCAGTCGCTCGCTGACCTCTTCGCCGATATGCTGGAGATCGCCCCGGCATTGGGGGCAATGGCGCTGCTGCTCGTCCAGATCGTAGACCACGCGCCGCCGCTCCAGCGATTGCGGCAGTGCTTGCCGCCCATGTCCTTTCGGCTGGGGCTTGGAACTCGCGGTGGTGGGCGGAGTGGCTGGCTCCGCCGGCGGTGCCGGCTGGCCCGCCTGCACCAACTCAGCAGCAAACAGGAACAACTGATTCTCATCCACCCGTTCCCGCTTCTGCCCGTACCGCCAGCGCAGCACCGGCGGGATCGGTGATGGTGGTGACGTTGCCCTGGTAGGTGTAGTGCGTGACGCTGCCGTCGGGGGCGGTGGTGGTGACGGTGCGGCCGGAGCCGTCGCAGGTGTAGGTGGTCCAGACCTTGGCGTCGCCGGGCGCGTAAGGCTGCGAGACTTGCGAGAGCTTGCCGAGGGGCGAGCAGGCGCAGGGGCCGTAGACGGTGTCGACGGTGCTGACGACGGTGGTGCCGTTGTGCCCGAAGGCGAGGCTGGTGGTGCGGCCGAAACCGTCGAGGGTGGCCTGCTTGAAGCGGTTGTTCATGGTGGCGGTCTGGGTGTTGGGGAGGTAGGTGCAGGTGTGGTTTGTGGTCGCGCCATCGGGGATGGTTGTGTCGCGGGAGAGGGGTTTCGTTGCCTGTCACCGAAATAGGCCCTCATTTTTCTCTGGGCTCCGGGCCGTGGGCAGAGGGCGGGCAGGCGCGTATCGAATCGACGGATCGAACGACCAGCGCTGTGCGAAGAGCGTGTCGCGGTCCAAAGCCGTTGCCGACCGGACCGGCACCCTCAACCCTCATTCGGAAGTGCTTCTTGTAAAACGGTTGCCCCGTCACGGTTACACAAGCAGACGCTGCTCCGCCCGTTGGTCTGAAAAAGGGTTTCAGGGCATCCAAGGCGCCCGGCTGAAGGTCGAAGGTAACAGGCGGTGAGCCGCCTTCTCTTGGGAGTAGCACCGCGATACCCTGCCCCGGCTTTTTGCAGCCTTCCGCTTTGATGACGACCCCGTGCATGGTGAACACCATGAGGCCGGAAATCCGGACGAGATTTCCTGCGTATTTAGTCGAAGAGGTGAGGTCGCACGGTGAAACGGTTGGTTGTGTGCCTTGTGCCACGCCGAGCCTTCCAAATAAGACGCCTGATATCACGGCGACGACTACTTCGCGCATGGTTCTATCCTCGCTTTGTTCCTATCCTCCGCGTCCTGGTCCATCGGGTTGGTGAGGCTTGCGTCGTTTTCCATCGTGGCGCTGCCCTTCCCAAACAGGTCATTGAATGCATGTCCAAGCTCGTGAATAAGGATGAGAGCATTCGCGTCTGTGTTCGCGTTGTTCCAGTATTCGGTGTTGAGGTCTATCAGGACCGTCTTCTTGCGGAAGGGGATGTGGCGCAAAACAGGGACGTATTCTTGAGCCCCGTATTCGCTCCCCAAGTCCTTGAAGTCCACAGATCCGTACTTTGTGCCGTCTGCGAGTTGCTGGAGAACGTCAGCCGGATCATGGCCATTCGCGATCCCGCCCGCGAAGATTGTGTCCCCGCAGCCCGGCTTGGCCAGATCCTTGAACGCCTGCGCAAGGGCGGCGGGCATTAGCTGCCAGTTCTTCGGAGATGGCGGATCAGGGGAATATCCGGAAGACGGGTCTAGCCCCAGCAGTTGCTGGTGGGTGGGTCCGGCCTGGCCCATCACTGTCCAGCCCGGTGGCACGACGAGAAAGCTGCCCGGCGAGAAGAACATACAGACGCTGCCGGCGGGACAGCCGTCGGCACCGCCCGGATCCCAGTAGTTTATAGGATCGCCGTTGGCGTAGGCAAATCGATTCCAGGTGGCCGGGGTCTTCGGGTCTGCCGCGGTCAGTCCCGCCCGATCCGGCACGCCCCACCGCGCGCCGTTTGCGTCGTAATTCCGATTCGGGCTGATCAGGTCCGCGTACAGCCCAAGCGTGCCCGTCCCCGTGGCCGTGTGCTGCTCGCCGTAGGGGTAGTAGGTGTAGCGGTCGCCGTTGGCGGCGGCGCGGACCGACCCGAGGCGGTCCGTCACCACCGGCACCCCGTTCCACGTGATCAGGTAGCCCGCGAAGTATTCGTTGCGGGAGAGGACGTCGCAGCCGAAGACCATGTTGCCACTGCCGTCGTCCGCTGCGCCGGCTTTGTATGTCACCAGTTTCTCGCCCCCGATGCCGTAGACGTACAGGCGGCCGGCCGGATACGCCGCGTCCGTGTAGACCAGGCGGCCCCAGGGATCGTAGGTGTTATCGGTGGTGTGTCCTTTCCAGTCGCTGCTGACCCAAATGGACCGGTCTTCGACGTCCGTGCACTGGTAGTAGGGCACGTAGCCGGCATTGCAACTGGGCATCGCCGAGGGCAGCGGAGACCCGGTGGGCGCGTTCAGCGACGGGTCGAACGTCTGGTTGTACGAGGGCGGCGAGCCGGCCGTCGGCGTCTTCGCGGTGAGATTGCCGTAACCGTCGTAACTGAAGTTCTCGCCCCACGAGCCGGCCCAGGCGGAGGACAGGCGGTTCAGGCTGTCGTAGCCGTAGCTCACCGTTTCGCTGGTGGCGTAGTCGGTGGAGCTGCCGATGCGGCCATTGTTCTGGCCGGCGGTGTAGTTGTACTGCATGTCCATCACGCCGGGCACGGTGACGCGCGTGAGCTGAAGCAGGCTGTTGTAAGTGCGGGTGTCGCCGTTGAGGCTGAGGAGGATGCGTTCCTTCATGCGGCCGTCATTATCGCGCTGAAAAATGCGTCTCTCCCCTTTTTTTCAGGCGGGCTGCCCCAGTTCCATTCAATCACGGAGTTTCTCCGGCGGGCATCGGTACGCGCCGTTACGGGGTGCTGCGAGTTAAGGTGGTTGTGTAGCCTGTCCCCGAAATGTCGATGAGATATCTGTTTCCCGCCGCCGCTGCCGCCTCTTTCTGCGGCATCCTGCTTTTCTCCGCGCAGGCCTTCTCCCAACCGCCGCAGCCGCCGCCCGCTGTCATCCGCCCCGGCGCCGTCTGGCCCGACAACCGCGGGCAGCACATTCAGGCGCACGGCGGTGGAATTCTCAAGTACGGCGACACGTATTACTGGTTCGGCGAGGACCGCGGCCAGGGGCTCGACCCCGCCAAGCGCTACGTGAGCTGCTATTCTTCCAAGGACCTCGCGCACTGGACCTTCCGGAACCAGGTGATCAAACTGTCCGACCCCGAAAACTTCGGCCCGCACTGGGTACTCGAACGGCCCAAGGTCTTTTACAACGCCAGGACGAAGCGCTTCGTGATGTACATGCACATCGACGGACCCGCCGGCGGACGCCCGTACGGAATTGCGCGCGTTGGCGTGGCCACCTGCGACATCGTCGACGGAGATTACCGCTATCTGCGCAGCTTCCGCCCACTCGGCCACGAAAGCCGCGACATCGGCCAGTTCGTCGACGACGACGGCACCGCGTACCTTATCTTCGAGGATCGCCCGTTCGGTTTCCGCATCGCGCGGCTTTCCGCAAATTATCTTTCCGTCGAGAAGCAGATGTGCCTGATTCCGGCGCATATGGAAGGCGGGGCCCTCATCCATTACCAGGGCTTGTATTACGTCATCGGGTCGCGCCTGTCGGGCTGGGCGCCGAACCCGAACAAGTACGCCACGGCGCGCCGCCTGGAAGGGCCGTGGTCGGAGTTCCGCGACATTGCTCCACCCGAAACCAGGACTTACGGTTCCCAGTCGACGATGCTCCTCAAGGTGGTGGGCACGAAGAAGACGACCGTGATTTTCATGGGGGACATCTGGAAACCGCGGACGCAGTGGGACTCGCGCTACCTGTGGATGCCGCTCGAAATCGGGGATGGCAAACTGTGGCTTCCCGAGCCGAAGCCATGGATGCTGGACCTTGCGACCGGAGAGGTCTCGTTCCCTTGAGGCCGCTTGCATAAAGCCGGCGCCACCGCCATCCCCTACAATCGAAATAGATGTACCCCAAGATTCTGGTGTCGGCGGGCGAAGCGTCGGGGGATTTGTACGCTTCGCTGCTGGTGGAGGCACTGCGGCGCATCTGGCCGGAGGCGGAGTTCTTCGGCTGCGCCGGGCCGCGTCTGCGCGCGGCCGGGGTGCGCGCGGTCGTGGATGCGGCCAGCCTGGCGGTGGTGGGGCTTCTCGAGGTGGTGGCGCACATTCCGCGGATCTATGGCGAATTCCGGCGCCTGGCGGCCGCGGCACGCGCGGAAAAACCCGACTTGGCGATCCTTACGGATTCGCCCGATTTTCATCTGCGGCTGGCGCGGCGCCTCCATCGGCAGGGCGTGCCGGTGGTCTATCTGGTCGCACCGCAGGTGTGGGCATGGCGAAAGCGGCGTATAAAGGAGATGCGGCGCACCTTG
Organism: Acidobacteriota bacterium; assembly: GCA_021787555.1. Classification (GTDB taxonomy): domain Bacteria; phylum Acidobacteriota; class Terriglobia; order Bryobacterales; family Bryobacteraceae; genus JAJYLS01. The sequence continues at coordinate 31,269 of JAJYLS010000014.1, read as the reverse complement.
CGAGAGGTGCTGTGCATTTTCCCGTTCGAAGAACAATTCTTTCGGAATGAAGGGGTTAGGGCCACGTACGTGGGGCATCCGCTGGCTGCGCTGGTGCGGCCGGCGGTGACCCGCGAGGAGTTTTTCCGGAAACACAGGCTGGCCGCGGGGCGTCCATTAATAACAGTACTGCCCGGGAGCCGCCGCGGCGAGGCCGCGCGTCATCTGCCCGCGTTGTTGGATGCCGCGGACCGGCTGTACCGGGAACAGTCGGTGAATTTTGTGCTGCCCGCCTCGGCCACCACCGGGGCCGGGTTTTTCCGCGAACACATGGGACGGAGCCCTATCCAGGTGCTGGAAGGAGAGAGTTGGGACGCCATGGCGCATGCCGACCTTGCGCTGGCGGCCAGCGGAACCGTCACCGTGGAAGGGGCGCTGCTGGGCACGCCCATGGTGACCTTTTACAAAGTGGCTCCGGCAAGCTGGATGGCAGGCAAATTGCTGGTGCGGGTGCCGTTCTATTCGATGGTAAATCTGATCGCCGGGCGGGCGCTGGTTCCCGAACTGATGCAGGAACGGATGACCGGAGAGAACCTGGCCGCCGAGGCGCGCCGCCTGCTGGCCGACGAAGCCGCGCGCAAAGAGATGCGCGCGGGGCTGACGGAGGTGGCCGAAAAGCTGCGCCAACCGGGCCGGCCGGCGGCCGCGGCGATTCAGGAAATTCTGGAAGGACAAGTTGCTCATGTTTCGTAACGCTGAGAAGTGGGGCTTGGCGGCCCTGTTGGCTGTGGCCAGCCTTTCGTTCGCGCAGGAGCGCCGGCCCGCCGGGCGCATACGCGTGGATGCATACGCGATCGATGCCGAGATTTCGCCCGACACGGCCAACCTGACGGCCAAAGCAACGCTGCGGCTGACGGCGCTCGACGACAATGTCACCACGGCGGGGTTCGAGCTGAACAACGCGCTGAATGTCTCCCGCGTGACCGACGCCACGGGCAAGCAGATCCCCGCGGCGCGCCACCAGCAGAATTTCACGGTGGAGTTGAATTTCGACCAACCCCTGCCCAAGGGGCCGCCGACCACCCTCACGTTCGAGTACGACGGCAAGCTCACCGGGCAGGAGGATTCGCCGGTGTCCGGCATCAAATTCGCAGCCATCCATCCGGATTACGCCTACCTTATGTATCCGGCACGCTGGTTTCCGGTGGTGGGATACACCACGGACCGCTTCGCGGCGAATATCCGGGTGACCGTTCCGGCGGGATTCACGGCGATCGGCACCGGCTTCGATTCCCAGCAGGCGGCGGGCGATAAAGTGCGGTACGAGTTCCACTTCGACCACCCGTCGTTCCCCGGCAGCATCGCGGTGGTGAAGGGCGATCCGGTGAAGGTGCAATCGGAAGGCGTGATTACGTCGATGTACCTGCGCGGGCCGGAAGCGGAATATGCGCAGCAGAACGGGACGGAGATCGGCAAGATCATGTCCTATTTCACGGGCATGTTCGGGCTGCCGCCGTACGCCAACCTGACGGTGATCGAGACCGAAGCCGGCGCACCCAACGGCTATGCGGCGCCGGGGCTCATCTTTCTGGCGCCGGGTGGGATTACGCAGCAGCCGACCGAGACGCTGCTGGCCAACCAGGTTTCACGGCAGTGGTGGGAAGAGATGCTGTCGCCGGTCACGCGCAATCACCTGTGGATTACCAACGGGCTGGCGGCCTATTCCGAGCTGCTGTGGACGGAGCATACGGCCGGTCCCGGCGCCATGGAGACGGCGCTGCACAACGTGATGATCGGCGCGCTGACGGTGGACAACCTGCCGATTATCCAGTCGTCGCGGCTGGAGGATTACTCACCGGAGATGTGGGCGCTGACGGGCAGCAAGGGCGCGGCCGTGGTGAGCATGCTGCGCTACATCATCGGCGACGATAAGTTCTTCCAGGTGCTGAAGACGTTTGCGCAGCAGGGCGCGTGGAAATCGGTCAGCACGGACGATTTCAAGAAGGTGGCGCAGGAGATCTCAGGGCAGGACCTGGGGTATTTCTTCATCCAGTGGATCGAATCCTCCGGGGCACCCGAATTCAAGCTGGACTACACCATCTTCCGCCTGGGGACGAAGGGCTTCCGGGTGATGGGCAAGATCTCCCAGGACCTCGACACCTTCCGCATGCCGGTAGACCTGAAAATCGAGACGGACAGCAATCCGGAGACGAAGCGCGTGGTGGTGGTGGGGACGAGTTCGGAATTCTCGGTGGACACGTTCGGGAAGCCGAAGACCGTGATTATCGACCCCAACAATCGCGTGCTGCGCTACAGCCCGGATATCCGCGTAGCGGTGGCGATCCGCAAGGGCGAGCAGTTTGCGGAGCTGAGCGAGTTCCCCGACGCCGTGAGGCAGTACCAGAAGGCGCTCGAGACCAACCGGAACAGCTCGCTGGCGCGATACCGTATCGCCGAGATCGAATTTCTCCAGCAGAACTGGCAATCGGCCGCTAACGACTTCCGGGCGGCGCTGGACGGCGATTTGCACCCGAAGTGGACCGAGGTGTGGTCGCACATCAACCTGGGGAAGATCTTCGACGTGACCGGGCAGCGGGACCGCGCCGTGAACGAGTACAACCTCGCGCTGCGCACCAAAGACGACACGCAAGGCGCGCAGGCGGTGGCCTCCAAGTACCTGAAGACGCCTTATCAGCGGGAAAAGACGATCGAACAGTAGCAAAAGCGGCGCGCATGCCGGCGACACGCCGGCACGGCCGTCTAGACCCGCACTACCGCATAGTACTAATACGCCAATGACTGGTCCTATGCGGCAACTGTTTGAAAATACAACACGCCTTCATAGTACTATCAAAATAGCGGTACTTTGAGTAACATAAAGTCCGCTTGAAATCTCACTGAAGATCCACTAAACTCATATCTCGTCACGTGTTTTTGTGGACGTAAGGATTGGCGGGGAGGAGCAGACCGCAACAGTGCTCGGAGGCGCTTCAATAAACCGGGTGTGGGCGCTGGGATGGATCCTGGCGACAGGTGCGGGATCTGTGTTTGCGGACGGGATCGTGAGCTGCAATATCAACGGGCAGCCGTTCAACTCCACGCTGACGGCTATGAGCACGATTACCGGTAACGCCACCTACAGTGCCGGCTGCGCGACTCAAGGTTCGTTTGCATATAACGATCTGCTCGACTGGGGGGTGGGGTTGGGCTATGCGACGCAGGCGCCGCACGATCCGACCGTGTCGGGAGCCTGGACCACCACGACGCCTAACGGGGTTGGAGTAGCCATCGACATCACGCCCGGCTATCAGGGCAACAACTATCAATTGATGCGAGTGGACAACGCGCAATACGTATGGACGGGTAGTGGGTGGTCGTACGTGCGGTTCGCGGGGTATCCGGGATTACAGACCCAGCAATACATCGCGGGGCATTTTGACGGGCCTTCCAATGCCGATACAACGGACGGAGGGGGCAACCCGAGTGCACCCTCGGTTGCGGGGTTGGGCGAGCACTTGTTGGCCGCTACGAACGGCTGGGGGCCGATCACGATCACCTTCAACACCGGGATTGAGGGCATCGGATTCCTCATCGCGAGCACATCCATGTCCTTCACGGATGCCACCATTCAGGCTTGGGCGAGCGCCAATCCGAATCCTTCATTCGATACCCCGCTGCAAACGTACGCGATCCTGGATACGGGCGGTGGCGGGACGTGCGCCGGTTTGCAAAGCAATACCAATCCGCAGCCCTGCAAGGATGCGCCATTTGTGGCGGTGAGCGTGCAACCCGGCAGCAGCCTGATTCGGGCCGTCACGATTTCGGTGCCGACCACGGTGAACGGGAACCCGTACAGTCAAGGTTTCGCAATCGACTCGCTGCAACTTCAGGAGGTCCCCGAGCCCGCCGTGCCGTTGCTGACCGGCAGCGCTCTCGCCCTGCTGGCTTTTCTGCTTCACCGGAAGCAACGAAAACAGGCCGTAAAGCTGCAATCCGCCGGTGTGCCGGATTCTCGCGCGCAATGGTACACTTCTTGACAAGTGCTTGGGAATGCGCGAGTTATTCTGCTGAAATCAGGTTGCGGCCTGGCGGTACTCGAGTGATCCCCTGTGGAGGTTCCTGTGAGACGAATCGCACCGTGCGGTCTGGGGGTGATTGTACCTCTGGTGGCTGGATGGCCTCTGTGGGCTGCCCCTCCCAGCATCAGCATCACTTCGAACCCTAACAGCCCGATCGGTTTCGGACAGGCCTTCACCCTTACCGCGACGTTCAGCGGCTCGCCGGCGGCGACGGGGCAACTCCAGTTCATCGACGGGAGCAACGGAAACCTGCCTGTAGGCCCGGTGATCAACTTTTCCGGCGGTCTGGCCAGCTATAGTGCTCCGACCAACTCGGGGCTGGCCGTGGGAACGCACTACATTGGCGCGATTTATTCGGGCGATTCGAACTACGACGCGGTTTTCCCTGTTTTTCCGAACCCGGCATCGTGCTCGGGTGTCAACCCCTGTTACGCACTGGTTATCAACACATCGCTTGCGACGACGACCACCACGTTGAGCACCAATCAGTCCGCATTTGCGCCCGACGCGTCAAACACTATTGTGACCGCGACCGTGACGCCGGCGAATTCCGGCACGGTAGCCGGAGGGACGGTGACGTTCGTATTCGACAATGGTGCGACGACGGTCACGGGCAGCGCCAACCGCGGCCAGACGCACGCCTGTTTCCCGTGCCAATTCGATTTCACCCTTCCGCTAAACGCCCTCCCGTCGGGAACTCACACGGTTTATGCCATCTTCAACGGCGATGTGGATAATCAACCGTCGACCAGCAACACAATTACCCTCACGGTGACACAACCGGCCGAGCTTCCCGACCTGTCGCCGTGGGGCATTACGCTGACCGCCCTGCTGCTGCTCGCGGCCGGGCTGGTGATGACCCGGCGGCCCGGGTTCATTTCTTAACGCCGATCGGAACGCTCTTAACACCCTTGACGCCGGTCGTAAGGCTGTTAACGCTGGTTGCAACGCCGAGGCTCTTGAGGGCTTCTTTGGCCGCGGAGTCGCCCGCGGCGGCGGCGTGCCGATACCAGCGGATGGCCACGGCCCGGTCCGCCGCGACGCCGAGCCCGTTTTCCCAAAGCACGCCGATGTTGTACATGGCGGTGGCATCGCCGCGTCCGGCGGCATTCAGGTACCAGCTCATGGCCTGTTCGTAATCCACGGGGACGGCGCGGCCCTGCTGGTAAAACAGGCCGATGGCGTTGGCGGCGGCGGTATCGCCCCGGTCGGCCGCTTTGCGGAACCACGCCAGCGCTTCGGAATCGTTCACGCGCGCGCCCAAACCGTCGCGGTAGAAGACGCCGACGTTGAACATCGCCTCGGCATTGCCCGCATCGGCGGATTTCCGGAACCAGGACAGGGCATCGCTGTAGTTCTTGGATTGGCCGAGGCCCTGATAGTAGAGCACGCCGATGTTACACATCGCCTGGCTGTTGCCGGCCGCGGCGGCCTGGCGAAACCAGGACATGGCCGCCGCGTAACTCTTAGTGGTGCCGCGGCCGGTGCCGTACATCACGCCGAGGTACATCATGGCGTCCACGTTGCCCAACCGGGCCGCCCGCTGGAACAGTCCCAGCGCCACCGAATCGCTCCCCGAGGTGTAGGCCTGGAGCGCGCGCGCCATGATGTCGCTGGTGGCGCCCGGGGACGGAGCCGGCGGTTCCGGAGCGCGAAATTGGGCCTCGGCGGGAGCCATCTGGAGCAGGGTCCAGGCGACAGCGGCGGCGGCCAGAAACGGGAAACGCATCTTGAGCAATTGACGTTCGGTGAATCGGCCGGGTTCCGGCCCTGTCCCAAATGGTACGCCAAACCCGCGCCGGACGCCTGAAAGGGTACAGCAACGGCGCGCGAGAAATGGGTAAATCCCGGCACGTGCAGCTCGTCTTGCGTAGCCTCCTGACTGGTCTGCGCTACCCTTAGACTTATGGATCGCAGAACCTTTTTGTCAGCGTCCCTCACCGCGCCCGCCGCGGCGGCTGCGCAATCCGGGGGTTCAAGAGCCGCGGCGCAATACTACGACCTCCGGCGGTATCAGCTCAGGAACGGGCCGGGCACGAGGCTTACCGAGCACTATCTCGCCGGCGCGCTCATTCCCGCATTGAACCGGCTGGGCATCGGACCCGTGGGGGCTTTCTCCGTCTATTTCGGCCCGGACACGCCCGCTTACTACGTCCTGCTGCCGTCCACGAAGCTCGAAACCCTGGTGACCGCCGATCTCGAGTTGGCGAAGGATGCCGACTTCATGAAGGCCGCGGCGCCTTTCTGGGACGCTCCGGGCGGCGCGTCGCCCTATGTAACGATCGAGAGCACGCTGCTGCGGGCCTTCGAAGGCTACCCGAAACTGGTTGTGCCGGCCACCGCGGCAAAAAAAGAAAAGCGCATCTATCACCTCCGCACGTACGTCTCGCCAACCAACATGGACCACGTGCGCAAAGTGGAAATGTTCCATCACGGCGAATTCCAAATTTTCGCCAAAGCGGGCGCCGCCGGCGTTTTTTATGCCGATGCACTGATCGGGCCGAGACTGCCGAGCCTGACCTACATGCTCAGCTTCCCGGATCTCGCGACACTCGAAATCGTCTGGCAGAAGTTCAGCTCGGATCCCGACTGGAAGAAACTCTCCGCCGATCCGCGTTTCAAACTGGATCCGCCGACGGTCTCGAACATCAGCAGTCTGGTGCTGCGCCCGCTGGCGTGTTCGCAGGTGTAGCGGTTATGCCTCACCGGGTCTGTCCATATTGGATGGGTTACGTGCTTGCGAGCCCGCTCCGGCGCCTGGTGCAGTCGCCGGAAGAGATCCTGCGGCCGTATGTCCGCCCGGGCATGACGGTGCTGGAACCCGGCCCCGGGATGGGCTTTTTCACGCTCCCTTTGGCCAGAATGGCCGGCCCCTCCGGGCGCGTCGTGGCCGTTGATGTTCAGCCGAAAATGCTGGCCCGGCTGAAGCGGCGCGCGGCCAGCAACGGGGTTTGGGAACACCTGGATCTGCGGCTGGCGCAGCCGGCTTCGATGGGCGTGGCCGACCTGGCTGGGCAGGTGGACTTTGCATTAGCCTTCGCGGTGGTGCACGAGGTGCCCTCGCCCGAGGTGTTCTTTCGGGAAATCGCGCAGAGCCTGAAACAGAATGGGAAGTTACTTCTGGTGGAACCGTCTGGCCATATCACGCATTCGGAATTCGGAAATGAATTGGAGAGCGCGGCTCGGGCCGGACTCCGTCTCGCGGCGCGGCCGCAAGTGTGGCGGAGCCATGCAGCGTTGCTGACCAGATCATGAAAAGATACGTGTTGGGCGCTCTGCTGGCAGGCGGCATTGCGTCGTCATATTTCGCGCTGCGGAATCGTACGCCGGTGGCCCCGGCCGGAGGAGCGGGGACGGCTCCCGTGGCGGGGACCGCGGGGCGCATCGGTCCCGATTACCTCTACCCCAACCCGCAACTCACGGCCGGGAAAGCCGACACGCTCGATGCGGCGGCGCTCGATGCGCGCTATTCCGACCACTGTCCGAAGGAGAAACCGACCTGCACCTATTCGGAGGCCCATCGGAGCGTTCCGGAGCATGAAAAGACGGGCGTGTACGACGAGTACAACGTCGCCCGGGACCGGCGGAACGCCCAACACGGCGAGGTGGACCATTTCTATCCGTTGTGCGCGGGAGGCTCGAACGATATCTCCAACCTCTGGTATCAGCCCGCGGCGAACGAATGGAACGGACGGAACTTCGGCTACCACCAGAAGGACGTCTTGGAAGCCGCGATTTGCAGGCAGATCAAGGCGGGTTCGCTCTCGCCCCAGGAGGCCTACAGCCGTCTTACGTCGGACTGGGTGAAGTTCTACCTGGACCTCGGACTCGATAAGGCCGCCACTCAGAGTTCAGCGGTGGAATAAGCGCGCTGCGTCAATTCGCGAGGCGCCGAAGCCAGATATTTCGGAAGCGGATGGGGGTGACGGGAGCCTTTATCCGCGCTCCCGGAGGCGCCGGCTTGCCGCCGAACCCGTTGTGGTCCTGGAGGATCAGCGGGCCTTCCTCGACGCAACCCGTCCTGGGCGCATCCGATACGTGGTCTTGCACCAGCACGCCATTGCGCAGCACCGTCAGGCTTCCGGGCGTCTCCACCTGCCCGCCGGCTCCGCATCGCGGAGCGTGAAAGACAATGTCGTAGCTCTGCCACTGGCCCGGGAGCCGGTAAGCATTCACCAGCGGCGGGTCCACCGCGTATAAGGCACCGCAGACGCCGTCGGCGTAGGTGGGGTTGTGATACGAATCGAGAACCTGGATCTCGTTCTCACGGGATAGCAGCATGACGCCGCTGTTGCCGCGCGCCTGCCCGTGCTGCTCAGGCATGGAGGGGATATTAAACTCGAGGTGGATTTGGGCGCTGCGAAACTTCACGCGGCTGTAGATGTCGCCCGCTCCAGTGCGGCAGACGATGGCACCTTGCTCGACGGTCCAGCCCGCGGGCCGGCCATCCGCCATCATCCAGCTGGCCAGATCCTTGCCATCGAACAGCACGACGGCGTCGGACGGCGCTTTTTCCGGCCCTCCGGGGTCGACCATGGGCGGCTGAGGCCCATCTTCCCTTTTCCGGGGAGCCTTCCTTTGGGCTTCGACAATGAAAATTGCGAACAATATCGCCACGAGGACGGCTGCAAGTTTTTTCATGATCAACTATTATATTGCGCGGCGGTGAAGGGACCGGGATCCGGGTAGCGCGTCGGCGGCGGCTGTACGGGTCCGTATCCTGTGTTGGCTTTCGTGTTCGTCGCTATAATGCGCGGATGACTCCTTATTCCAGAGCTGAGGCCGTCCCCGCGCCATCAGTTCTCATGGCCGATCATGACGATCTCTTCGTACACACGACCCGCGATCTGTTGATCGCGGCCGGCTTTCGCTGCGACCGCGTCTGCGACGCCCAGGAGGCCTTGGAGGCCATCGCCCGGCACCCGTATGAATTAGTGATCACGGATATTGGCATGCCGGGAAACTCGGACCTCAGCCTGGTCCGCAAAATCAGGGCGCTGCGCAAAGGATTGCCGGTCATTATTGCGACCGGTTTGGCGTCGCTGGACGCCGCTATCGAAGCGGTCGAGCTCCCCGTCCTCTGCTATCTCCTGAAGCCATTCGAATTCGAACGCCTGCTGGAAGCCGTGCGTGCCGGCGTGGAGCAGCATCGGATGTACACGCGGGTTTCGGCGTGGGCTTCGGATACTTCGGCATTCGCCGAAACGATTGCGGCGGCGCCCGAGTGGATCGTCGCACCGGCGCCGATCGGGAAACAGGAGTCCGCCGTCACCTTCTTGAGGCTTGCGGCCCGCAACGCGACCCGATCTCTGTACGAAATGGCGCGGATGCTCGACGCGGCCGAGAGTTCCCATCCCGGCCTCCACCGGGTTCCGTGTCAACTGCTCGCCTGCCCCCGCGGCCAACGTTATCGCGGAGCCATTGAGCAATGCGTGGCCGTCCTCGAACGCACCAAGTCCGCGTTCAAATCACGCGAATTGGCGGACTTGCGGCAGATGCTCGAAGCCATCCTGGACGAAGACCGTGAGTGACCCGTTACGGCCGAATCCACCCCGCATCCGGACCTCGGCGGTAACAAATAGTTGAAATCTACGGGCACCACCGCAAAAAAGCCTCAAGTCTTTCACCCGTGTAGCCGATAGATACTGTGTGAGCGGCGGCGAAGAGCCGCCGCCCCTTAGCGTGCAGGACTTTGGGCCTGCAAGTTGAAGGGCACAAGCAGTGGTGGTTCCGAAAGAGAACCGGTCCTGCTTGTGCCCTTTTTGTTTTTCCGGGCAAGAGCAGGCCGTCGCGCAAGATGTTCCGGCTCACGTCCCGAGCCAGAGGAGGCACAAATGCAATCTGCGCTGGTCTCACCGGCGGAGAGGGAAGCTACGGGCGGGATCGCTGCCGACCGTTCCGGCAAATATCTCGTGTTTCAGCTCGATCGCGAGGAATTCGGCATCCGCGTGTTGCAGGTCCGCGAAATCATGGCCGTGCAGGAGATCACGGCCGTGCCGCAGACCCCGGCTCATATCAAGGGCGTCATCAATCTGCGAGGAAAAATCATCCCGGTGGTCGATCTGCGCCTCAAATTCGGCCTGCCCGAAGCGGAATACACCCAGCACACCTGCATCATCGTGGTCCAGGTGCAGCGGGAGACGAGCCCGATGCCCGTGGGCATCGTGGTGGACGGCGTCGCCGAGGTGCTCAACCTGGCGGCGGAAGACATAGAGGATACGCCCGATTTCGGGCACGGAGCGACCACAGCCTACCTGCTCGGTATGGCCAAGGTCAAGGGCAAAGTGAAAATCCTGCTCGATATCGACCGGGTGTTGACGGCCCAGGAACTCCGTGGCCTGGATGCCCTGGTGCAGTAAGGGGTCTTCGAAAGGAAATTAAGGAGAAAAGTTAGATATGAAGTCGATGACGATTGGGAAAAAGCTGTTTCTGAGCTTCGGCGCCGCATTAGTGCTGACGCTGGGGGTGAGCGTCGTTGCGCTCCTGGGTATCGGCAATCTCGGCGCGAGCCTGGACAAGGTGATCAAGGTGAATGCTATGAAGCGCTACCTGGCGGCCGATATTGGCACCGTGATGTCGGACCTTACCGCCGAGGAGCGCGGCATCCTTGCCCGGGCATACATGAAAGACAAGGCGACGGTGGAACAATACAACGGCGATTTCCGCGCAAGCGAAGCCAAGTTCAAGAAAGACGTCGAAGAATTTACGCCTCTGATCGAGACAGCCGAAGCGCGGCGGGCCATCCAAAGCCTGGACACGGATGTCGGGACCATCTCCCAGAACCACGACGAGCTCTATCGTGCGGCGGACTCCGGCCAGCTCGACGCCGCCTCAGCGGTGCTCAAAGACAAGGTTATGCCGCTCATTTTGAAATCCAAGGCCACCAGCGACCAACTCTCGCAGCAGGAGAACGATCTCATGGCGACGGCCTCAAAATCCGCCGAGGGGCTGGCGGCCCAGAGCCGCTGGATCACAATCGTGATGATCGCGCTGTCGCTGCTGGTCGCAGTCGTGGTGGTTTATATCGTGCGCCAGATCAACAGCAGCCTGCGGCAGGCGGTCGGCGAACTAGCGGAAGGCGCCGAGCAGACGGCCAGCGCGGCTTCCCAGGTCTCCGCTTCGAGCCAGTCGCTGGCTCAGGGCGCCTCCGAGCAGGCGGCCTCGCTCGAGGAAACTTCGGCTTCGACGGAGGAAATCAACTCCATGGCCCGCAAGAACACCGAGAATACCCGATCGGCCGCCGACCTGGTTAGCCAGTCGCAGCAGAAGTTCGTTCAGACCAACCAATCGCTGGAAGAGATGGTGGTCGCGATGGGTGAGATCAAGACCTCCAGCGACAAGATCTCGAAGATCATCAAGACGATCGACGAGATCGCCTTCCAGACCAACATCCTGGCCTTGAATGCGGCGGTGGAAGCGGCGCGCGCGGGCGAAGCCGGCATGGGTTTCGCGGTGGTGGCCGATGAAGTCCGCAACCTGGCGCAGCGCTGCGCCCAGGCAGCCAAAGATACGGCCGCCCTCATCGAGGAGTCGATCTCCAGATCCAACGACGGCAAAAACAAGGTGGACCAGGTTGCCGTGGCCATTCGCGCCATCACCGAGGATTCGGGCAAGGTCCAGACGCTGGTGGACGAGGTGAACCTCGGTAGCCAGGAGCAGGCGCGGGGCATCGATCAGATCGGCAAGGCCGTTGCGCAGATGGAAGAGGTAACGCAGAAGACCGCGGCCAATGCCGAGGAAAGCGCCGCCGCCGCTGAAGAGTTGAACGCGCAGTCCGCGACCCTGAAGGATATCGTCGAGCGCCTCAGTGCCATGGTGGGGGGAGACGAGTCGGCAGGCACCCGGCGCGGCGTTGTCCGGAAGAGGATCGCCGCTGGCCACCACGGCGCTGCACCGCAGCGGCACGGCGATTCCGCGGCCAGCCTCTCGGCCCTACATGCGGCGGTGGCACACAAAATCGGCGGGCATGCGGCCGAGTCAGTCCCAGTCAGCGCCAAAGCCGACAGAAGTGCCTTGCCGCTGGAAGAGGAGTTCAAGGAATTCTAGCAGTTCTGTAGAGATCAACGGTTTCCGCGCGCAGCAATTCGGCGTGCAGCGGGGTCGCGCTTCCTTTCTCAACTTCTTGGCGCGGCCCCGCTATTTTTTTCAACTCTGTCCCGGGCGGGTACCACCCCGCCCGCGGCATCCATCTGCCCCACGCTCAAGATGCTTCCGAAGAGTCATAACCTGCTGGCGCAGTTGGTTGTAGCGGGCTTCGCCACCGAGGTCCGCGAGAGCCGGGGTGATATCCGCGGCTTCAACTTTGCGGCGGGCCGGAGCGGTTGCCGGCGGCTGACCGGCGGGAGAGAACCACAGCGACTGCGGATCCAGTTCGAGCAAGCGTGGCGGCTGCGGAGCCGCGTAACGGAACTGGAAGCGCAACTCAACCGTATGGAACTGCGCCGCCGGTCTGGTGAGCAGCAGGTAGCTGTCACCCACGGCATACAGAGCGCTGGAACCGCGGAAGGAGCTGCCGATCTCATAACGGCCGATGGATTTGTGCACGTGATGCACCACGATCAAGGCGGCGCGCGAAGCTTCGCGCAGACGCAGCAGGCTTTGGCACAGAGCGGCCATGGCGCGGGTATCGTTTTCGTCCTGATCGTGGGCGGAGCACAACGGGTCCAGGACGGTAATCTCGGCGGCGGCGGCACGGGCGGCAGCGAGGAAGTGATTCAGGCCCTGCGGCGCACTGAGGAGATGGCCGGCGGCGTGCGTATCCACGAAGACATTTTGATCGGCGGCGCTTCGTTCACCGTGGCCGCTTTGCGCGCGGCGGCCAGGCGCAGCGCGGTCATGGCCAGCTTATTCACCTTGCGCGGAATGCCCTTGGTGGTCTGATAGAGGGCTTGGCGGGCGGTCTCGTCGAACAGCGCCTGCGAGACGCCGGCGGCTTTGAACTGATGAGTGAGGTAGGCGTTGAGTTCCTCGCGAGTGAGTCCTTCCAGGTGATACTGCACGGCGATACGCTGGCGTAAAGGTTCGTGCATTTGCAGCGACAGCGTGCGGCGCAGCAGGGGCTGGCCGCCCAGCAGCAAGGTCAGGTAGTGCGCAGAGTCCATATCGAAGTTGAGCAGCAGCGGAATCTGTTCGAGTGCGGCGTGTGCACCACCAGGATGCCAATGGAGGCGGCGGTGCGCGCCAGTTGCTGGCCGCGATAGATCTTGGCATTGTCCATGTAGAGGAAGCGATAGAGAGTAGAGGCCGAAAGCATAAGGCCGAGGGCGTCGGCGGCTTCATGCAAAAGCTGTGTGGGGACGCTCAGGGGGGAGGCGCCGCCGGGCGGAGCGCGGCACAACGCCCATCCGGAGCCAGAAACGCCGGCCAGCCCAACAGGTGGAATCGCAGGTCGGCGAACAGGAAACGATGGGCGCGAATCCAGCCGATGGATTGCAGCATCTCCAGGGCGCGGCGGACGAAGTCTGCGGCGGGCGGCGGCGCCGCCAACGCTGCCAGCACCGCGCACAGAGCGGCGGCCTGCCGGCGAAAGCGGCGAATCCAGCACTGGCCGCGCTGGTACGGCATGGCCGCCTGCGCGGCCGCCACGGCCGCTGCTGCGAGAGTGGCGTCCTGGAGCAGGCGGGCAACCAGAAACAGCGAGAGGAGCGGGAGGCTGAAGCGGAGATAGGGCAAGGCAAACTCCGGCAACAGCGACGCGGTGCGCTTACAAGATCGGCACAGATACCGAAGAGCGCATCCTGAGCGAGCTTCCCTCGGTGATGCGCGGCCGCACGGTGATCCTGATTTCGCACCGCGTCTCGACCGTCCGCCAGGCCGACCGGATCGTGGTGCTGGAGCAGGGCCGCATCGTCGAGCAGGGCACCCACGCCGAGGTGATCGAAGCCGGCGGCTATTACGCCGAGCTCGCGCAAAAACAGATGTTGGAAGAGGAGCTGGAGGCGATCTGAGTTGTCAGTCATGAATTATCAGTTATCAGTTATCCGTGAAACCCCATGCGTGGATGAACTGAAGACTGACAACTGAGAACTGATCACTCTTATTGCACCGCGTCCCACGAACGGTCCGGATCGAACCGCGTGATCGGTGCCGGCGGCTTCTTTGGGTCGGGCTCGATGTCTTTCTCGTAGACCACGCCGTCCTGGTTCACGATGAACGTGTGGATACCGGTCACGCCGTATTGCGCCGGCCAGGCCAGCAGGCCGAATCCGCCGATCAGCTTGTCCTTGATGCGGTAGGTATGCTCGCCGCCGAGCGCGTCCGGCCCCTGGCCGTCAAGCACGCGGAAGTAGTATCCGTGGTACGGCTTGGCTGAAGTTTTGCCCACCCCGCTCCATTCCGCGTGCGCCAGTCCCGCCGGAATGAACGGCTCGTCGCTGTCGCTCCAATAGAGGCCGTCATGCTTTCCGGGCCGCGCCATCAGGTGCGGCGCGTATTGCAGCATGCCGCCGCCATTGCGGTCCGCGGACGCGTAATTCTTCTGCGCCGCCACGTAACCGCGGCAAATCTCGATCGCGTCCAGTTCGTCCGCGCCGATGCGCCGCGCGCGCATCTCCACCGGCGTCTGCGACGCGTCAAAGGCCCACTTCCCGTTCACGCGCCGGATGGGCACCGGGAACGGCCAATCCTCGTCGCCGATCGACAGCACCGCCCGGTTCGGGTTCATGGGCGAAATCTGCACCTCGTGCTTGGCGCGCGCTAGCCGCGCGAACTCGGATTGCTCCCGCTGGTCCTGCGCCGCGCTGCCCGAGCTCAAAATGCCCTTCATCTGCGGGCCGATGATGGCTTCCAGTTTCGCCGTATCGTGACTGCCCGCCGCCGCGATCAGCGCCTGCGCGGCCGCTTCCGGCGAGTCGAACCGCTGCTGGGCGAAAGAAGGCGCGGCACATCCCATCGCCGCTGCCAGTATAATGCACCATCCGGTCTTCATAGTTCGTTACCGCCTTCCACCGCCCCGCATTCCACCGCCTCCGCGCATTCCGCCGCCTCCAAATCCGCCGCGCATTCCGCCTCCGCGCATTCCGCCGAAACCGCCGCCGCGCATCCCCCCAAACGTGCGCCCAGCGCCCATGCTGGCGAAGCCGCGGTCGCTTTGCATTCGCGCCATCCCGCCATTGTGGTACCCGCCGAAGACGCTGTGATTTGTCGCCCAGCCGCGCTGGTCGAACCCCGGCGTTCCGAACCGCCCTTGCGGAAACATCCCGCCGCGATTGAAAGCCGGGCCGCCGCCGAACCCCGATCGCTGCATCGCCATTTCCTGTCGCGCAAACCGGTTCGTTAATGCCTGGTTGGCATACGGCACGCCCAGCCGGTGCACGGGATTATGCATCCAAGTGGATTGGCCCAGATAGCCGCCGTTCCATCCGCCGCCCCAGTTCCGGAAGCCGTAGCGGTGGAAGAAGGAATTGTCGGTGTAGAGTCCGCCGCCGTACCAGTTCGGCATCCAGCCCCAGCCGCCCCAGCCCCAACCGCCCCAGCCGCCGAAATAGAGCCCCAAGTCGATGCCCGGGTCCCATCCGAAACCCATATCCATGGCGGGATAATACAGCGGCGGATACGCGCCCCACGCCGGTGGTCCCCAAACATACGCCGGGTTGTAGTTGGGCACGTACCAGACGTCCGGATTGGCCGGCTGGATGGCGATCTCCGGCTGCCCGTTCTGGTTTTCGGTGGTGACGGTCTCCTGCGCCGTCGATTGCAGCTTGCCCTGAGCCTGCGCCTGCTGGCGCATGCGCTGCACCGCCTGCATCACGTCCTTCTGCTGTGCCAGGAACGCGTTGCCGAGTTGTGTGGTCCAGTTGATGTCCTGGGTCAGCCGCGCCAGCACATCCGGAAAAGCCACCAGCCCCTGCACGCTCGGATCCCAGCTCTGCTTTTTGGCCTTGGACATGAGCTTGGATGGCTTCCACTTGGGATGATCGCGCACCCACTGTTGGGCTTCGGCGATCTCCATGGGGTAAGTGGATGCCGCCAGCACTTCCGCCACCAGCGGATCGGGATAGAGCGCGATGGGCGACACAAGGTCGTCGAGTTGTTGCGGTGTAAACGACGCGTTCTGCGCCAGTCCCACTCCGCACCCCAATAACAACGCCAGGCAAAACGCGCTCAAACGGCTCATCCCTTCCCTCCCTTTTACATGCTGCCCGATTTTGCCTATGGAAGCGTATCGCGTAAACGAAGTAATGCCGCCGGTTCTGCGCAGTAGACTACGGCAAAAATCGTATGTGCGGCGCGGAGTATAATCGGACGCATGTTAGCGCAGTAACCTCTCGCCCTGCGCTGCGGACCTGGTCATCGAGCACAACCGCATCGCCGAAACGCGCGGTGCTGGCGGCACGCAGCGCATCGGCATCTACCGCGCCGCCGGAGCCGGCCCGGTCGTCTGGCAAAACAACGAAATGAGCGGCCACGCGGAAGGCAATTACCGCGAAGAGGAGCCGGCCAGCGCGCAGGCCAGCCGGCCGCGATAGTCATAGGACCGCCGCCAGATGCTATGCTGGCTTCGGCCACCATGCGTCGCCGCAGCTTTCTTCTTACTGCCGCCGCCGGGGCGGGTTCTGCCGCCGCGGCGCAGAACAAGCCCATCCGCCCCGCGGCCGTCGAAAACGCTACACCGGGCGAATCGCCGGCCATCGTGCTCAGCCAGGTCGGCTTTCTCCCTGATGCGAAGAAACGCGTCATCTACCGCATGGCTTCCGGCGAAGTGCCGCCCGAGAGCTTCACCCTGCGCGATATCGGCGCTCCCGTGAAGCCCTTCTCTCTCACGCGCCCGCTCGTCCAGGCGCCTGGCGACGTCCCCAATTGCCTCATGGGCGATTTCAGCGGCCTCACCCGCGAGGGCTTTTACCAGATCACTGCCGGAGATGAGCGCTGCGCGCCGTTCTTCATCCGCGCCGACGCCTGGCGCCGCACGCTCCCCAAGGCGATCGGCTACCATCACGCCCAGCGCTGCGGCGTGGGCGTGCCCAATGTGCACCCCGCCTGTCACCTGGACGACGCCCGCCGCCGCGACACCGGCGAGCACGTCGATGTCACCGGCGGCTGGCACGATGCCGGCGACCTGCGCAAGTGGATGTCCGCCACTATGATGGCCGGCTTCGGCATCCTCCGCATCGCCCGCCACCTCGGGGAACGCTGGGACCTGGCCGGCTCGGGCCTCGGTGTTCTGCTGGACGAGATGCGCTGGGGCAACCGCTACTTTCTCAAGATGCAGAACCGCGACGGCCGCGTCTGGGCCGACACCGCCGGCGGCGTCAACGGCGACAACAGCGACAACCACTGGACCGACAACCGGATCGGCACCGCGGACGACCGCTACATCAACACCGCCAAGCCCGCGCAGGTGCAGGCCATGTTCGTCGCGCTCCAGGCGATGGTCGCTCAGGCCTTCGCGCAGGCTGATCCGTCATACGCGAAATCCTGCCTCGCCGCCGGCGTGCGCTGCTGGGAAGCTACCGAGCATCCCAAGTCCACTCGCGACCTGAGTTGGCGCCTGCTGGCTGCCATCGAGCTTCACCGCGCCACACACGACGCCCGCCATGCCGCCGAAGCCGCCAAACTAGGCGATGCCCTCGCCGCGCTCCAGGTTTCCGATTACATCGGCTCGCAGAAAAAGGTTCGTGGCTTTTGGGGCACCGGCGGTGCGAAACCCGTGCCCTACTGGGACGCGGTCTACTCGGCATTGCCGCCCATTGCCATGCTGGAGTTGGCCGCCGCGCTCCCCGTGCAAGCCAACGCCCGCCGCTGGCGCGACAGCGTCAGCCTCTACATCGACGAATACGCCGCGCCCATGGCCGCCCGCTCCGCTTACGGCGTGGTGCCGCTTGGGCTGTTCCCCGGCTCGCCCACGCCCGAAACCTACCGGCCTCTGGAAGGCGAGCTGACCTACCGCTATTTCATGCCCACGCGGCAGCGCTCCTGGTGGCTGGGCATCACGTCGCACCTCGAATCGCACGCGGTGCTCCTGGCGGCCGCCGCCCACGCATTCAACAAGCCGGCGTACCGCGACCTCGCCTTCCGCCAGCTCGAATGGGTCGTGGGCAACAACCCCTTCGGCGCCTGCCTCATGACCGGCGAAGGCTGGCGCAACTCGTACCCTTACTCGCGCTTCGTGGGACCGATCGCCGGCGGAATTGTGAACGGCATCGCCGGCAACGCCCAGGACGTCCCCATTCTCCAGATGGAATACGGCAACGACTGGCGCACCGGCGAATACTGGACGCCGCACGTCGCCTTCTACGAGTGGGCGCTGGCGCAACTGGAAGCGGCGTAGGTTGTCCTTACCGATAGAACCCCTGCACCGGAAATCCCGGGCAATCGTGTTCCGCCTGCGCCTGCATGGCCGCGCAGAGCCGCTCCAGGTCTTCGGAAATTGCGGCAAACCGCTCCGCGGCCCGGTTGTTCGGGCCATAAACGCTCACCACCAGCTTGCGCAGCTCGTGCAGACGGATCACGGCTGCCCGCAGCTCCCGGCCCAGCTCGCGATGCTCTTCGAACGTGAGGGGAAGCGGTGTGGGGCTCAAGTTCAAACTGTAGCATAGCGGGTTACGCTACAATCGCAGTGATGGCCCAAGAGATCTACGCCGCATTCGATACCACCGAAGGCAAGTTCAAGGCCCGGCTCTTCGCCGACCGCGCGCCCAAAACGGTGGAAAACTTCACCTCCCTCGCTGAAGGCACGAAGACCGGCAAGCCCTTCTACGACGGCACCATCTTCCACCGGGTCATCCCGGATTTCATGATCCAGGGCGGCGATCCCGACGGCACCGGACGCGGCGGCCCCGGATACAAATTCGCCGACGAGTTTCACCGGGAGTTGAAGCACTCGAAACCGGGCATTCTCTCCATGGCCAACGCCGGCCCCAACACTAACGGCAGCCAGTTCTTCGTCACGGTTGCCCCCACGCCGTGGCTGGATAACCGCCACAGCGTTTTCGGCGAGATCACCGAAGGTTTCGACGTGGTCAAGCACATCTCCGAGGTGCCGCGAAATTCGCAGGACCGCCCGCTCAAGGAAGTGCGGGTGAATTCGGTCAGGATCGAGAGAGTAGGCTAGTGCCGACGATGGACCGCTCCGTGACGGTCGCGGCTCCGATAGGGGAGCGGCGGCTTCGAGCGCACACCTGACTCGCCAGCTCATGCGCCTCGCGATCTTCGGCGGCACCTTCGATCCCATCCACAACGCCCATCTCCGCATCGCGCGCGAGGCCGCCGACCGCTTTCATCTCGACCGCGTCCTTTTCATTCCAGCCGCCAGCCCGCCCCACAAGTGCGGCATCACCCATGCGCCGTACGAGGACCGCGTCCGCATGGCCGAGCTCGCCTGTGCCGGGGAGCCGGGGTTCCAGGTTTCCCGCCTCGAAGAGGGCACCGCCCGCAGCTACTCCATCGACACCATCGCCAGGCTGCGCGCCCAACTGGCCGCCGAGCCTGGCAAGCCCGAGCTTTTCTTCATCATCGGCGGCGACGCCTTCGCCGAAATCCGCACCTGGTACCGCTGGGAGGACGTCGCCCGCACCGTGCACTTCGTCGTTGTCAGCCGCCCGGGCCACGATTATGACGTCCCGCCCGGCGTCGCTTTAGACCGCCTGGACGGCCTCGACCTCCACGTCTCCTCCTCGGCCATCCGCCGCGCCCTCGCCGCCGGCCAACGTCCTGCCGAGCTCCCCGAGGGGGTTTTTGAGTACATTCGCCGGCACGGTCTCTACGCCGGCTGATTCCACCCGACACACCCGCTGTATCGCGCCGCCACAAGCACCCAATCTATGCCGAAATCCGCGCGCCGGGTAAGTCGCGAATTCTCTTGTATTTAAAACATAATTAGTGCATCATGTTTTTGATATGGCATGTCCCGTGCAACGAAGCTTCCGGCATTCTCACCCGTCCGGACTGCCTGCCTTTGGAGGATTCACCGTGAAGAGACTTTCGTGCGCTTTTATCTGGATCGCCCTGCTCTCGGCCGCCGGCGCGCTGAGCGCCCAGACGATTTCCGTGGATCAATCCTCGCTCACGTTCAACGCACTGGTGGGCACCACCCCCGTGCAGCAGACGCTGAACATCACCAGCACCGGCGGGAACACCACGTTCACCGTCGGTTCGAATCCCGTCGGCGGCTGGCTGAAGTTCACTCCCGCGAGCGGTACCACGCCGTCCGCCATCACGGTCACCGCCGATCCCACCAACCTGGCGCCCGGAACGTATAACGGGACGCTGTTCATCTACGGCGGCACGGGTTCCGCCGTCCCGGTCACTGTCACGTTCATGGTGAGCTCCATCGCCGCCAGCCCCACCTTGCTCACGTTCACATACCAGCAGGGCACCAGCGTTCCCGGCAATCAACCCATCACCCTCAGCGGCTCGCCCACATCCTTCAACGCGTCTGCCTCCACCGCCAGCTCGGCGGGCAACTGGTTGCAGGTTTCGCCTCCGACCGGGACCTCGCCAACCACGGTTTTCGCGGTTCTGAATCCCGCCGTCGTGCCCACCCTCATGCCAGGCACGTACAACGGCACCGTCATCATTACTCCCACCTCCGGCGCCACCAACGCGCCCATCACGATCGCGGTGAGCCTCACCGTTTCGGCCGCGCCGGTCATCACCGTGACGCCCATGTCGCTGAATTTCGCCGTGCAGATCAACGGCAGCAACAACGTTTTGCAGCAGAACATCACGCTCAACAATCCCGGCAGCCAGCCGGTGGCCTACGGCCTCAGCTCCAGGGTTGCCCCTAACCCGGCGGGCACTAACTGGATCACCCTGACTCCATCATTCGGCTCGATTCCCGCCACCGGCTCGACCACGGCTTCGATTGGCGTGAACACCACCAATCTTCCGGCCGGCTCCTACAGCGGCACGGTTACGGTGTCCACGCCCGGCGGCTCGCCAACGTCGCAGACCGTCAACGTGAACCTGCTGGTTTCGAATTCGCCGCTGATCAGCGTGCCCAGTGCGCCCCTCACCTTCACTTACCAGGTCGGCACCGCCGCGCCCGCCGCGCAGAACGTAATCGTCACGTCCACGAGCGGCACGATCCAGTTCGGCGTCGTACCCAGCTATTCATCCGGCACGGGTAGCTGGATCTCCGTGCCCTCCACCGGCACCACCGGCACCGCGTTCGCCGTCTCAGTGAATCCCGCCGGTCTCGCCCCCGGAAGCTACAACGGCACGCTCACCATTTCCGCTCCCGGCGCGGCCAATACGCCGCAGCAGATCCCGGTGACCCTCAACGTTACCAACAACCCTGTGGTCATGACCAGTGTGTCCTCGCTGAGCTTCCCCTATCAGGTGAACCAGGCGGTGCCCAGTCCGCAGAACGTCAATGTGACCAGCAGCACCGGCGCGCAACTGAATTACACCGCGACCGCCGCCAGCACGGAGTGCGGGAACAACTGGCTGATTCTCTCCGGCAACACCAACGCCGCCACCAACAACAGCTTCACGGTTTCGGTCAATCCCGCCGGAATCCAGGCGAATAACACTTGCCACGGCACCATTACCATCAACGCCACTGTCGCCGCGACCGGGGCCTCCGCGCCCAACAGCCCGCTCACCATTCCCGTAACGCTCTACGACAGCGCCAATCCGCTGCTGGTAATAACGCCCACCGCGCCGGTGTCCTTCACCGCGCCGGTCAATGGTAACACCACCGCCACGCAGTATCTCACCCTCACCAGCACCGATCCGACCGCCCAGTTGAATTACTCGGTCACGTTCGCTCCCACGAACGGTGGCAACTGGCTCTTCTTCACCCCGCAGACCGGGGCCACGGCGCCGGGTAACACAGTCGCGCTAGCCGCCACCCCCGGGCTGCTTTCGCCCGGCACCTACACCGGCACCGTCACCATCACCGCCACCAATCCGGGTGGCGCCACCGTAGCCGACAGCCCGGTCACCATCCCGGTGACTTTCACCGTGACTGGCGCCGCCATGGCGGTCAGCCCCACTTCGCTCAGCTTCGCCCAGGTCGCCGGCGGTGCCGCGCCGGCATCGCAGACCGTCGCGGTGACGAGCGGCGGTACGCCCATCTCTTACACCGCCTCGGCCTCCAATAGCGGCTCGGTCACTTGGCTCTCGGTCTCGAATCCCAGCGGCACCACGCCGGGTAACGTTACGGTCAACGTCGACGGCTCCAAGCTCACTGCCGGCACCTACCAGGGCACCGTCACTATCACCGCCACCACCCCGTTCACCGCCAACGGCACCATTCAGGTGCCGGTGACGCTCGTGGTGACGGCCGGCACTGTCGCGGCTTCGCCCGCTTCGTTCACCTTCACCGAGGCGCAGGGCGGCGCGGCGCCCGCCGCACAGAGTCTCGCGATCGCGGCTAAGGATGCTTCCGGCAATGCCGTGGCGGTCAACTTCACCGCGGCCGCGGCCACCTCCACCGGCGGCAACTGGCTCACGGTCTCCGCGGCCAGCGGTGCCACACCTGCCACGCTGCAAATCGGCGCCGCCGCCAACACCCTGACCACCGGCACTTACAACGGCACCATCACCATCACCGCTCCCGGCGCCGCCGGCAGCCCCATCTCGATCCCCGTGACCCTGAACGTGGTAGCTCCCCAGACCTTCACCGCCTCGCCGGGCAACCTGACGTACGCCTACACCATCGGCCTGACCGCGCCCGCGGCGCAGGCCGTGCAACTCACTTCGTCCGGTGGCGCGGCGCCGTTCACCGCCACCGTTCAGACCGCCAGCAGCACCGGCAACTGGCTCTCGGTCACCCCCACCAGCGGCACCACGCCCGCTGCGCTCAGCATCTCGGTGAACACGGCCAATCTGGCCGCTGGCAATTATACCGGCAGCATCGTGATCAATTCGCCCAACGTGGCCAACCAGCCGGCGGCCACCATCAACGTGACCCTCACCGTCACCGCCATCCCGAAGCCGGTGATCAACTCCATCAATAACGCCGCCAGCTACGGGCCCGGCGCCATCTCGCCCGGCGAGAACGTCGTGATCTTCGGCACCGGCATCGGCCCCGCCACGCTGGCCAAAGGCACCGTCGCCACCAACGGCCAGATCGCCACCACTGCCGGCGATACCACGGTCACGTTCGACGGCATCCCCGCGCCTATTATCTACGCATCGGCTACCCAGACGAGCGTGATGGTGCCCTACGGGCTTGCCGGCCGCACCACCACCAACGTGGTCGTCGCCTACTCCGGCGTGCTCTCCAGCGCCGTGCCGTACAACGTGGTGACCACCGCGCCCGGCATCTACACGCTGAACCAGCAGGGCAACGGAGCCGGCGCCATCCTGAACCAGGACTTCACCCTGAACAGCGCCTCCGACCCCGCTGCCAAAGGCAAGGCGGTAATGATCTACATGACCGGTGAAGGCACCACCAACACCATACCCGCCGACGGGGCCATTGCGCCCTCCAACGGCACCGGCCTGTATAAGCCGCTGCTGACGGTCACCGCCACAGTGGGCGGCGTACCGGCAACCGTGCAGTACGCCGGTTCGGCCCCCGGCATCGTCTACGGCGTGATGCAGGTGAACCTGGTGATTCCGGACAACGCTCCTTCGGGCGCCAACGTTCCGATCATCGTCTCCGTCGGCGGGAGCGCGACTCAGGCCGGGGTCACCGTCGCCGTCCAGTAGCTGTATTCGCTCCTGGAGGGGCCGGCGTTAATTTAGTCTGCCCCTCCTCAATTTCCTCCCAGCCCCGAAGCCCCCACGATCTCCGCCGGCTCGACCGGCGGCAACTCTTCCTTCTGGCTCTCGTCCGACCGCGCCGTGATCTCCACCGGCGCCGCCGCCGGGCTCCGTCCCGTCCGCGGCGATTTCATCGCCGCCTCGACGATCCGCACGTCTGCCAGCCCTTCCCGCCCGGAAGGCTCCGGCTCGCAGTCCTCCAGGATGCATCGTGAGAAGTACAGAATCTCCGCCCCGAACTGATCGTGCTTCGTAAAACGCTCCTCCGAGCGCTCCTCGCCGATCACCGCCGTCAGCGTGGATTCCTCGTGGTAGTCGAACGCCGGCCCGAAGCCGCAGCCGGCCCTTCGTCCCCACCACCTCCCAGTGATCCTCCGGCGAAGCCCCGAAGCTCGCTGTGAAGCTGGCCAGCCGGTCGCCCGGAAACCGCAGGATCGCCAAAACGGCTTCGTGCACCTGCGCGAACCGCCGCTCCCCGTTGTTGCCGCCGAACGCCGTCACCTCGACCGGTTCCGCGCGGAAGGCGTAGCGCGCGGCGTTGATCGGATACACTCCCATATCCATCAGCGGCCCGCCCGCCAGGTCCTTCCGCAGCCGCACATTACCTTCCTCCGCCTGTTTCCGCCGCGCGAATCATTTCCTCGCATTCACTGCTGTCAGCCGCCATGGGCTTCTCGCACAGCACGTGCACCCCCGCCTGCGCTGCCTCATCGCTTTGTGCAGGCTGTTCGGGGTGGCAATGTACACCGCGTCGATATCGCCGCTATCCAAAAGGCTCCGGTATTCGTCATAAGAACAGGTGTGGTCGACGCCGTATTTTTCGGCGAGCTCCCTTGCCTTCCGTGGATTGCCGCTCACCGGCGTGCTGAAATGCCGGCAGCACGGCTTCTTGCGCGATCCAGCCGAGTCCGGCCACCGCATAGCGGATTTTCTGTAGTTTTTTGGGTATGTTGCGCTCCGGCCCCAGCCTACGAGGAAGCCGCTGCCGCCGAGGGTGTGAATGGCGCAGAAAGAGTTCCGAAATTTGGCTTGCGGCGCGAATCGTCACGCTCTCTCCCGGCATTATCCCCTTCCTCGTATCGCTTTGATCCTCCAAGTCTTACAAATCAGAGCCGCGGCCCACCCGATGGAACCGAATGCCCTCGTTTTGCATCCAATTAAACAGGTAGCACTCCTGTCGCCGACCTCCAACAGGCCACTCCAACAGCATCAAGCGCGCCAGAAATCGGCCGCGGGACCGGGCCGGCGAGCGGTAAGCTGCCACAGGAAATCATGGAACGTTTTGAAGAATTTATGACCGGTTCGGGCGCGTCCCTCGGGGTGGCGGTGGATGAGTCCCACGAGTGGCTCGAAGGCGACCTGCACGACCACGACCACGACCACGGACACGAACCCGAACATGAACACGAGCATGAACCCGAACATGAACACGAGCATGAGCACGAGCACGGCCATCCCGCCGAGGAGGCGGTCTCGACGGACGACCCCGTGCGCGTCTACCTGCGCGAGATGGGCTCCGTCCGCCTGCTCAGCCGGCAGGGCGAAGTGGATCTCGCCCGCCGCATGGAACGCGGCAAGCACCGCCTGCACAAGGCCCTTTCCCGCTCCCCGCTGACCTGGCGCACGGCCCTCGATCTGCATGAAAACGTGCGCCGCGACCTCGTCCGCCTGAACGACTACGTCGAGCTCGGCGGCGCCGAAGACGCCGAAGAGCGCCGCCAGGAAATCACCAGGCTCATGGCGGAATTCGCCAAACAGCACGCCCGCCTGGCGGATTTCAGGCACAAGCTCGAAGCCACGCCCGAGCGCTACACCCACGTCCGCGCCACCCTCGCCGGCAAATTGTGCCGCGCGCAGGTCCAGTGCGGACGCGCCCTCCGCGCCATCCCCTTCAACGCCGGCGAGTGGCGTCAGTTCCACGCCGCCATCGAGGACTGCGTCGTCGAAATCGGCCGCCTGGAGCACGACCTGCACGCGAAGGCCGGCTCCCCCCGCGAACTCCGCCGCCTCATCCGCGAGCGCGAGACCGATGCTGGCGCCAACGTCTGCCAGATGCGCCGGTGGCTTAATGCGGCCCGCCAGGGTGAAATCGAAGCCGGAGCCGCCAAGGCGGCCCTGGTCGAGGCCAACCTGCGCCTCGTGGTCTCGGTCGCCAAGAAGTACGTCAATCGCGGGCTGCACCTGCTCGACCTCATCCAGGAAGGCAACATCGGTCTGATGCGCGCCGCCGACAAGTTCGACTACCACCTCGGCTACAAGTTCTCCACTTACGCCACCTGGTGGATTCGCCAGGCCGTTACCCGCGCTATCGCCGACCAGTCGCGCACCATCCGCGTCCCGGTCCACATGAACGAGTCGCTCACCAAGTTCCTGCGCTTCTCCCGCGAGCTCGAAAAGGAACTCGGCCGCGCGCCCAAGGACGAGGAGATCGCGAGCAAGCTCGAAACCACCGTCGCCAAGGTGCAGGACCTCCGCGCCCTCTCCCGCGACCCCGTCTCGCTCGACCTGCCCGTGGGCAAGGACGGCGAATCGGTTCTCGGCGACCTCATCGAAGGCCGCTCCGCCGAATCCATCCTCGACCCGCTGATGGCGCGCGACGTGCGCGACGAAACCTCCGACGTGCTGAAGGCCCTCACGCCCAGCGAGGAGAAGGTCATCCGCATGCGTTTCGGCATCGGCTACGACCGCGAGCACACCCTCGAGGAAATTGCCCGGGAATTCGGCCTCACCCGCGAGCGCATCCGCCAGATCGAGATGAAGGCGCTGCAAAAGCTCCGCAGCTCCGAAAGCGCCAAGCGCCTCCAGCCGCTCCTGACGGTCCAGTAGCCCGCATCAAAATTTTCGCCCCTTCCCGTACACTTCCAGGCCCGCTGCCAGTATCATTTGGAGTATGGCCCGGGCCTGGATTTGGCTTCTCCTCCTGATTCCAGCAGCGCTCCCGGCCCAATCCTCACCCACCGGCTACGTCGGCAGCAACGTCTGCCGCACCTGCCATCCAGATGTCTGGTTCACCTTCTACAAGAACCCTCACTTCAAGTCGATAGCCTCCGGCAAGCTCCCGCCCGACCGCACTGGCTGCGAGGGCTGCCACGGCCCCGGCAAAGCCCACGTTGAAGCCGGCGGCGGCAAAACCACCATCCCCCACGCCTTCTCCCTAATGTCCCAGGATCAGATCCTGAACGCCTGTCTCCGCTGCCACGCCCCCGATTTTGGCAAGGCCAACATCCGCCGCTCCGTCCACACCCAGAACGACGTGGTCTGTACCGCCTGTCATTCCATCCACCATTCCCCCACGCCGCGCTTCCTGCTGGCCATGCCGCAAACCCAGCTCTGCTACACCTGCCACGGCAACATCCGCGCCCAGTTCGACATGCCCTCGAAGCACCGCGTCAACGAAGGCTTCATGGATTGTTCCGATTGCCACAATCCCCATGGCGCCTTCCCGCCGACGTGGCGCATGGGCCAGCGGCCGCGTATGGTCGAGCAGGCCATCACCAACCAGGAAGCCTGCTTCAAGTGCCACACCGACCTGATCGGCCCCTTCGTCTACGAGCACCCCTCGGTCGCGGTGGAAGGCTGCGAGCAGTGCCACAACCCGCACGGCTCGATGAACGCCAAGCTGCTGGTCCGCCCGGTAGTCTTCACGCTTTGCCTGGAATGCCACAACGGCGGCGCTTCCGGCACGCGCAACATGGGCGTGGACATACAATCCGCCCGCCATAACCTGCTCGATCCCAAATTCCGCCAGTGCACCACCTGCCACGTCCGCATCCACGGGTCCAACGCGGACCAGTATTTCCTGAGGTGAAGCCATGCCCACGCGACTCTGGCTCGTCCTCGCCCTCACTGCCGCCGGCGCCCTGAATGCCCAGCAACCCGTCGCTCCCACGCCGGAGCCCGTCGGCTCACCCAGCGGCACTACCCTCGACGATTACAACGTCACCCAGTCCTTCGAAACCGGCTACCGCTTTGCTCTCACCGGCGGCGACCGCGGCATGTACCGCAGCGTGGTGAACTACGGCGACGGCATCCGCCTCCTCGGCAGCAGCCTCGCTGTCTACTCCAAGGATGGCCACGGCCATTACTTCGACAGCATCACGCTGAACACCGAAGGCCTCGGCAACGATCCGTACGAAGCTGCCAGCCTGCGCGTAGAGAAGAACGGCCTTTACCGCTACGACATGCTCTGGCGCCTGAGCGATTATTTCAATCCCGGCCTGACCGTGGCCGGCGGCCTCCATCTCGAAGACACCAGCCGCCGCCTCCAGGACCACGACCTCACGCTCTTCCCGCAGTCGAACATCCAGTTCCGCCTCGGCTACAGCCGCAACACCGAATCCGGCCCGGCGCTCACCACCGCCCAGGAATTCGATTTCAACGGTCCCGCCTTCCCGGTCTTCGCGAACGTGCGCCGCCAGTGGAATGAATACCGCCTCGGCGCCAACGTGAAATTCCGCGGCTGGAAGCTCACGCTCCTCCGCCGCTGGGATTATTACAAGGACGACACCCCGGAAAGCACGTTCACCGGCCAATCCGGGATCGGGCAGGTTGTCCTGCCAGACCCGCTAACCAGCACCGTGCCGCCATCGCCCGTCCTCCAGCAATTCACCCGCTCCCAGCCGCTCCACGGCGCCAGCCCCGGCTGGCTCGGGAATCTCTTCACGCGCCGCAAATATTGGGGCCTCGACGCCCGCATGACCTACGTCAGCGGTATCGACAACTTCCTGACCGACGAGATGGCCGCGGGCATCAGCCAGTTCGGCGGCCCCGCCAATCGCCAGATCTTCGTCGCCGGCGACGCACACCGCCCCATGCTCGCCGGCGATTTCAGCCTCAACCTCTTCCCCACCGACGATCTCACCGTCGTCAACATGACCTCCATCACCAGTAACAGAATCGACGGCAACTCCAGTTACTCCGAGTTCCTTACCGGCTCCGACTTAGGCACCACCATCAACTTCCGTTTTCTCGGTATCCGCACAGTTACTAACTCCACGGACGTGGATTACATGGCCCGCAAGTGGCTCAGCTTCTACGCCGGCTATCATTACTCCGACCGCCTGATCCGCACCGTCGAAGGTTTCAATATCCCCGCCTTTGCGAACTCCGCCGCCAGCGATCTCTACGAGGTCAGCAATCACCTCAACTCCGGCACCGCCGGCATCCGCGTCCGCCCGCTCAAGCCGCTCACCGTCAACCTCGAAGGCGAAGTCGGCCGCGCCAATTACCCGCTCACCCCGCAAAGCGAAGCCAACTACCACACCCTCGGCGGCCGCGTCGATTACCGCGCCAAAAATCTGCGCCTCGAAACCGCGTACCACGAGCACTACAACTTCAATAACATCCTCGGCTCCAACGCCGCCTCCCACTCCCGCGAGTACAACGCCAACGGGTCGTGGACGCCCAATAGCTGGCTCGCGCTCGATGTCAGCTATTCCAAGCTCCACATCGATTCCCTCACCGGACTCGCCTTCTTCGCCGCGCCACAGTTGCGGCCGGTTCTCGAAACGGCCTACTCCTCGCTTTACGTGAGCAACATCCACGCCGCCAACTTCGGCGCCCGTTTTGCCCTCGGCCGCCGCGCCGACCTCTACGCCGGCTACAGCATCACCAAAGACGTGGGCGACGGCCGCCCCTCACCCGTCCCCGCCGGCGTCACCGACCCGGTGGCCGCTCTCCTCGATTCCGTCCAGACCTTCCCGCTCACCTACCAATCCCCCATGGCGCGCCTCTCCATCCGCATTTCCCAGAAGGTCCGCTGGAACGCCGGCTGGCAATTCTACGACTACGCCGAGCTCTTCCACATCCTCGGCTATAACCAGAACTTCCGAGCCAACACCGGCTACTCGAGCATCCTCTGGTCATTCTAAGCGCCGCCGTGCCACAATACCCCCATGGAGCACTACACCTGGGACCACCTGCCAAAGGAAGTCCTCAGCGAGCACATCGCCCGCAAGATCATCTCTGGCGAAAAAGCCATGGTCGCTCAAGTCTTCCTCGCCGAGGGCGCGGTGGTTCCCGAGCACTCCCACGAAAGCGAGCAGATCACCTACATCCTCGACGGCGCCATGCGCTTCGAGCTCGAGGGCAGCGAAATCGTGGTTGCCAAGGGCCAGGTGTTGCGTATCCCCTCCAACGTCCCCCACCGCGCCGTGGCGCTCGAAGACACGCTCGACCTCGACATCTTCAGCCCTATCCGCCACGACTGGCTCAAGAAAGACGACGAATACCTGCGCAGAGGTGAAACCGATGGACCTCGGTCTTAAAGATCGCGTCGCTGTAGTGGCCGCCTCGAGCCAGGGCCTCGGCAAAGCCGTAGCCCTCGGCCTCGCCGCCGAAGGCGCCAAACTCGCTCTGTGCGCCCGCACCGAATCCACCCTGAGCGTTACCGCCCGCGAGATCGCTCGCGAAACCGGCGCCGACGTCCTCGCCCGCCCTCTCGACGTCACCAACTACGACGCTGTCTGCCGTTTCATCGCCGAAGTTATGTCCCGCTATGGCCGCGTCGATATCTGCGTCGCCAATGCCGGCGGGCCGCCGTCGAAAACCTTCGCCGAAACCACCGTCGAGGACTGGCACTGCGCCGCTGAAATGAACCTCATGAGCACGGTCTACTTCGCCCGCGAGACCTTGCCCCTGATGCTGCAGCGCCGCTGGGGCCGCTTCATCGCCATCACCTCCATGACCGTGAAGCAGCCGGTCGAAGGTCTGATCCTCTCCAACTCGGTCCGTGCCGGCGTCAGCGGCCTGATCAAATCGCTCGCCAACGAGTACGGCCCCTACAACGTCCTCGTCAATAACGTTTGCCCCGGCTACACCGCCACCGCGCGGCTGATTTCGCTTGCGGGCACTCTCGCGCAAAAGCAGGGCGTCACCCCGCAGGAGATCGAAGCCCGCTGGGCCGGCCAGGCTCCTCTCGGCCGCGTCGGACGTCCCGGAGAATTCGCCGACCTGGTCGTCTTCCTCGCCTCCGAGCGCGCCAGCTACATCACCGGCGTCTCCATCGCCGTCGACGGAGGCGCCGTCAAGGGCCTGTACTGAGCCGGCGACGTGTGATAGATTCGGCCATACCGCACCCGCTTCGCCGGCCTTATGCGCACCCGACACCTGGAACAGAATACTCGCTGCGTATCCCGCCAAACAGGGCGGAGCCAATCGATGACACGCCGCGTTCTCCTGGCGGGCATTACAATGGTCCCCACACGCCTGCCCGCACGGCCGCCGGTCTTGATCGGCGATCCGGGCTTCAAGCGCGGCTTACGCGTCTGGTCCCCACAGCCCGGGGCGCATCGGGAACAGGGCGTCCTGCAACCGAATCCAGCGGCGGGTCCGCCGGTTTGGGGCCTGGCACAGTGGTATAGCCGGTTCACGCTGGCCGGCGCCCGCCCCGAGCGGCTGCCGGACGGTTCGCTGCGGTTCTCGGATGGCGCCAAAGCCGTCACGTTCGACGGAGATTTAATCCTCGCATTGAACGGCCGCAAGGAATATGGCGACCGCGTGCCGGAGCGGGGCGAGCCCTGGCCCCACCTGCTTGTCGAACAACGCCTGGCGTCGC
>JAJYLS010000278.1 GCA_021787555.1 Acidobacteriota bacterium | reverse complement strand
TGTGGTCGCAGACGCTCAACGGGATGCTGCTGCCGCTGGTGTTGGTGTTCATGGTCCTGCTGGTGAACAAGACCGAGCTCATGGGGAAGTGGGTGAACCCGCGCTGGTTCAACGTGGTGGCGTGGATTTCGGTGGTCGTGATCGTGGGCATGACGCTGGCGTATGTGGGGCTGACGCTGCGGGGAATGGGGTAGGATCATTCTTCCCTCGTTACCTCCCTCGGCTCCTTGTCGTCCCGCAGCCCCAGAAAACGCGGGTGCCGCAGCTTCCCGTCGCCTGTCCATTCCGTGAAGCCGATCTGCGCCACCAGCTTCGGCGCCACCCAGTGCGCGTCGCGCGGCAGCGCATCGCCGTTGAACGGGCTTGAAGACGTCTTCAGTTTTCCGAGCTGCTTCGCCAGCCGCTCCAGCGTGCGCGTGTCGTATCCCGTGCCGACCTTCCCGGCATACCTCAGGCGGCCGCTTTCGTAATAGCCCACCAGCAGCGCGCCGAAGCCGGTGCGCGCGCCCCGCGGATCGGTGTAACCGCCGATGACGAACTCCTGCTCGCGGACGCATTTGAACTTCAGCCAGTCGTGCGAGCGCTTGGAAACGTAGCGCGACGCTCCGTGCTTGGCGATGATCCCTTCCCAGCCCTGCCGGCAGGCCTCCTCGTAAACCGCCTCGCCTTCGGTTTCGACATGATCGGTGTAGCGCAGCGGGTCCCGGAAATCGAGCCCGTCTTTCAGCAGTTGCTTGCGGCGCGTGAGCGGCAGGACGCGCAGGTCGCGGCCTTCCAGGTAGAGCAGGTCGAAGGCATAGAACCATACCGGCACGCGTTTGCGCAGCGCCGGTGACGGGTGCCGCACCTGCATGCGCTGCTGGAGCATGGAGAAGCTGGTGACCGGCCCGTCAAGGGCCACGATTTCGCCATCCGCGATGAACGCGCCCGCCCGCTGCGCCTCGAAGGCGGCCACCAGCTCGGGATATTCTTCGTTCAGCAGCTTGCGATTGCGCGACCACAGGCGCACGTCGCGCCCGCGCTTCCAGGCGAGGGCTCGCTCGCCGTCGAGCTTTGGTTCGAAAAGCCACCCGGGCTGGGAGAAGCGCTCCGCGGTGAGCACCGCCAGCATGGGCGGGATCCATTCCGGCTGCGGGGTTTCCGCCATCCTGCGCCGCCTGCCTATGGTAGCGCAAGACAGTGGCCAAACGCCTGTTCCGGCGAGCGATAGAGTACACTGTGGACGTGCCGCGCAACCAATTGTTCATCAACGGCCGGTGGGAGACGTGCGCTTGCGACCGCTTCGTCGACGTGGTCAATCCCTCGACCGGCGAGCTCATCACGACCGTGCCGGACGCCAACAGCGACGACGTGGACCGCGCCGTGGCCACCGCCCGCGCCAGCTTCGAGAAGCGGACGTGGCGCGGCATCGACCCGTCCAAGCGCGAGCGCATCCTGTGGAACATCGGCGAACTGATCGAGAAGAGCCGCGACGAACTGGCCGTCCTGATCTCGCAGCAGAGCGGGAAGACGCCGCGCGAAGCGGCCGGCGCGGACATCGTCCCCGCCGCCGATTGCTTCCGCTATTACGCCGGCTGGGTGCGGAAGATCTATGGGGAGACGATCCCCGTGGATGGCCCCTTTTTGAACTACACCTTGCGGGAGCCGGTGGGTGTGGTGGGAGCCATCGTGCCGTGGAATTTCCCGCTCCAGATCGCCGCGTGGAAGGTGGCGCCCGCGCTGGCCTGCGGCTGCTCGGTGGTGCTGAAGCCGTCGGAACTGACGCCGCTCGACGCGCTGCGGCTGGCGGAAATCGCCGCCGAAGCCGGCCTGCCGGCAGGCGCGCTCAACGTGGTCACCGGCTACGGCGAAACCACCGGCGAGGCGCTGGCGCTGCACGAGGACGTGGATAAGATCAGCTTCACCGGCAGCATCGACACGGCGCGCCGGCTGTTGCAGTGCTCCTCGGTCTCGAACCTGAAGCGGCTGAGCCTGGAACTCGGCGGCAAGTCGCCCAACATCGTTTTTCCGGACGCCGATTTCGACGCCGCCATGAAATCGTCGTTTTGGGGCGTGTTCGGCAACAAAGGGGAGATGTGCACGGCGGGATCGCGCCTGCTGCTGCACGAATCCATCTACGACCGGTTCCTGGACGAACTCGCCGCGCGGGCACGCAAGATGCGCCTGGGCAATCCCATGGCGCCGGGAACCCAGATGGGCTCGCAGATCTCGGCGCGGCAGATGGACCGCATCCTGGACTATATCGAATCGGGGAAGCAGGATGGGGCCAGGCTGCTGGCGGGCGGTGGACGCGACTTGGAGGGCGAGAAGGCCAAGGGCTATTTCATCCAGCCGACGGTATTCGCGGACGTAAAGCCGGAGATGAAGATCGCGCGCGAGGAGATTTTCGGGCCGGTGGTCAGTGCCATCCGGTTCCACGATGCCGAGGAAGCCGTGGCGATTGCCAATGGCACGATCTACGGCCTGGCCGCCGCGGTGTGGACGCGCGATGTGCGCCTGGCGCACCGGGTGGCCGCCGAGTTGAAAGCGGGCGCCGTGTGGGTCAACACCTACAACGGTTTCGATTCGGCCTCGCCGTTCGGCGGTTACAAGCAGAGCGGCTTTGGCCGGGATTTGGGATCTTACGCCCTGGAGCAGTACACCAACGTCAAGTCCGTCTGGATCGCTCTGTAGGCAGGCGGGACATCCGGCGGTCACGCACCCAGGTTCTGGGCCGCGGTGACGGCGCGCTCGGGAGCGCCGCCGGCAGTGGTCACCGCGCGCGAGGCGCCGCGGAGATCGCAATAGCTCAGCGCCACGTCGGCGCTCTTCGCGCCTTCCACTTGAAGGAACACGGCGGCGCCTTCGGGCGCCGCACAGCCGTGTATCCAGGCTTGTTGCGTATCGATGAGCCGGATGACGGGTTGCGGCCCCGCGGCAGCGCCGCGCAGCCCCAGAATCTCGATCCGCTTCACGTCGTCGCACACCACGGCCGGGCGCTGCTCGCCGGCGGCGGCTCCCATGACCACGTCTTCGAGGCGCAGGCCGTTGACATGGCGGCAATAGAAGCCGTAGGCGGGAAGCCGCCCGAACATGCGCGCCTCCGGATACGCCCGCTCGACCTCCAGGATGGGGCGGCCGGCCCACTCCTCGCGGCCGGCCTCCTGGCTATCGACGCGGATGCCGCGCAGGGTCACGTCTTCCACATCGAAGCCGGGCACGCCGGTGATGGAATTGGTGAGAATGGCGCCGGTGGCGTGCACGTTCTCGATCATGACGCCGCGCAGCGTGCCGGGCGTTCCGTCGGGCCGCAAGCGCCGGGCGCCGCGGCGGATGAAGATCGGCGTGCGCACGCGCTGCATGCGGACGTTCGAAATGACCACGCCTTCCATCCAGCCGCCATCCACCATTTCCAGCGCGATGCCCGAAATCACCCGGGCGTTCAGGGGCACGTCGTCATTGGCGATGACGCAATTGCTGAAGGTGACGTTTTCGAAGCCGCCTCGCGTGGCGGTGCCGAATTTGAGGCCGTTGCAGCAGCAGGTGAGCACGCAGTTGTCGATGACGATGTTGCGGCTGATGCGCGGCTCGCCGCCGTAGGGGTTCTCGCTCTTGAGGCAGATGGCGTCGTCGCCGGTGTCGATGTGGCAGTTGGAGATGAACAGGTTGGTGCAGCCGGTGGCGTCGATACCGTCGGTATTGGGCCCGATCACCGGGTTCTTGATGCCGATGCCGCGGATCACGACGTTATCGCAGTTGATGGGCCGCAGCGTCCAGCCGGAGGCGTTTTCGATGCGCACGTCCTCGATGCGGAGATGGCGGCAGCCCACGAATTCGAGGAGCGGCGATGCGCGATCGGTGGGCTTCCAATCGTAGGTGGCCACGTCGCGCCAGGCGTCCTCGGGCGGCGGCGTTTTGCGCCCGCTGGGTACCCAGAAGGCCGGCCCCTGGCCGTCGATGCGGCCGGGTCCGGCCAACCCGGCGTTCTCGGCGTCGCGCGCGAAAATCAGATGCTTCTGGTTGGCGTCACCCCTGCCCGGCGGTCCCGGCTGCGGCGTGTAGTCGGCCAGGTCTTTACTGCCCAGCAGCGTGGCGCCGGCTTCCAGGTACAGCGTGACGTTGCTTTTCAGAACGACGGTGCCGGAGCGGTAGACACCGGGCGGCACATAGGCCACGCCGCCGCCGGCCGCGTGGCAGGCGTCGATGGCCGCGTTGATGGCGGGGGAATCGAGGGCCGTGC
Organism: Acidobacteriota bacterium; assembly: GCA_021787555.1. Classification (GTDB taxonomy): domain Bacteria; phylum Acidobacteriota; class Terriglobia; order Bryobacterales; family Bryobacteraceae; genus JAJYLS01. The sequence goes on along the minus strand of JAJYLS010000278.1, from coordinate 3,509 downwards.
CGTTGCCCGCGGCGCCGAACGCGCGCGCGTCGAATACGCGCAGGCCGGGCTTGGCTTGCTCCGGCGGCGCCGCCCGCAGCAGCGGATGCGCGGCGCCCCCCGCCAGGACACCGCCGGCGAGTGTCAGCAGGTCTCTTCTATCCATGGTTTCGGCTCCCGTTATATCAGAAGTCGATGCGGAGCCCAAGCTGAATCTTGTGCGGCGTGGTTGCAGAAACGAACCCAAACCGGCGGCCGGCCGCCGTTCCTGATACAGGAATATAGGACTTATTCGCCAGAACCGGCGGTGGAGCGCCGGTTTTGCGTTTGGGGCGAAGCCAACCGCCTGCGTGCAAGCGGTTTTTGGGAGGGCTATCTACCAGAATCAGTAAGTTAGCGCGAAAAACCGCTTGCGCGCAGGCGGATATCTACTTTCTTGCGGAAATGCCGGCAGGATGCCAGCATGGCAGGTTAAAACCCTGCGTTACGACTTACGTCTTCATTATACGGAGCGGTTTCCAAATTTCGAGCCTGAAAAAGGCGGTTCGGACGGCGCAAGGTATTGATTTGAATGGGGCAAAGAAAATTTGCCGCCGGCGTGACCGCTTTAGTCGCCTACTTCGGCCGGCTCGCGCACCCGCGCGATCTCCGCGATCACCGCATCGGTGAATTCCGCGGTGCTGGCTCGTCCGCCGACGTCGCCGGTGAGGTGCTCGCCGGCGGCGTAGACCTGCCGGAGTGCGGCTTGCAGGCGCGCGGCCGGCTCCCGCTCGCCGATGTGCTCCAGCATCAGCACCGCCGATTGCATCAGCGCCGTGGGATTCGCCAGGCCCTTGCCGGCGATGTCGGGGGCGGTGCCGTGCACGGCTTCGAAGATGGCATGGTGGTCGCCCATGTTGGCGCCGGGAACGATTCCCAGACCGCCCACCAGGCCGGCGGCCAGGTCCGAAATGATGTCACCGTAGAGATTCGGCATCACCAGGATGTCGAACTTTTCCGGGCGCATGACGAGTTGCATGCAGGCGTTGTCCACGATCAGCTCTTGGTAGTCGATCTCGGGAAACTCCGCGGAGACTTCGCGGCAGCACTTCAGGAAGAGGCCGTCGCTGAGCTTCATAATGTTGGCCTTGTGAATGGCCGTGACCTTCGAACGGCCCTCGTGCCGGGCGTACTCGAAGCTGGCGCGCGCGATCCGCATGGAGGCGTTGTGCGTGATAATTTTCAGGCTTTCCACCACTCCGGGAATTATTTCGTGCTCCAGACCGGCGTAGAGGTCCTCCGTATTTTCGCGGAAGATGACCATATCCAGCGGCACATCGCAGTAGCGCGTTTTCAGGCCCGGCAGCATGCGCACCGGGCGGAAATTCACATACAGCCCGAGCTTCTTGCGCAGCGCCACGTTGATGCTCTGGTGGCCGCCAGCGATGGGTGTGGCGGTGGGGCCCTTCAAGCCGATGCGCGTGGCTTCGAGCGAGGCGTAGACTTCGTCGGGAATGAGGCGGCCGTACTCGGCGAGGGCGTGTTCTCCGGCTTCGACGCGCTCCCATTCTATGGACGCGCCCGCGGCCTCGACCGCGCGCACCGTGGCATCGGCGACTTCGGGGCCGATGCCGTCTCCAGGAATCAAAGTAATTTGGCGGGCCATCTACAGTTATTATAATTTTGGACGATCGATCCATTATGCGGCTGCGCACGGCCAAGGACCGGCTCAAAATCGAGCACAGCATCATCGACGGGCTCCGCGCGATTCTGGAAGAACTGCTGGCTGCCAACCCGGAGATCCGCTCGGTGATCCCGGGCGTGATCCGGCCGGTGCGCGATGCCAAAGGCAAAGTCAAAATCCGGGTGACGGTCCCGACGCAAAACGGCTGGAAAGCGATCGCCCTGAGCGCGGGGGCGCGGCAGGAGGTATTTATCAGCACAGGGCTGACGAAAGAGGGAATCGAAGCGGCGCTGCGGCGCGCGGGGGCGGTCCTAGAGTAGAAACCCGAGGGGCCACGCGACCGGGCCTGCTGTACACTAGAGTCCAATGGAAGGCGCCATGTCGTCGGGCACCGATCCACCGTGGGCCGGGCAGCCCGGGATTTCGCACTATGAGATCGCCAGGAAACTGGGCGAAGGCGGTATGGGCGTGGTCTACCAGGCGCGCGACCGAGATCTGGGCCGCCTGGTCGCTCTGAAATTCCTGCCGCCTCACGTGGCCAATGCTCCGGAGAAGGTCGTCCGTTTTCAGCAGGAGGCGCGGGCCATCTCCGCTCTGAACCACCCGCATATCGCCACGATTTACGGGATGGAGGATACCGGCGACTACAAATTTCTGGTGCTGGAATACCTTCCCGGAGGGAACCTGAGGCAGAAGCTGGAGGCCCGCAGGTCAGCCGGGAGTCCGCTTCCCATCCGGCAAGTCCTGCGGTGGGCGTTGCAAATTGCGGAAGGGCTGGCGCACGCGCACCGGCATCGGATTGTGCATCGCGATATCAAGCCCTCCAACATCCTGTTCACCGAGGAAGGCGAGGTCAAGATTGCCGATTTCGGCCTCGCCAGAATCACCGAGGGCGGCGAGGCGGACCGCGTGACCGATCCCGGGCGCGCTTTGGGCACGCCGCTGTACATGTCTCCGGAGCAGGCGCAGGGGAAGGACGCCGACGAGCGGTCCGATATCTTCTCGCTGGGCGTGGTAATGTTCGAGTGCCTCACCGGCGAGACGCCGTTCCGCGGAGCGCACACGGCGGGTATCCTGCATGAGCTCCTATACACGCCCGCGCCGGCGTTGAGCGCGATTCGCCGGGATGTCCCGCGGGCGCTGGAGCCGGTGGTGGCCAAGGCGCTCGAAAAGGACCCGGGGGCGCGCTACCAGAGGGCCGGCGATCTGGCGTCCGATCTTCGGCGCGTCGCCGGCGAGAGCGACCCGTCGCCCTCGCAGGAGGAGACCGCAACCGAGGCGCAGGCTTTCCGGCGCCGGCGGCCGCGGTGGCTGGCAGCGGCCGCGCTGGCATGCGCACTGGCCGCTGCGGTCATGGCTGGCCGCATTCCGCAACGCGTCTCCGGCTGGCTGCACACGCGCAATATCGCCGCGGTGAAGCGCATCGCCGTCCTCCCTTTCACGAATATCGGAGGCGACCGCGCCAATCAGGCGCTGGCGGAGGGCTTGACGGAAGTGGTAAGCAATGCGCTCACGCGACTGGAGCAGTTCCAGGGCGCGCTGGTGGTGGTGCCGGCCAGCGACGTTCGCAGCGAGGGCGTGCTGGGCGCGCGGGATGCCGGCCGGGTGTTGGGCGCCAATCTGGCCATCACCGGCAGCGTGGATCGCCTGGCCGGCAGCCGCGTGCAGGTGCTGATCAACCTGGTCGACAGCCGCACGGCGACCCAACTGCGCAGCGAAACCATCCGCGCCGGTTTTCCCGATCCCACGGCACAGGACGAGGTGGTGGAAAAGGTGGCGCGCATGCTTCAACTCGCGCTGGCTCCCGCGGCGGCCCAGCGGATCAAGGCCAGGAAGACGGCCGTTCCGCCGGCCTATCCGGTTTTCG
>JAJYLS010000277.1 GCA_021787555.1 Acidobacteriota bacterium | reverse complement strand
ATCAGAGGTGGAACTTCGGACTAAGAATAAGAAGGATACCGGCAGGGGCGGAGAGCAGGCAAGAAAGTTCGAAATGTCACGAATAGACATTTGCGCCACGGTCTCCCCGGAAACGAAGGGTGCTGTGTACCACACTTACATTAAACCCAACTGCTTTGCAACGCGCCTCACTGCTTCACAACCACGCCGCCCTTCATGACGAATCGGACGCGGCGGAGCGCGGAGATGTCCTCGACCGGATCGCCGCTTACGGCGATCAGGTCCGCGAACTTACCCGGCTTCACCTCGCCGATCTCCATGTGCAGGACCCGGCCGGCCACGGAAGTGGCCGATTCCAGCGCTTCGACCGGCGGCATGCCGTATTCCACCATGAGCTCGATTTCGCGCGCGTTCTCGCCATGCGCAAAAACGCCGACATCGCTGCCGCTGAGGATGGTCACGCCGGAGGCCAGGGCCGCTTTGAACATGGCGCGCTTCTCCGCCACGCTGGGCGGCGCCGGCTGGCCCTTCTTCCAGCCGGAATATTCGGCGTAGGCTTCAGTCGCCGTGAGGGTTGGGCAAAGGGCCACGCGATGCTCGATCATCAGCTTGAACACCGCGGGCGTGGCGCCATCGCCATGCTCGATGGTTTCCGCTCCGGCCAGGACGGCGCGGCGGATGCCTTCTTCGGTGGTGGCATGCGCTGCCACCGGCACTCCGGCACTCCTGGCGGTTTCCACGGCCCACTTCAGCTCCTGCTCGCTGAAGGTGGGATGCGAGCCGGAGTGCGGGCCCCAGCGGTAGTCGGCATAAATCTTGATCCAGTCCGCGCCGTGCGCGATCTGATCGCGCACCACCCGGATGATGTCCGGGCCGCTGGTCTCTTCTCCGCCCTGCGGCACGCGCCATTCCTGCGCGAAGCCCTTGGGGCCGTAGGCTCCGGTGGCCACGATGGCGCGCGTGGCCACCAGCATGCGCGGGCCGGGAACGATGCCCTCATCCACCGCCTGCTTCAACTCGGCATCGGCATAGCCCGCGCCCTCGGTGCCGAGATCGCGAATGGTGGTGAAGCCGGCCATGAGGGTGGCGTGCAGATGGTTCACCGCGCGGGCCGCACGCAAGGCCAGGCCCTCGCGTGCCACCTGGTCGTTCCAGGGCGTTTCGTTATAGGGATGCAGCATCACGTGGGAGTGGCCTTCCACCAGCCCCGGCATGAGCGTGGCGCCGGGCAGGTCGATCACCTTCGCCCCGCCGGCATCGATGGTAGCGGCAGGCCCGGCCGCCTCGATGCGTTCGCCGCTCACCCGCACGGCCCAGCCCGCGTGCATGGCTTCGCCGTCGAAAACACGCGCCGGCCGCAGCACGGTCTGGGCCGAAAGGCAGGCCGCAAACACACCAAGAGCGGCCAGACAACGGATGCGCATGTCCAATTATAGGCCGCGGCCGCGAGGCGAACCGGCCGCCACCCTTAAATCTGCCGGCCCCTGTGCCTCGGGCCCTGGACAGAAACCGGTCCGTTGCCGGTCGAGAGGCGCACCACTTCCTGCGACCCGTTGAGTTGCAACACGTGCGTTCTCGACGCGGCATTCGTCCGGGCGGCGCGGCAGGCTTCCAGCCGGCAACTGATGGGCGCATGGCCGTCGGATTCCACGCGAATCCCGGAATGAAACGCCTCCGGCACCTCCAGGCTTACCGGACCGTTGACCGTGCGCGCTTCGAGCACCGGGCCGTTCCATATCTCGCCCGAGAGCTTCAGCGAGATCGGGCCATTGCGCGCGTTGAGGTGCACTTCGCCGGCGCCGCCGCTGAAGGCGATCGGCCCATTGGAAGTGTGCACGTCGATGGTGCCCGAGCAATCGTGAATGGAAAGCGGCCCATTCATGGCGCGGGCATTGACATTCCCGCTGACGTCCGCCACGCTGATCGGGCCGTTCTTGGTTTCGAGATCCAGGCTGGCATTCTTGGGCGCATGCACGATGAAGTAGACCTGCCAGTTGCCCGCTTCCCCGGACGGACCGGCGGTAGAAAAGCGGCCGGCGCTGCGGCTTACGGAGATGTCGCGCAAAAGCCGCTCGGCGGCGGCGCGATCCGTGCCGGCGGCAAATCTGCACACTTCGACGCCGTAGTCCGGGCGGTCCCAGCCGCGCACCCGGACGACGCCGCGCCCGGCGGCATCGTCGATCTTTAGAATCGGCGCTTCGGCGCGAGTCAGCGTAAACGTCTCGGCGGCGCGGGCGAGTTCGCCGCCGGACCGCGCCTGGAGATCTGCGCAGTGCTCGGCATTGCCTTCAAAACTGATGTCGAGGTTTCGGCTGCGTGCGGCCACGGCCTCGGCGCCGTGCGGAACGATGAGCCAGGCGAGCAGAAGCACGCCCGCGGAGAGATGACAAAAGCGGTCCGTTTTCATAGGCACGTCCTCGGAGCATAGACGCGCCGGCGGCCGAAGCGTTAGGCTCCCGGGTACGCTACTTCACTTCGGTGCCCAGGCCGGCGTAGTCGACTTTGACTTTGATCACCTTATCGCCGTTAAACGTGACAAAAGTGATTTTGCCCGGAGGTGTGCCATAGACCCAGTCTTCGAGCTCCATGCCATCCTTCTCCTCGCGCGACTTGTGCGCCGGATGGCCCATGGCCAGGAGCACCTGGTCGTGGTTCATGCCCTCCACCACGCGCTTTTCCTTGATGGCCTTCTGCACGGCCGGGGGCAGGCTTTCGGCGTAGAGTTGAGTGGCGGTACGCTTGTCGAAGTCCAGCACCGGCGTCAGCATCTTCTTGACCTGCGCCGCTGTGATCGACTCGAGCGGCTTGTGAAACACGAGCGCGATGTTGGTGCCGCCGGGAGCGTTGGCATCGCCGTAACCGCCGATGGGCGCATCGGTACTGACCGGCCCTTCCACCTGAACCCCTTGATACCAGTGGCGGCCGCCGTTGAAGCCGCCGTTGATCTGGAACACGATGCGGTCGCTCTCGATCGTGACTTTGGTGATCTGCACCCGGTCGCCGGCGCGCGCGGCGGGCCCGTAGTTGTGGGCCGCCTTCTGCCAGGCGGCTAAATCGAATGTCCCGTCGGAATTGAATTCGAGCGGTCTCTTGGCGCGCGGCAGCGTGCCCTTCGCGGTGGCGTATTCGGCCATGAGGCCGCGCACCAGTTCGATGCGGTCTTCCACCGTCAGATTTTTCGCGGCGAACCCGAGCGGAGCCAGCAGACTCAGGACGACAATCGTGGCGGCTGCTCGCATGCGGCACTCTCCACGGGCGGATCCGTCAGCGGTGAGAACTGCCGGCGGATGGGAGCCTTCCACAGAAACACCCATAGCGCGACCAAAGCCGCGGAGGCCAGCACGCCGCCCTCCGGACCGTAGCCGCCGCCGCTCCACACTCTGCCGGCGGTCCACGATAGCTCGTAGCCCGTTATCTTCATTCTAAGCCCGCTCAGGCTGGCCCCGAACAGCGGTAATGTAAAGTTCCAACCGTAGTGCAGGCCGATGGGGAGCCACAGGTCGCGGCTGCGCAAATAAGCGTAACCGAACAGAATGCCGAACCCGGCCGTGTTGGCGATGCCCAGCCGGGTGGCGTTGGGATTGCCGCCATGCATCACTCCGAAAAGAATACCCACCGGAAGAATCGTGGCCCAGGGGCCGATGGAAGCCAGCAAATGCTGGAAAGCGTAGCCGCGGAAGAGCAGTTCCTCGCCCAGGACGCCGACCGGCAGGAGAAAAAGGAGCACGTTTACCACGGCCATCCACGATGGCCGTTCGGCGGGAGTCGCGGCAAAATGCGCGGCGTGGAAGACCAGCGGCGGCACCAGCGCAACGCACGCGGCGCCGGCTCCGCCCAGCAGGCCGAATACCAGGTTGTCGGCCGAGGCGCGGTTCAGCCACAGGCCAACCTCGACGATATGCCGGTTCTCGAAGATTCGCAGCCCCAGCCAGTTGGCAAAAAGCGCGGCGAAAAGACCGGCTACCAGGACGCCCGCGGGATAGGCTACCACCCATTCGAAGAGCGGCACGAAGAGCAGCGTGGCGACGAAATACAGCACCACGAACAGCCCCACGGGCGCGGCGATGCGAACGGGATCTTTACGCATGAGAAGCCCGCGTTGCACCACGGAGACGCAGAGAGCACAGAGGAAGCACGGAGAAAACTCTTATGGGTCTCTGTGGAAACTCTGCGTTCTCCGTGGCTCTGTGGTGAATCATTACTTCCCCGAGTGTAACCTGGAAGTATGGGGTTTCGGCTGGCGGTCCCGTATCGGCCGCGCGGGGACCAGGAGAATGCCATCGGCGAGCTCGTGCGCGGCGTCCGCGACGGCGAGCAGCACCAGGTCCTGCTGGGCGTCACCGGGTCGGGCAAAACGTTCACCGTGGCCAAGGTCATCGAGACCATCGGCCGCCCGGCGCTGGTGCTGGCCCACAACAAGACGCTTGCCGCCCAGCTTTACCACGAGTTTAAAGCGTTCTTTCCGGAAAACGCGGTCGAATACTTCGTCAGCTACTACGACTATTACCAGCCGGAAGCCTACATTCCTTCAAGCGACGTCTACATCGAGAAGGAAGCCACCATCAACGACGAGCTCGACAAGCTGCGCCTCTCCGCCACCAAGAGTCTGTTCGAGCGCCGCGATTGCGTGATCGTGGCCAGCGTGAGCTGCATCTACGGTCTCGGCTCGCCCGAAGCGTACTACGGCATGCTGCTCATGCTGGAAAAGGGGCAGAAGATCTCGCGCAACCAGATTGTCTCGAAGCTGGTGGAGATCCTCTACGACCGCAACGACGCCGATTTCCGCCGCGGCACCTTCCGCGTGCGCGGCGACGTGATCGAGGTGTATCCCACCTACGACGATTATGCCTACCGCATCGAGCTGTGGGGTGACGAAGTCGAAAGCCTCTCGCAGATCGATCCGCTGCTGGGGCAGGTGAAGCAGACCTACGTGCGGCTGCCGATCTATCCCAAAACGCACTACGTGATGAGCGAGGAGACCAAGCTCAGCGCCATGGACAGCATCCGCACGGAGCTGGAGTGGTGGCACAAGGAGCTGGAAAAGCAGGGCAAGCTGATCGAGGCGCAGCGGCTATGGCAGCGCACCATGTTCGATCTCGAAATGATGAAAGAGATCGGCTACTGCCATGGTATCGAGAACTACTCACGGCATTTTTCCGGGCGGCTGCCGGGCGAGCCGCCGCCCACGCTGCTCGATTACCTGCCGCACGACTCGGTGATCTACATCGACGAGAGCCATCAGACCGTTCCGCAGTTGCACGGCATGTATCACGGCGACCGCTCCCGGAAAGAGGTGCTGGTCGCGCACGGCTTCCGGCTGCCCAGCGCGCTGGACAACCGGCCGCTGACCTTCGAGGAGTTCGAGCACCGCGTCAACCAGGTGGTGTACGTCTCTGCTACGCCGGGGCCGTACGAACTGACCAAATCCGCCGGCGTGGTGGTGGAGCAGATCATCCGCCCGACCGGGCTGGTGGACCCCAGCGTGGAAATCCGGCCGGTGAAGGGGCAGGTCGACGACCTGCTGAGCGTGATCCGGGGCCGCGCCGAACACAACCAGCGCGTGCTCGTGACCACGCTGACCAAGCGCATGTCCGAGGACCTGGCCGAATATTACTCGGAGGTGGGGGTGCGCTGCCGCTACCTGCATTCCGAGGTGAGCACGCTCGACCGCATCAAGATCCTGCGCGACCTGCGCCGCGGCGAGTTCGACGTGCTGATCGGGATCAACCTGCTGCGCGAGGGCCTGGATTTACCGGAGGTCTCGCTGGTGGCGATCCTGGACGCCGACAAGGAGGGCTTTCTGCGCTCGTCGGGCTCGCTGATCCAGACCATCGGCCGCGCGGCGCGGCACGTCGAGGGCCACGCCATCCTCTACGCCGACGTGATGACCGACAGCATGAAAAAGGCGCTGGAGGAGACCGCGCGGCGGCGGCAGATCCAGGTGGACTATAACGAACTCAACAACATCGTGCCGCAGTCAATTGTGAAGCCCATCGACATGAGCCTGGTGGCGATGGCGGAGGCCGATTACGTGACGGTGCCGCTCGAGTCGGACGAAGAAGTGGACAACCTGACGCCCGAGCAGCGCGTGCGCTTCATCGGCGAGCTGGAAGAGAAGATGCGCGAAGCCGCGCGCCAGTTCGAGTTCGAGAAAGCGGCGCAGCTCCGCGACCGCGTGAAGGCGCTCAAGATGGCGGCGGCGTGAAAGTAGCTACGAGCCGTTCTTCATCTTCCGGGCAATCAGGAAAGCCAGCTCCAGCGACTGCTCATAGTTCAGCCGCGGGTCCACTTCCGATTCGTAGGCCCGGCTGAGGTCTGCCTCGCTCTGCCCGCGCGCGCCGCCGATGCACTCGGTAACGTTTTCGCCGGTGACCTCCAGGTGCACGCCGCCCAGCCGCTGGCCGTAGGCGCGATGGATATCGAAAGCCTGCTCGATCTCGGAGGCGATATCTTCGAAGCACCGCGTCTTGACGCCCGCGGCCGTGAGCTGCGTGTTGCCATGCATGGGATCGCAGATCCACAGCGCCAAGCCGCCCTCGGCGCGGACGGCTTCGATCAGCCGCGGGAGCCCGTCGCCGACCCCCTGCGCGCCGAAGCGGTGAATCAGCGTCAGCCGGCCGGGCATGCGCTGGGGATCGAGCAGGTCGAGCCAGCGCGCCACCTGCTCGCGCGTGAATCCGGCCCCCACTTTCACCCCGATGGGGTTCTCGATCCCGCGAAGGTATTCGATGTGCGCGCCGTCGGGCTGGTTGGTCCGCAGGCCGGCCCAGGGAAAGTGCGTCGTCAGGTTGAACCAGCCGGGGCGGCGCGGCACGCGGCGCGTTTGTGCGGATTCATAGTCGAGGTGCAGGGCTTCGTGCGCGGCGAAGAAGTCGATGCGGTCGCTTTCCCCGGCGCGCACCCCGAGCACGTTCTCCATGAAACTCAGCCCTTCGCGAATGGTCGAGGCCATGCGGTGGTATTCGTCGGCCTGGGACGAATGCCGCACCCAATCGAGGTCGAAGTATTCGGGATGGTGCAGGTCCGCGAAGCCGCCTTTGACCAGCGCGCGGATGAAGTTCAGGGTCAGCGCGGCGCGCTCGTAGCCGCGCAGCAGCAGGTCGGGGTCGGGCGCCCTTGCGGCGGCGGTGAATTCCGGCCGGTTAATGATGTCGCCGCGATAGGAGGGCAGGGAAAAGCCATCCCGGATCTCCTCGCTGGCGGAGCGCGGCTTGGCGTACTGGCCGGCGAAGCGGCCGATGCGGGTCACCGGCTTCTGCGCCCCCACCACCAGCACCAGGCTCATCTGGATGAGCACTTTCAAGCTGTTGGTGATGCGCGGCGAGGTGCAGTCCACGAAGCGCTCGGCGCAGTCGCCGGCCTGGAGGATGAAGCGCCGGCCGGCGGCCGCCTCGGCGAGCAGTTCGCGAAGCTGCACGATTTCCCAACTGGTGACCAGCGGCGGTAGGACCCGCAGTTCCCCCAACACGCGCTCCAGGGCCGCCGGATCGGGGTATTCCGGCTGCTGCAAGGCGGGCCGCGCGCGCCAGGAATCGGGGGTCCAGGGGGATGGGGCCAGCATGAAGGCTTACGTTAGCAGAAGTCAGGAGTCAGAAACCAGGAGTCAGAATGCCGGAGCGCGCCCTCCTGACTCCTGTCTTCTGACTCCCGGCTTCTTCTTTTTCCTTGCCTCTTCACGCCGCGATGCGCCATATTGGGTTTGGCAGGCTTTTTGGATGGCGGACCAAATCCTGTACTTTTCGGAACTGGTATC
>JAJYLS010000276.1 GCA_021787555.1 Acidobacteriota bacterium | reverse complement strand
GCCATTCAGCAACACCCGCCCGCCCAGATGCCGGCCGAAAATCGACAGCACCTGGCCGGGAGCCACCACGCCGCTCAAGGCGTAGCTGGCGCCGTTGGCCACCGACACAACCGCCGGCGCGGCGGCATCCGCTTGCGCAGAAGTGGTGGCCGTGGCGGTGACGAGAGGCGCGCTGGGGACGCTGCTCCACTGCGCACCACTCGCCGGGAAGATGTAACAGGCGATGCCTTCGCCAAAGTATCCGGCCGGAAGGTGCTCCCCATTCGTGCCGAAGAACTCGTTGGGGTCCGACGTCCAGAAGTGCAGGTTGGCCCCATAGTAGGCTGCCCGGTAGAACGGAATGGTATTAGTCACCTGCGGTGACACCTGTCCCAACGCATTGATGTAGGGCATCACGAATGTCGCCACGCCCTCTCCCACATAGGCCTGCTGCTGATTGATGAGCGTTAGGAATTCGTTCCGGTCCGAGGTCCACAGATGGCTGCTGGTGGAATTCACGAACACGCGGTACCAGGCCATATTAGAAACGCCTCCGACGAATGTGGGGCTATCCATCACCAGGCCCGAGATGCCCTGGAGCACGAACCCGCGCGTGCCCAGCGTGTTGTACTCGTTCTGATCGGCGCTGTAGAGATAGGAGTTGGAGAAGGGATCGTAGATGCGATACCAGGGAATGGCATTGACGCTGGTGGCGGTAGGGAACCAGACGCCGTAGACCAGCCAGTTGGTGGAGAGATCGTTGTAATCGACGGCCTGCATCCAGATGTGGCGCTGGCCGGTGAAGGAAGCGGAGAAGGTGAGGGAGACGACTATCGTAAGGCTGTTGCCGCTGCCGGTGACCGAGGAGCCAGAGGCATTGAGGGTGCACTGGCTGTTGGAAATGTTGACGGAAGAAGCCGGAGCGGTGGTGCCGGCGACGGTGGAGCCGTCATCGGCGATGAGCGTAAACAGGCCGGTTGCGGGAGCGTACTTGATATAGCAGCCGCCAGAGCGGGTGTTGGCCTCCCAGCGTGGGTTGATGATGAATTCGGCGCTCTTGATGGCGGCCCATCCGCTGGGATGCACGAAGACAAACGTGAGGGTGGCGTTGGAGCCGGTCCCCTGGAAGGGATTGAGCGACATCAGCGCGGGAATCTGTAACGGATTATTGGCACCCTGGGTAATGGTGACAGTCTGGCCGGCGACCGTCATGGTGCCGGTGCGCTGCGAGCCTGTTCCGTTGGGAGCCACGGAATAATTAACAGTTCCATTGCCGCTCCCCGAACCACCCGAGACGATAGAAATCCAATCAGGGCTATTGCTGGTTGCAGTCCAATTGCAGCCTGCCGTGGTGCCGACTGTAACTGCGCCTGAACCAGCCAAACCGCCGAATGCGGCGCTCGTGGGAGAGGCGGTGAACGAGCACGACGATGGCGTACAACCGGCGACCGTCTGCGTCACATCCGGGCTGGTTTGGCCGCCAGAGGTCGCCACGAGGTCGATGATGTTGGAAGGGGCGGAGCTCGCCGAAGTATAGGTGATTTGATATTGAATCTTGCCCTGGATCTGCTGGCTCAAGGACGAGAGGATGGCAGCCAACGCGGTGGTATCCAATCCCGCCTCATTGTAACTTCCACCGGTGCCGCTGGCGAGTTGTTCCAGGTTCTGCTGGGCACCCGCACCGACTCCCGGGGCGGTGTCTCCAAAACCGATGGTGTAAATGGTGGCCACGTCGGAGTTCGCCAACTGGATCAATGCGGAAAGCGTCTCGGTGCTTGCATTATCGTCACCGTCCGTGATGAGCACGATCGCGCGCCGGCCCGGTCGAACGGCTAACCCCTCCGTGGCCATCTCCGTGGTATCGAAAATAGGTGACCAGCCCGCGCCAATTTGGGGCAGATTCGTGATCGCCGTATCAACTGAGGTCTTATCCGTGGTGAAATCCTGTACTAAGGTAGCCTGGTTTTCGACTGCATAGAGTGCCACGGCAGTGCTGGCTGGTAGACTGTTGACAAACGTCTCCGCCGCAGACTCCATACCCGAGAGGTATTGGTCGACCGACAGACTTCGATCCACCACCAATGCTATCGACAGCCCATTCCCGCCTCCTGCGGTGCCGATCTGAGTCACGGTCACCGGCCGAACCGTTCCATTTTCTTTTAAAGTGAAATTGCTGGAAGTTAGCCCGGAGATAGGGGCGCCAGTTGCGTCCGTCACTGTCGCGGTAACGGTAATCGTAGGACACTTGCTGGTGTCAACCTGGTTGATCGTCAGGCCGAGCGCGGCAATTGTAAACGACACGGTCTTCAGGACCGTACTGTTCACAGAAATATTGACCGTCCAGGTTCCCGGCAGCGAAGCCGGCGGATTAGAAGCGATGTCGAGTTCACTCCAGGTGCAATAATTCCCTGGTGACGAGATCGCGTTATAGGTCTTGGTTTGGTAGGTCGTCCCATTGGGCTCGGTCCACTGATTCGAAATGACGTCTCCCACCTGAAGCGAGTTGATAAGGGTGTAGAGGTAGAGTTTGGCAGTGGAGGTGGTGATGCTCGTCGCCGCAGGTGGCATTGTACTGGGGCAAGAGTAATCCGAGGGAGGCGTTTGAGTGGTAAAGACAGTGGCCGGCGGATTGCCGGAAATCTGCGCTGTGTTGGAGAACGTCCAGTTCACGATGTCATGGTTTTCCCAACCGCCTCCAGTGCCCGACGTGAATCCTACAAACGCTGTGTTCTGACCGAGAATGGAGGCCAGGTTGATCGCGTAGTTGTTCAGCGCGGTAAAGGTCGTGCTCTCGGTGGGATCGCTGAGCGTTACGGTCAGGTGCGCTCCGTCGTAACTGATGTTTACGGTCCATAGTTGCCCGTTGGACATGCAGCCAGGTACGCTATTGGAATTCTGCGCAGGACTGCCGCTCGGAAAACCGCAGGACCCATTACCGTACACGTTGACGAGCGCGGTCTCTGTTAAGACGCCGTTCACGTCGATGGCCACGTGATTGCTGCTGTTGCCGTCGTTGGATCCGTTGTTGTAAGTGTCGAACTCAATCGCCACACTGTTGCCGCCGAGGCCTCCGTAACCGATGGCTCCGCCGGTCGTGCCCAGCCCGCTGGTGCTGGTTGCCAAGACGAAAGTGATTCCGTCGGCCGGGTCCGTACCCCCTGGACTGGTAAAGCGGAACTGGAACTGCGTGCTGAAAGTGGCATTGCTTCCGAGCGGAACGGCCGTTGTACTATACGCAGCGCCGGTCTGGTAGCTGGTCGCGGGAGTCAAGCGCAGCACCTTCCCATCGCTCGTTGAGACGGTTCCGGCACTGCCGACCAGCGTGAGCCCGCTGGTACTCGAGAAACCGCTGAAGTTGAACAGAACGCCCGCCCATGCCAGGGCCGGGGCAAGAATCAGGGCACAAATGGCGGCAGCCGCCGTGATGAATGCCGAAAGCGTTTTTCGCGTCATCGCTTTTCCCCTCTTCAGTGGATCTTTGCTCGCAGTAAGGAATTTACTGGTTCCAGAACACCCTACGAAGGACTTCGGCCGGCACGGCGGAGTTCTAACTCACCTCGAAAGCGCCGCCCGCCAACGCTAGTAAACTCAGAAACTTCCCGATCCCTCCGTTGGGCTTGATCATCTTCAGCCACACGTCTAATCCTATAAATGCGCAAAACTGCGGCAAAATCTGCCACGAATCTGCCGAAGAGGCTAGAAATTCTTTTGTTGGGAAGACCACGCGCGGGCGCGCTACTGAATCGCGAGCCCCACGCCGGGCTGGGTGAACAGGTTGCCCACGTGCAGCACGACCGGCTGGAACGGCGCGGGGTCTATCAGAAAGGGCACGCGAACCTGTACCTCGATCACGCCCGGCCGGGTGGCCGAGAGGTGTGTCGAAATCACCTCCGCCGGCCGGCCAGCGATGTGCACTTCCAGCGCCGAATCCAGCGGGCCGAGTCCGGTGGTGTAGAGCGTCACCACCGAGCCGCGTGCCGCGGGATGCTCGGGGCTGTTGATTGTACCGTCTTCGTTCTGCGACTGCGCGTTGCCACGACCATATTCGTTCGTGCCGAAAATCGCCGGATTGGCCGCCACTACGCCCAGCATTACCGGCTTCGAGTGGTGCCCGCGGTGCTCGATTTCGAGGCTCACTTGCGCGGCGCCCGCCAGATCCTTCGGAATCACCACACGGATTTCGTTGTCCTTAACCGAAACGGGCTCGAGGGGGCGGCCATTCAGCAACACCCGCCCGCCCAGATGCCGGCCGAAAATCGACAGCACCTGGCCGGGAGCCACCACGCCGCTCAAGGCGTAGCTGGCGCCGTTGGCTACCGAGACTATCGCTGGTTCGGCGGCATTTCCTTGCGCCGAAGTGGCAGGCGCACTGCTCCATTGCGCGCCGCTCGCCGGGAAGATATAGCACGCGATCCCTTCCCCGACGTATCCCGGCGGCAGATGCCCGCCATTGGTATCGAAGAATTCGTTGGGGTCCGAGGTCCAGAAGTGGAGGTTGGCCCCTTGATACGCCGCCCGGTAGAACGGAATCGTGTTGGTCACCTGCGGCGACACTTGGCCTAGAGCGTTGATGTACGGCATCACAAACGCCGCCACCCCTTCGCCTACATAGGCCTGCTGCTGGTTGATCAGCGTCAGAAACTCGTTCCGGTCCGACGTCCACAGATGGCTGCTGGTGGAGTTCACATACACCCGGTACCAGGCGATATTGGAAATCCCGCCGACGAAAGTGGGCGTGTCCATCACCAGCCCCGATACGCCTTGCAACGCGAACCCGCGGGCTCCCAGAGTGTTGTACTCGTTCGGATCCGCGCTGTACAGGTAGGAGTTGGAGTAAGGATCGTAGATGCGATACCAGGGGATGGCGTTGACCGTCGTCGAGGTAGGGAACCAGACGCCGTAGACCAGCCAGTTGGTGCTGAGGTTGTTGTAATCGACGGCCTGCATCCAGATGTGGCGCTGGCCGGTGAAGGAACCGGAAAAGGTGAGGGAAACAAGAAGCGTGAGAGTGCTGCCGCTGCCGGTGACCGAGGAACCCGCCGCGTTGAGGGTGCACTGGCTATTGGAGATATTGGTAGAGGAACCTGGCGCGGTGGTGCCGGCCACGCTGGAACCGTCGTCGGCGATGAGGCTGAAGAGGCCGGTGTGAGGAGCGTATTTGATATAGCAGCCGCCGGAACGGGTATTAGACTCCCAGCGCGGGTTCACGATGAGCTCAGCACTCTGGATGGCGGCCCAGCCGCTGGGATGAGAGTAAACCAGGGTAAGGGTGGCGTTGGGGCCGGTGCCCTGGAAGGGATTGAGCGAGACCAGCGCGGGGATCTGCAATGGATTGTTGGCGCCCTGCGTTATCGTAACCGTCTGGCCACCGATCGTAATTGTGCCACTGCGTTGCACACCGGTCGTATTGGCCGCCGCCGTGACGGTCAATCCCGTACCGCTGCCAGACGTTGCGGCCGAGGTCAGCCATGAGGCATTGGGCGTTGCTGCCCATGCGCAAGATCCACCGCTCAGCGTAAACGTCGTTGTGCCGCCTGCACCAGGCAGGGCCAATGATGTGGGCGACACCGTTAGCGCGCAGGCGCCGCCCGAATTTTGGCCGCCACTCACTGGGTACCAGGCCCCCATGGCTGTCCACGGTGCTACTACGCCATTCGAGTCGGTGGCTTGGAGGAAGACTGTCTTTTGAGGGGACGGCGATCCGAAACTCGCCGTAAAGCTCACCGGTAGAGTCAATGTCAGGCTGTTCCCGGCTCCGGAGGCAGTCGCACCGGAAAGTGAACACTGGTCATTAGACAGCGTGGATAACCAGGAAGTGCCGGCGTCGTCCAGCAATTGAAAAGCACCAGAGGCCGGCAGATAACGGATGGAACAGCCTGATTGAGGAGAGCTAGTGGCGTTGATCAGGACCTCGGCAGAGGCAATGTTGCTCCACCCGGTGGGATCGCTGAACACGGCGGAGAAGATGGCGCTTGTGCCCGCTCCGGCAAATGGCGTCACAGAAATAACCGATGGCGGAAGGATGACGACATCCGGGATCCGCTTAACGGATGGCCATAACGTGCTGCTGCCTGCATAGGCCGCGGTGATTTGATACAAACTCGGATCCAGCGAATTGCTGATGCTGAACGAGCCGTCGGCGGCGGTGGTTGGAATGCCCACCGGCAGAGTTTGTGGTTGAAACATGCTTTTCTCGCGGGAGGGCTCGTTGCCGGAGGCGTCAAACCAGATCAACGCAAAGTACCCGCTGCCAATGGAGAGCGGCGCGACCCGGGCCGTGATTTGCAGCGTGAACTGAGCTCCTGGCGTGACTGAACACGCCCACGAATTCAACCCGACAGCTTGGCCTGCCTGAGCGGTGATGTGAAGCCCCTGTGTGTAGGGCGGATCGCCCGGCGGATCGAAAACCGGCGCACCGGGACCAAACGACCACCCGGTTATGCCATTCGTGAAATCCCACGTGTTGACCAGCGTGCTGTACTCGCTGTACTGAAAGTTGTAGACGGTCAGGTCGGCCGGACCGTTGCAAGCGTAGCATTCGGAATTGATGCGTGCTCCCACCAGCGCCGTGCGGGCTTCGTTTGGCACGGTCCCGGTGATGGTGTATGTGGTGACGGCTCCGCTCCCCGAGGTCGGCTGGGCGGTGACCTGAACATTGACGCCCGGTACCGGAGTCGTACCGGCCGACAGTTTACCGGCTAGTGTCGATCCGGTGTTGGTCAAGGTGAGCTGGGTACGGGTGCGGAAATAGCGATCGATCAAGTAGGTAAAGGCCGTGGAGTCGGTTTCCGGAAGGACGTGGGTCGGATAAGGATTCCAGGACTGAAAGTTCACTTGGTGTGGCGGTGGGTTTCCATCATTGATTTCATAGTCGACGAAGTGGTTTTCCGCAGCCGTCATCCACGCGGCATCGCTCTCGTCGGTAATGAAGCCGTTGTACACCATGCCGAACGGAATGCCGCGCCGGGTCGCCACCGGCCGGATCGCCGCCACCGCCGCTTTCCAGTTCGGCTCCGTCCAGTCGCCATCCACATGGAAAAACGCCAACGGCGCCCCCGCCAGGCTCTGCCAGGTGTCAAACCAAACCCCGTACGCCGTAGCCCAGTCGGAGGACGAGTCCCGGAAAGGCGGTACGGCCGCGATATCTCCCACCAAAAGGCCGGGAAATACTGTCTTGGCTTCATTGATTGCCAGGAGTGCGTTGGTCGCCACCTGCTGAGCGGTCCATTGGCAGGAGTTCGACCCCGTGTACAGACTGCCCCACTGAAAAGGCTGCTCCATGGCAACGTAAGTCAGGGTCCCGCCCAAGGCTTTGATGCGTTGGGCAATGGAAAGAAAGCTACCCCCGAATCCTTCGATTCCGGCTCCGCAGGTTGTGGATGAGAGGACCGGTGCCTCCAGAGCAAGTGCGATATTGCGCTGTTTGAGGTTCGTGATGAGGTTGGTTAGATCGCTGTCGGAAAGTGCATTCACCCCCTCTTCGTAGAGCTTGAAGACCTGAACACGGGAAGCCGCCTGTTGCCAAGGCGCGGTTGGGGTGAAGAGGCTCAGATAGTCGGTGGAACCGAAATAACCGATCGGATGCTGGACAAGTGGCAGCGGCGTAAACCAGACGGTCTGCTGAGCTGGCAACAGGGCGCTGGTGACGAGGATTGAGGCGAGAAAACCGAGGGTCCGGGGCATGGGGAAAAGCTTTCTGCTCGTCTACTGTAGCAAGAGTCACGAATTGATGGTTGCACCTGAACCCAGAGTTACGTAGGCGAAACGAAAGAATATAGACTGTACAAGGAAA
>JAJYLS010000275.1 GCA_021787555.1 Acidobacteriota bacterium | reverse complement strand
GCACAAGGGCGGGACCGCGCCCTTTTCGTTCGGCGGGGTGCGGACGTTTCCGCTGATCGGGCTGATCGCGTACGCCATCTCGCTGCTGGCGGGCGGGCAGATTCTGCCGGTGGTGCTGGGGTTCGCGGTGGTGGGCGGGTTCCTGATGCTCTCGTACCAGAACAAGGTGCGGACGACGGCATCGGCGGGGTTTACGTCAGAGATGTCGGCGCTGGCGACGTATGTGGCGGCGGCGCTGGTATATCGGGAGCAGTTCTGGATCGCGACCACACTGACGGTGGCGAGCGTGCTGCTGCTGGAACTGAAAACCACGCTCGAAGGGCTGACGCAAAAAGTTCCACCGCAGGAGATCCTGAGCTTCACGAAATTTCTGCTGCTGACAGCGGTGATTCTGCCGGTGGTGCCCAATCAGGAATTCGGGCCGTTCCACATCAACCCGGCCAAGGCGTGGCTGGTGGTGGTGGCGGTGAGCGCGGTCTCGTACGGAAGCTACGTCATTCAGAAAGCGACCAAGGGACAGGGCGGCGTGCTGCTTTCGGCGCTGCTGGGCGGCGCGTATTCGTCGACCGTGGCAACGGTGGTGCTGGCGCGCAGGGCGCCGCGGGAGAAGCGGCCGCACCTGTTTGCCGGCGGGACGCTGATCGCTTCGGGCATGATGTACGTACGGCTGGCGGGGCTGGTGACGATCTTCAACCGGAACCTGATGGCGATGCTGGCGGCGCCATTCGCGGCACTCGCGGCGGCGGCGCTGGCGGCGGGATGGATCTGGTCGCGGCTGCCGGACGGGCACACGGGGCCGGTCGAGCGGGAATACGAGCCGAAGAATCCGCTGGAACTGCGCGCAGCCTTCCTCTTCGCCGCGATTTTTGTGGCGATGCTGGTGCTGACGTACCTGGCGGTGACGTATTTGGGGAAGGCGGGCGTGTATACGCTGGCGGGGCTGATGGGCGTGACCGACGTGGACCCGTTCATCATGGGGATGACGCAGGGCGGCGGCACAACGACGTCGCTGGCGGTAGCGGCTTGCGCGATTCTGATTGCAGCGGCTAGCAACAACCTGGTGAAGGGGATTTATGCGTATTGGTTTTCGGATAGGAGGACGGGAGTGCAGAGTTTGGGGCTGCTGATCGGGCTGGCGGTGGCGGGGCTGGCGCCGCTCGCATGGGTAGCGCGATGAGGGCGGCGGTTTGGGCGGTGCTGGCGTGCGGCCTGGCGGGCGCGCAGACGCTCGTCAATCCGCTGATGAATTCCGGACCGGACCCGTGGGTGATCTATCGCGGCGGGTTCTACTATTTCATGCACACCACCGGCAAGGACCTGCGGATCTGGAAGACGCGGCGCATCGAGGACATGGTGCACGCGGAAGAAAAGACCGTTTGGACGCCGCCGGAGACGGGACCGTATTCCAAGGGGATTTGGGCGCCGGAGTTGCATTACCTGCGGGGCAAGTGGTACATCTACTTCGCGGCGGACGCGGGGACGAACGCGACGCACAGGATCTGGGTGCTGGAGAACGGCGCGGCGGATCCGCTGGCGGGCGAATGGAAGATGAAGGGGAAGGTGGCGGACGCGGGCGACCACTGGGCCATCGACCCGACGATTCTGGAAGACCGCGGGCGGATCTATATGGTCTGGTCGGGATGGGAAGGCGCGGTGAACGGGGCGCAGAATTTGTATATCGCGGAACTGGCGAATCCCTGGACCATCAAAGGGCCGCGGGTGAAGATTTCGACGCCGGAATATCCGTGGGAGAAAGTGGGCGACCTGACGGCGCGTCGCGATCCGGAGGAGAGCCCGGGGGTGAACATGCCGGATCCGCCGCACCTGGACGTGAATGAAGGGCCGGAGGTGCTGCGGCACGGCGACCGGATTTTCGTGATCTACTCGGCGAGCGCGTGCTGGACGGATTACTACAGCCTGGGAATGCTGGAAGCGCGGGAAGGATCGGATTTGCTGGATGCGGCGTCGTGGAAGAAGAGTCCCATGCCGCTGTTCTGGGAATCGGCGAAGGCGGGGGCGTTTGGGCCGGGGCATGGCGCCTTCTTCCAGTCGCCGGACGGGAAAGAGGATTGGATGCTGTACCACGCGAACCCGCAGCCGCACCAGGGATGCGGCGGTCGGCGGTCGCCGCGGGTGCAGCCGTTCGGATGGAAGGCGGGCGGCACGCCGGATTTCAGACGGCCGGTGGGGATCGGCGTCCCCATGGCGGCACCGTCGGGAGAGGGCCAGAATTGAGCATGGTGGCCAGTAAACACCGGAGTGGTGGTTTTCAGCCAGGAGCCGGGCTAGGTGGCGGCGTGTAACTGCTTGAAGATCATGGAGTTGGAAGTTGGCTGGGTACGTGCTATTCAATGGCAGGGGGTAGTGGCATGGAAAACCTCGAAGTGGTTCACGGGAGAATGAAGAAGGGGGTCAGCATCCTGTGCTCCGGCCTGATGGTGGTGTTTCTGTGCGGGGAGCCGTTGCTGGCGCAGACTTCGTATCCGCAGCCGGAAGGGCCGGCACCGCAGGGTGCGCAGGCGCCGGCGCAGCCGGCGCAACTACTCACGCCGCAGCAACTGGATGATCTGGTGGCGCCGGTGGCGCTGTATCCGGATAATCTGCTGAGCCAGGTGCTGGTGGCGAGCACGTATCCGCTGGAGGTGGTGGAGGCGGAGCAGTGGCTCCAGCAGAATAGCGGGCTGAAAGGGCAGCAACTGATGGATGCGGCGCGGCAGCAGCCATGGGACCCGAGCATTCAGGCGATGGTGGCTTTTCCGGACGTGCTGGCGCGGCTGGCATCGGACATTAACTGGACCACCGACCTGGGCAACGCATTCCTGGCGCAGCAGGCGGACGTGATGGCGGCGGTGCAAGCAATGCGGCAGCGCGCGCAGGCGAATGGGAAGCTGGAGTCGAACACCGACCAAAGGGTCGAGACGCAGACGCAGGATGGGCAGACGGCAATTGAGATCGTGCCCGCGGACCCGCAGGTGGTGTACGTGCCGGATTACAACCCGTATTACGTTTGGGGACCGCCGGCGTGGGGATATTATCCGCCGCTGTATTACCCTCCGATCGGCATCGGATTCGATTGGGGCCCGGGCATTTTCCTGGGCGGGCTCTTCGGTGGATGGGGCTGGGGCGGCTTTGGCTGGGGTGGCTGGGGCTGGGCTCCGAACTGGTTTGGCGGCGGGATTTTCATGCACGCGGGATTTTTCAATCGCTTCGGGTGGGGCGGATGGTACGGCCGGAATTACGGCGGATTCGGCGGGGGGATGTGGCGCCACGATCCGTATCAACGGCTGGGCGTGCCGTATGCCAATCGGGCGGTAGCCGGCCGGTTCGGCGGAAATTACATGGGGCGCAACGGATTCGTGCGCGGCACGGGGATCGGCGCACAGCGCGGCGGCTACGCGCGCAGCGGATTCAGCGGCGGGCGAGGCTTCGGAAGCGCCCTCGCCGGGCGCGGTGGGATGGCGGCCGGGGGACGGGTTGGCGGCAACGCCCTAGCGGGGCGCGGCGCGACGGCCGGAGGCGGTTGGCAGCACTTCGGCGGAAGCCGGACCTATGCCGGCGGGCGTGGGTTGAACGCGGTGCCGAGCCGCGGCGGGAGCGTAGGTACGCGGAGTTACGGCCGGTCGTATGCGGGATCGAGCCGGGCATTGAGTAGCGGGCGGAGCTACGGCGGCAGGTCCTATGGCGGGTCGAGCCGCTCGTTTGCCGGTGGGCGGAGCTACAGCGGCGGATCGTATGGCCGGTCGTATGCGGCGCCGCGCAGCACGTTCGGCGGCGGGCGCAGCTTCGGCGGCGGCCGCTCGTTTGGTGGCGGCGGCCGCTCGTTCGGCGGCGGTGGCCATAGCTT
Organism: Acidobacteriota bacterium; assembly: GCA_021787555.1. Lineage (GTDB taxonomy): Bacteria > Acidobacteriota > Terriglobia > Bryobacterales > Bryobacteraceae > JAJYLS01. The sequence goes on along the minus strand of JAJYLS010000275.1, from coordinate 3,933 downwards.
TGGCGGCGGCCGCTCGTTCGGTGGCGGTGGATTCCACGGCGGCGGTGGCGGATTCCACGGCGGCGGCGGCGGATTCCACGGCGGCGGCGGGTCACACGGCGGCGGACGCCGGTAGCCCGTTCTGCAATTTGCCGCCGAGGTACGCCTCGTAGGCCGCGAGATCGAAGTGACCGTGGCCGCTGAGGCAGAAGAGGATCACCTTGGAGCGGCCGGATTCGCGCGCGGCAAGGGCCTCATCCACGGCGGCGCGAATGGCATGCGCGGACTCGGGGGCGGGCACGATGCCCTCGGTCCGCGCAAACTGTACCGCGGCATCGAACACCGGGAGTTGCAGGTAGGCCTTGGCCTCGATCACGCCTTGCGCTACGAGCGCGCTGAGCAGGGGCGAAGCGCCGTGATAGCGCAGGCCGCCGGCGTGAATTCCGGGGGGGACGAAATCGTGGCCCAGGGTGTACATCTTCATCAGCGGCGTGAGCTTGGCGGTGTCGCCATAATCGTATTCGAACTTGCCGCGGGTGAGGCTGGGGCATGCCACCGGCTCGATGGCGAGGATGCGCGGGCCGCGGCCGGCGAGGCGGTCGAGGACGTAGGGCAGCGCGAGACCTCCGAAATTGCTGCCGCCGCCGAAGCAACCGATGATCACTTCGGGCTCTTCGCCGGCTTCCCGCATTTGCAGCTTGGCTTCCTGGCCGATGACCGTCTGGTGCAGCAGCACGTGGTTGAGAACGCTGCCGAGCGAGTAATTCGTGTCGGAATGGGTGGCGGCGTCTTCAACGGCTTCGCTGATGGCGATACCGAGGCTGCCGGGCGAATCGGGGGCGGCGGCAAGGGCACGGCGGCCGGCTTCGGTGTGATCGCTGGGGCTGGGAAAGACCTCCGCGCCCCAGGTGTTCATCATCATGCGGCGGTAGGGCTTTTGATCGTAGCTGCAGCGCACCATGTACACCGTGCATTCCATACCGAACATGGTGCAGGCGAGCGCGAGAGCGGAACCCCACTGCCCCGCTCCGGTTTCGGTGGCGAGGCGGCGCACGCCGGCCTTGTGGTTGTACCAGGCCTGGGCAATGGCGGTGTTGGGCTTGTGGCTGCCGGCGGGGCTGGTGCCCTCGTACTTGTAATAGATGTGAGCGGGGGTGTCGAGGGCTTTTTCCAGGCGGCGGGCGCGGTAGAGCGGGGTGGCGCGCCACATGCGATAGATGTCCATGATCTCGCCGGGGATGTCGATTTCGGGCTGAGGCGAGAATTCCTGCTCGATTAACGACATGGGGAAGATGGGGGCGAGATCCTCGGGCTTAAGCGGCTGACGGGTCCGCGGGTGAAGCGGGGGATCGAGCGGCTGCCGGAGAGACGGTAACACGTTCACCCAGACAGACGGAACCTGGCTATCGGCCAGAAGGAATTTGCAATGTTCGGACATGGAAAAGATATTGTAACTGGGAAGGGCGCAATTCACCACAGAGCCACAGAGAACACAGAGGAAGCACGGAGAAAAGCCTTGAGTATCTCCGTGGAATCTCTGTGACTCTGCGGTGAGTCTGGGTTCAGAATGCCAGTTTCATGCCGAACTGGATCTGGCGCGGGGGATAGGCGCTGGTGATGGTGCCGAAACCCTGCGTGGTGATGCTGGTGAGCGGGGACCGGAAATTGACGCAGTTGAATGCGTTCATGAAATCGGCGCGGAAACGAAGATTCACGCTGCCGTCTTTGCGGATATTGAAAAAGCGCGTCAGAGACAGGTTGTAGATCTGCATTCCTGGCCCTTCCACATTGCCGGACCCGGTGGTGCCCCAGCGGCCTTGCGGGGCGGCGGCGAAGGCCGCGGGATTGAACCAGCCGTTCGCGCCCGGATTGGGCAGAACGCCGGAGCCGCCCACGTAGTCGGCCATGCGCGAGACCGTCAGCGGCCCCGCCGAAGTGCCCGTGACCGTGTAGTAGAAGCCGCTCTGGAGGTGGATGATGCTGCTCAATTGCCAGCCGCCGAGCGGCGCGCGCAACATGCGGTTGTAGCCGCGCAGGGTGGGCAGAGTCCACACCAGCGTGCCGACGAAGGCGTGGCGCACGTCGATGGATGAGCCGGAATTGCCCGAGTACGCCGGGCCGTACATGGCGTGAATGTTGAAGTAGTCGTAGTTGTTGGCGGTGTCGGAAGAGGCGTCGGAGAGGTTTTTCGAAAATGTGTACGCGCCGGTGAAGTAGAGGTTGCCCGCGCGGTGCGAAACGCTGGCCTGGAGGGCGTGGTAGTTCGAGGTGCCCTCGCTGATGAACTGCTGGATCGTGGAGTAGCCGGCAAAGGGCCGCAGGGTGTTGATCTTTGCGCTGGTCGGTGCGGCGGCCAGTACGGCAAACGAAGGCTGGTTGATATCGGGCTCGACCAGCAGATGGCGGCCGAACGTCCCTACGTAATCGACTTCCGCGAAGAGCTTTTTCGGCAGTTCGCGCTGGATGCCGAAGCTGATCTGCTCCGAATAGGGCGTCTTCAGATTGGGATCGATGGTCTGGATGGTGCCCCACGGCGCGCTGGCGGTGGCACCGCCGGTGATATTGCTCAGATTGGCGTACAGATATTGGCTGCTCCCCACGTACGGCGGGTTGTTCAGGGTGTACATGGTGGGATTGCCCTGCATGCGGTCGTAGTACAGACCGCCGCCGGCGCGGATGACGGTTTTGTCGTTGAGGGCATAGGCCAGGCCGATGCGCGGCTCCCAGGCGTTCTGGCTGGGATACATACCGCGCGGGGCGCCGGCTGGAACGCCCAGCACGGCGGGAGAGGTGGCGTTGGGCACTAAGTAGGCGAGCCCGGGACTGACGCCGTTGCCTACGCGCTGGAGACCGTTGTAGATATTGCCCGAACCCGGTATCACGTTGCCCTTGCTGTCGAGTTTGACCGCCTGGGCCGGGTTGTACATCGACGGCACGAATTCGGCGAGGTTATCGGCCGCGGAATAAAGCGACATCATATACTCCCAGCGCATGCCTAAATCCACGGACAGCTTGCGGGAAACCTTCCAGGAATCGTCGATGAAGGCAGCCGGCTCGGTGTAGCGGTAGTGGCCCATGGGGTCGTAAGCGGCCTCGTTGTACGTCTGAAAATTACCCATCAGGGCGTCGGCGAGCGCATAGCCGGTGCTATAGGGATTCCCGCCGCCGGTGTTAAAAATGGCGTCTCCGTCGTAATACGAACGGCCGTTCTGGTCTTTGCGGTAGCGGATGACGGCGGCGCCGAGCTTGATGCTGTGCTGGCCGTGCACGATGGAGACGGAGTCGTTGAACTCGATATTGGTGATGGGCGAGACGAGCGTCTGGTCAGGCCCCTTCCACTGCTCGAAGTTTTGGATATTCATGTCGGGCATGCCGTTGGGGTAGGCGCCGACGGGATTGTAGACGAGGGGGAATGTGAAGCCGTAGGTGGAGCGGTCGCCGTAGTTGCCGATGTCCTGGTAACGCTGGCCGTTCCAGGTCCCGCCGACGTGGGCTTCGTTGACGATCGAGGGAGACACAAGCCAGGTCTCGGACAGCACGACGCCGTCGGCGGGGCGGTTGCGGTACTCGGGCGCAACCGGAATATAGGACGAGCTGGCGCTGCCCGAGCCGTAGGCCAGGTAGATATTGTTGTAGTCGTCCACGAAGCGGCCGTAGAGGGTGTGCTTCTGGTTGATGCGGTAATCCAGGCGGACCAGGTCTTCGCGGTAGTTGAGAGGGTTGGGCGTCTGGAAGATGGCGTTATTGGCAACGGGGGAATTGTTGAAAGCAGCGGCCAGGCCGGTGACGCGTGTGTAGACGTTGCCGATGGCTTTGCCATCGGGGGTGATCAACGAAGCCGGAATGACGTTGCCGGGGAAGGGGGTTTTGGTTCCGGGCTCGTTGATGGTGTGGGCACCGACGAAATTGCCCTGCAATTCCGCGGTGGTAGGCAGAGAGGTGCGTATGGGAGAT
>JAJYLS010000274.1 GCA_021787555.1 Acidobacteriota bacterium | reverse complement strand
TGGGAGCGGACGTTGACAATGAACCCCGGTGACAAGCGGACGCTCAATGCCGAAATTGTCAAGTGAGGTAACTCGGCAACAAGGTGAGCTGACGGTCACCATCTGGCGCCAATGGTCCGAGTGCGTTAGCGCTTAATCGTGACCGTCAACTCCCGCCCGCAGAAGCGACACCTGCGAGCTTCTTTCCGTATAGGCTCTGCGCAGTCTGGGCACGTCTTTAATGGCACTGAGGCGAAAGCTCCGACCGTCGCAAGCGGACCAAAGAACAACCCCACAAAGAACCACTCCACCCCACTCGCGCCAGGGCGCGAGGCGATGTAGGCGGCGAATCCGGCGCACGCCAGCCACGGAATAAAGAGGGCTTCCAGGGGGCGCACTATACCACACCTTGCCATCCGAAATGAGCTATCGTCAAGTCGCCACGATCCACTAGCCTGTAAGTGATTGATTTTTCTGGTGAGCGCGGAAGGAATCGAACCTTCAAGCTAGTGTAGCGTCCAACAAATAAATAGACAGAAGCACCCGATGCGGCGTATCCTGGGGTATGGGGAAATCGTGCCGGCTTTCCGACAAAGGTCCGCTTCCTCTGCGTTTTGGACAGGATCGTGACGACCTCGAAGACCTCCCCCGAGGCCGAAATGGGCCGTGCTCAAAACAAAGGAGTTACGGGTCCAAAACAGCGAATTCCCGACTGTCTTGGACAATAGTGTTCTAACTTACAAACGTTCCCCTTGGCAGCTCGAATTCACTCCACCGCTTTCACTACCGGCGGCGGTCTTGGATTGTGCTTGCCGCTTTCTCAGGAGGGGCATACCAGGCGAATAATTCCGATCGCAGCTCTTCGACTTTGTCCGTGTGTCCCGGAAGAAGCGCCAGGTTCTTCATCTCCTTTGGATCGTCCTTCAGGTTGAAGAGCTCGGAGATGTCGTTGACGTAATAGTTCAGCTTGTAGTCTCCGCGGCGGATCATGTACTTGGCGCCGGGATTTCGCAGATCGAACTCGGAAAAGACGGTGGTGTCGCGGGTGGCGGGGTCGCGGAGGTCGGCGAGCAGGCTGTCGCCATCGAGACCGGATGGGACCGGCAGCCCGCACAGCTCAAGAAGCGTCGGCATCACCTGCGTGAGGCTGACATGCGTCCGGGAACGGGCCCCCGCTTGCGTAAGGCCAGGCACACGAAACATAAGCGGCACGGCGACGGAGGGCTCATAGAAGACGAACTTCTGCCAGAGGCCGTGCTCGCCGAGCATCTCACCATGGTCGGAGGTGTAGACCACGATGGTGTCGTCCTCCCTGCCAAGTTCCCGCAGCGCGCTCAGGACTTGGCCGAGTGCATTGTCCATTTCGGCGAGGTTGCCGAGGTACATCGCCGTATGAAGGCGGGCGCCATCGGCATCCTTCATTTGTCGCATGCCGTTCTGGATGCGCCGCTGAATATCCTTGGGCACGGTGGCGAAGTCGACCTTTCCCCAGGTGTCGGGGAGTTTCATTTCGTCTGGCGGAAACATGCTCGCAAAGCGTTCGGAGGGCATGAAGGGATCGTGGGGGCGCAGGAAAGAGGAGATCAGGAAGAACGGCTGTTTGGTCCCGTGATTTTTCAGAAAGCGAATGGATTCACGCGCGACGAAGCTATCGAAGTGGTCTTGTTCGGCGATTTTCGATACCCGGCCGATGTCGACGCCGGGGAACGCCTGACGCACACCCTTCCACGGGTCGCCAAAATCGCGCCAGAGATCGTCGATTTGCGGCAGGCCGGAGCCGGAGTTGGGATGGCCCAGCTCGTCGGCATAGAGCCTGGCTTTCGGGCCGAGGTATTGGAACCAATCGTTGAAGTCGAGCTTATAGTCGAAGCCGTGCGTCTGGGCATCCACGCAGTGCAACTTACCGATGTTCGCGGTGATGTAGCCGGCGCGGCTGAAGTAGTTGGCGATAGTCTTATGCTCGAAGGGCCAGGGTGTGCTGTTATTCCAGGAGTGGTGGTGGTGCGTGTAGAGGCCAGTCAAGAGCGAGGCGCGCGAGGGCGTGCAAACCGGATTCGTGCAGTAGGCGCTATCGAACCGGGTGCTGGAACGGGCCAGGGCATCCAGGTTGGGCGTGCGCGCGACGGGGTGCCCATCGATTCTGAGGCAGCCGTGCTGGTGCTGATCGGACATCAGCAGCAGGACATTTTTGGGGCGGCGGGCGGACTGGGCGGCTGCGCGTCCCGGAAAAGACAGGCCAGCCACTGCGGCCGGGCCGACAGAGAGGAATTGCTTGCGGGTCATTAGAATGCGAGCCTCACCGCCAGTTGCACCACGCGTGGTTGGGCCGCGGAAGTAAATTGGCCGAAACCCGCATTCACTTGCCTGCCGTCGGACGGATTGAACTGCGCCGTTGCGTCCACGCCGGTGAATTGCGTGTGGTTGAAGACGTTGTAGGCTTCCAGGCGCAGTTGCAGGGTCAGCCTTTCGTACACGGTGAAGTTCTTGGCGAGCGCCGTATCCCAATTATTCAGGCCGGGGCCCCGAATCACAGTTCGGCCCGTGTTGCCGATTGTGCCGACCGCCGGGAGCTGAAAGACGCCGGTATTGAAGAACTGGTCGAAGGTCTGCTGGCCCTTCGGCAGGTTCGGGTCGCCCGTTACCACGATGCGCGGGCGGAGATCGGGCGTGCCGCTGATGTCCACCGCCGTGGTGGTGGTGTAACCGACGCTGAGGGGAGCGCCGCTCGCGAAAGTGGTGATGCCGGAAAGCTCCCATCCGTTGAGCACGCCGCGCAGGACCGCGCTGTGCACGGGAAGATTCGGGATATCGAACAAGTAATTCAGCTTCACGATGTGGGTATGGTCAAAGGACGCGAGGCCGTAGTTCCAACTCCGGAAAGGGGCCAACGTATTGACCTGTGAAAGGTCGGTGTCGTTAAAATCCATGGCTTTCGACCAAGTCCAGGCAGCGCCGAACTGGAAGCGGCGGGCGAAGCGGCGGCGGGCGCTTACCTGCAAGGAGTGGTAGTTGGAACTGCCGTTGTTTTCGAGGCTGAGGATACTTCCGTAGCCGGGAGTGCCGCGCAGGAATGCCGGTGGCAGAGGCTTGGAGGGCTTGGTGGGGTCCTCGTTCGCCGAGGCAAAATCTGCGCCGAGCGGGATGGGGTTCAGGTCGCGGCTCCATTGCAGGTGGCGGCCCAGCGAGCCGGCGTAGCCCATATCCAGGATGGTACCGGCCCATAGCCGGCGCTGGACCGAGAGACTGAAATTAGTGATCGTCGGCAGCTTGCCTGGGAAATCCGCGGCATAGGTGGTGGCGGGAAAGATGAAGCCCTGCGAATTCAGCAACTCTGAAATCTGGCCATATTCGATGACGGGCGCCTGGAGCATGGGCGGCTGGCGGACAAAGAAATCGCCGAACTCCTCGGTCTGATAGCTGCCGTAGTACATGCCGAAGCCGCCGCGGATGGCGGTGGAACCGTCGCCGAAAACGTCGTAGGCGAAGCCGAAGCGCGGAGCCCAATTGGCGCCACGGCCGGGGACCATGCCAGCGGGGTAATTCCTGTCCACGGTGGCCAGAACCATGCCGTTATAGAGCGTGCCAGCGCCGGGCGCAATGGCGCCGATGGTGGCGTCGGGAGAGATCGCGCCGGTCGCCGGATTCACGCCCACGCGCTTGCCGCCGACCACCGCAGGGCGGATGAGCTGCATGGCCTGCGCCGGGTTGTACGCCGACGGAACGAAGGCGTCCATCAGCCCGTCGCGCTCGGTCATGGGCGACACCCAATAGAGGCGCACGCCGTAATCCAACGTCAAGCGCTTCGTCGCGTGCCAGGTGTCCTGCACGAAAGTTTCGGTATTCCCCATATTGACGTGCATCCAGGAAGGCGCGGAGGCTTCGGTGTAGTTGTTGAAGGTGCCCAGGATGGCATTGCCGTAGGCGTAGTTGGTATCCAACGGATTGTTCGCGTTGATGCCGAAGTTGAAGCTGCCGTTGAAGGGAGGCGCGGAACTGAACTTCTGCACCCGGTAGAACCGCTCATCGTAGACTCCGGCTTTGAGGATGTGGCTGGCATGGGTCCAGGTGAGGTTATCGGAAAAGCTGACCAGGTAGTAACGATTGAGCCGGGGGAAGCGCGGCTCGAATTTCAGATTGGCTGCACCGGTAATGCCGCCGAAGGTAGCGTTCGGGATCAGGTCCAAAGGATTGGCACTGGGGTAAAGCTGTCCAGCCACGAAACCCACCGCGTCGCGCTGATTCGCCCGCAGCGAAGCCGGCACGACCGTGACATCCACCGGCTGAGTAACGCCGCCGAGGTTCGCCTCGTTCAGCAGCGTCGGGGAAAATACGTGCGTGTACCGGATGCTGGTGGTCTTCGGATGGTTGGTCAGCGTGGAATCGATCTGTGACCAGTTGGCGCTGTTGTTGCCGCCGCCGGGTCCGGAATTGGGATTGTTGAAAGCCGAGAACGAGCCGGAAAGGATGTTGTTGGAATCGATGTCGTAATCGATCTTCAACGTGTCGGCGAGCTCGGTATCGCTGTAGGGGGCGGTGAAGACGTAATTGTAGCGGCCGGACGAGATGCCGCGGTTGGAGAAATTCGGCTGCGGGAAGAGATTCAGCAGCGCTTTGCCGTTGGGATCGACACGCGACGCGGGGATGACGTTTCCTGCGAATGGCTGGTCGTTATTGAACGGGTCGCGAACCGGAATGAGCTTGTTGCCGAGGTCCACGGATTGGGAAAAATCTCCGCTGCGTTCGAGCGCGGTGGGCACGGTGATATAGCCGGTCTTGTTGGTCTGAGTGGGCCAGTATTCCTGGTTCCAGAAGAAGAACAGCTTCCGCCGGTCGCGGTTGAAGACGCGAGGGATGTAGAGAGGGCCGCCGATGTTGTACGTGATCGTATTGTAGCAGTAGACCGGGTTAGGTATGCCGTTGCGATTGTTGAAAAAATTGTTGGCATTGAGCCATTCGCGGCGCATGAAATATTCGCCTTCGCCGTGAAATTCGCGGGCGCCGGACTTGGTCACGATCTGAACATTCGAGCCGGACATGCGGCCGTACTCGGCTTGGTAGTTGCTCACCAGGACTTTCACTTCGTTGACGGCGCCCATGCTAATGAGGGCTTTCATGCTGTTTCCACTGCCTAGGTCGGTGGAGACTACGCCGTCGATGGACACATTGTTGGTATTCACGCGGCTGCCTTGCGCGTAGAAATTGAGCGAACCGCCCAAGGTCGGTGAGGCCCCGCTTTTGTAAATGCCGGGGACGAGCTCGACCAAGTCGGTGACATTGCGGCCTTGTACCAGAATGTCCTCGATCTGCTTGCCGGTGATGACGTCGCTGCGCTCGGAGCTGCTCGTCTGGAGTTCGGCCACGTTGGCGGTGACCGAGACTGTTTCGCTCACGGCGCCGACATTGAGCACCAGGCGCCCTATGGAAATGCGGTCGCCGGTGGAAAGGATGATGCTCGTGCGCTCGGCGGTTTTGAAACCTGCTTTGGCCGCAGTGAGGTCATATTGGCCGCCATCGAGACCGCCGAACAGGAAATTGCCAGCGGCGTCGGTCTGGGAGTGACGCACAAGGCCGGTTGAGGTTTGCGTGAGCGCGACTGAAACACCGGGCACGGCGGCGCCGCTCTGATCGACGGCGGTCCCGCCGATAGAACCGGTCATGATTTGTGCTCTGGCCGCCGGTAACAAGATGCCTAAGCAGAACACTGTGAGGGCTGCAATTCTCACAATCCTGAGAGACGCATTTCTGAGGACCCCTGAACCCAATCCGAACTGCATCAACCGGCCATTAGAGGCCGAGGTCAGCGGGGAAAGCCTGACCATCTGAGCAGACATAAGAAAACCCTTTTTCTACAAACGCTCCCCAGCGCCGTCCCTCCTCTATGTTCCCACTACCTCTCGATATGTTCAAAAACTCAAATTGAAAAACCTATGCAGCATTTCATAAAGACGTTATTTGCCAATGCACTGGCGTTGAGACGTCGAACCTGCCGGCACGGCACTTCACACCTGGGCATTATGTCCACCTTGCGGCGGATCGTCGAAGCTGCTTCGGGTATATACAAAACGTTACACTCGGAGCCCCGGATAACAAACCTCTCAGTTGCCAAGTCAGCCCCAAGATCGTGAACTGTTTTCGCGCACTGTTCTCTTATTTGGATTTTTTTAACGCCCTAAACAAGGTAAAAGGTACACCCTGATCGTTTTTGTGTCAACAGAAAAAAACCAGAAAAAAACCACGGAGTTTACGCATATACTCCCGGCACGGGAGGAGCGCCGGGCACATGGGCTACGGCATTTACCGATGGTGCAGCGTCCTCATCGTCATGTCACGATATTCAGGGCGGGAATTGCCCAGATCCGCGTATGTTAGCAGGATGGGCATATAACGCGGCAGACAATCGCACTTTGCCTACGCCGTTTATCCATTGCGGCGTGGTCATCGATGGCATCAGCATCTCGGGATGGATGCGCCCGTCGTGGTGCGTCAAGAGTTCGAGAAGGTAATTGAAAATGCAGGTACGTGGATATTCTTACATCGTAGTACTGTTGTGCGTGGTCTTGCTTTTGCCACTCATACGGGGGATCAATTCCGGCTGTTAAGTCTGGGAGCGACCTTCGTCTCTTTATCGAGCCGACGCAGATCCGGTTTACGCGCAACAAGCGGGACATTCTCGTTATGCCCGCTTCAGGTGTCACCGAGATCAGTTACGGTCAAGACGTGCACCGACGCGTCGGAACCCCGGTCGCAGTCGGGGCTATACAGCCGCGCATTACGGCGGGGACATCAACGTGCGCAGAAGTGCCGTAAACATGGGTGTCTGAGTGTATTGGAGTGTCCCTTTACTTATGCTCGGATGTATATCACCTTCGGATTGGGCGCGCTGACGGCTCTCAGCAAGTCGAAAAAGCACTTTGTGGGATTGACCTGGGCCGACGGCACCAAGAAGGGCGGGCTTGCAATCCAGTGCAGCAAAAGCGAGTACCGCGGTATTCTGGCCGGGCTGGAAGGTATCACCGGCAAGAAGTCCGTCGATCCCGCCGGATGAGCGTCAAGAACTGATGGACGCAGAGAATCCATTTCGCATAATCGGCGGGACGTGCTGCAAGCTGCTCGCTTCGCGGCTGGGCCTCTGTCGCCGCCAAAGCCACGTGCGCCTGATCCCGCAACGGTGATTATCCCGTTCGAGACCTTCCGGATGCGTTGGGCCGACGCATCCGAGCTTGAGGAGTCGTTCCCAAACGGCAAGATCCGCGAACTCAATCCAAAGGGTCCACAATTGACGAGGAGAGCGAAAGATCGCAGGGCCTGCGGTGGCCCATTAGGGGCCGGAGGTCGGTTCCCAGTCCCTCCGCTACCACCCAGGGGCAGAAAATGGCCCACAAAGGCCCAGAATCGCAGCAAAGGGCATCCCATGAAGGGCCGTTTTACGGGTACTCCGAAGACTGTGTATTGATCTTCGCCGATTGCCCAGACATGCGGCCGCTGGGCACGTCCGCCGAGGGGAACATTACGTCACGGTCTGATGCGGGCGCCTGTAGATCCGCATATGCTCGGGAGTCAATTTCCAGTAGGCGCGCGTTGATTCGCCTGGTACTGCGAGGGTCGCGCCGCGATTAGATTCCGGACCAGCGGAACGCTGCAACTCGCTAGAAGATATTCGTGTGATGAAGTATCAGCGGCTGAAGAACTTAGCCCTTGATGGCGGCCGGGAAGCTCAGCATGTTTCTGCGTCGAGGGCTGCCACCACCGACCGCAACGTCTGCTCATCCACGCCGCGGGCGATCCGCAGCCGGCGCCCACCGGCCAGAA
>JAJYLS010000273.1 GCA_021787555.1 Acidobacteriota bacterium | reverse complement strand
CGTTCCAGCTTTCGAGTTCTTCGGCGGTGGGCAGGTCCCCGTGGACGAGGAGGTAGGCCACCTCCAGAAAGGTGCAGTTTTCGGCAAGCTGCTCAATGGGATAGCCCCGGTACCGCAGGATTCCTTTTTCGCCATCCAGGTAGGTGATGGCGCTTCGGCACGAAGCCGTATTCATGAACGCCGGATCATAGGTCATCAGTCCGAAATCGTCCGGGCCGGTCTTGATCTGGCGCAGGTCCATGGCGCGAACGGTGCCATGGGAAATCGGGATAGTGTATGTCTGATTGGTGCGGTTGTCGACGATGGTCAGCGTTTCTTTGTCCATACGTCCTCCTGGAGCGCACGAATTGCGCCGAGGATTCCCTTGCAATACGATTTCCACACCCGCATATCTAAATCTTCAACAAACTGTGGAAGGATATGCGAGATTTGCGATAATAGGAAATGGGACCGGGTCTTTTCGCGCAGCCGGCTGGGTGCGGAAAACCCAAGGGGGGGGACGATGCTGTCGACGAGTATGGTCCAATTCATCCAGGCGCATTGGGAGGAGATTGCGTCGCGGACGATCATAGCCATTCGGAACCATCCGGAGTTGAAGACGCTGTCGAAGCGGCCGGATGTGGAGCTTCGCGAGTGGTGCCAGGAGATTTTGCAGCGGCTGGGATATCTGCTGGGAACGACTAAGGATGGAGACGTCCAGCGGCGCTTCCGCTCCTTGGGCAAGCTGCGTTTCGAGGAAAGCATTCCGCTGCACGAAGCGGTTCTGCGCCTGCACATTTTCAAAGACAAAATCATTGGGTTCGTGCACGAACAGGGGTATCCGATGACCGCCGTACAGCTTTACGCGGAGGAGGAGTTCGAGCAGCGGCTCAGCCGGTTGTTCGACGCGTGCGTGTACTCGGTGGTGTGCGGGTACGAGGATGGTATGAGCGTGGAGCGGAGGATTGCTTCGTAGGGAAGAAAAACTGACAGCTTCCTACAAGAACGCCTGAATCAGCCTTCTCTGCGCGTTCTTCAGCGCCGCATGCGCGGAATCGAGCGCTTCCACTTTTTCCCGCAGCTCGCGGAACAGCCGCGAGCGTTCCCCGCCGCTCGCGACCACCAGCATCAACTGCGAATTGTCCCACGGCTTCTCCAGGTATTGGAACAACGCCACCTGGTTGATCGCCTGAATCGCGCTTTGCTTATCCGCATGGCCGGTGAGCAGCACGCGGCTGGCCTCCGGCTGCACTTCCTTGATCCGCGCCAGCAGTTGGATCCCGTTCATCTTGGGCATCAGGTAATCCGAAACCACCACATCCACCGGATGGTTTTCGACGAAGCGCGCGGCTTCCTCGGGGTCGGTAAAGCCCTGCACCTCGAAATCCGTCTCGAGCTGAAGAAATGCCTGGATGCTGGTGATCACCATCTCTTCGTCGTCGACAATCATCACCGAGGTGCGCCTGTGACCGTTTTGATTCACCGCTGCGGACTCCTCTTCTGCACCGCCGGGATGCGCAGATAGAACGTCGTGCCCACGCCGGGCTGGCTCTCAAACCAGATGCTGCCGCCGTGGCGCTCTTCCACGATCTGACTGGCAATGGCCAGCCCCATGCCGGTGCCCTCGCCCACCGGCTTGGTGGTGAAACCGGCTTCAAACGCCCGTTCCTGCTCTTCGGGCGTCATACCGCGGCCGGTATCGGAAATCGAGACCTGCACCCCGCCGCGCTCCATCGAAGTGCGCACCCGGATCGTCCCTTCTCCTTCGATCGCATGCCCGGCGTTCACCAGGATGTTCAGGAAAACCTGGTTCAGCATTTGCGGGAAACACTCGATCGCCGGCAGATCGCCGAAATCCGTCTCCACCTTGATGCGGCGGCGGAATTCGGCCTCGGTGAGTTTGATCGTGTCGCGCAAGTGTTCGTTCAAATCGACCATGCGCGGCTCGTTAGTGTCCACGCGCGCGAAGGTTTTCAGACCGCGGATGATGGCGCGGATGCGCTCGCAGGCGATGCCGTCCACCGCCGCCAGTGTTTGGCACGTGGCCACGATCCGCCGCGCCTTCTCCAGCGATTCGGGCCGGCCGTCGGCCAGCAACTCGTCCAGCATGCCGAGGGAGCGCAGGAGCACGTCGTTATTGGAAAAAATCGAGCCGAGCGGCGTATTGATTTCGTGCACCACCCCGGCCAGCAGGCGGCCGATGGAGGCCATTTGATGCAACTCGGCGGCAGCCGGAGAGCTCATGGTTGTTCCACCAGTTTGCGGAAACGCTGCACCAGCGTCGAGAACAGCGCCGCGGTGATCTCGCCGTTGTCCGCCAGCAGATCGTAAAAATCGTCGCGCCCGATGCGCAGCAGGCGGGTATCTTCCAGGGTCTTTGCGCTCACCGGCATGGGATCGTTTTCGTCGAAAAGCGCCCACGCGCCCAGCACGTCGTGGAGATGCGCCGTGTAAAGCATTTCCCCGTTGCGGCTCAGTTCCACCGAGCCCTCGATGATCACGTACAGCGCATCGAACGCCTTCCCGGCTTCCAGGATCAGCTTCCCCGGTGGAAACCGCACCTCGCGGGCGATGCTGCCGATCCGCGCAAGCTGCTCCGGCGTCAGGTTGCGCAGCAGTTCGACCCCTTCGAGGGCGATCACTTTCTCGACGATGTTCGGTTCAGCCATAAAAGGGAGACAGGAGTCAGGAGTCAGGAGTCAGAATCGTGAGCGGGCTGCGGCACCATTCTGACTCCTGACTTCTGACTCCTGGCTTCTCCATCTGCATACTACGCTGCCAGTGCCACCTCCGCCGACCGCGCCACCTCCCCGACTTCCTCCGCTGCTTCCTTGGCCGCCAGCGCGATCTCCGGCGCCAGGCTGCGGAACTGCAATTCGGCGGCCGCCGCGATGGCGCAGGATACCAGCCAGGGGTCGCCCGAGCGGATCAGCTCGCGTACCGCCTCCTCGGCCGTGCGCACCTCCACGCCGAACAACTCGCGGCCGTGGTCCAGTATGTGTTCCGGCGCATCCAGCAACGGCAGGAGAATGCGCTTGAGGTCGCGCTCCAGAACGTTGTCCAGAAATTCCAGCGCCGCGGTGGCGCTGTCGCCGTGCTGGCGCGCCACGGCCACGTATGCCGAGTAAATTTCCTTGGGTGGATAGCGCAGTCCGAGCAGGCGGAAAAGGCGTTCCAGCGTATACTTCAGGCGCTCCTCGATGCTCAGCGCCAGCAAACGCGACGCGCCGTAGTTTCCGTCCCTGCGATCGCGGAACGGCTCCAGCGCCGCATTCAGCTCGTAATAATGCAGCGCCTCGTTCAGGATCTGCCGCATGACGGAAGCGTGATCGAAACACAGGTGCGGCGCCGTCTCGCGCAGCCGGTTGAGCGCCTTGAGCACGGAGTAACGGATGCTCACGTCGGCGTGGTCCACCCGGCCGAGCAGCACATCCACCGAGCGCTGGTCGGGTATATTTTTCAGCACGCGTGGGACCTGCTGGCGCACCCGTGCGGGCAACGCGGTGTCCGTCATGGCATCGGCCAGGCTGCCGGCGATCGAGGGGCCGTACGCGGCCAACGCGGCGATGGCATCGCCGCGCAGGCGCGCATTGCCCAACGCGTTAATCAGTCCAAGAATATACGGCCGCCCACGCAGCGCGCCCGCGGCGCGCACCGCCGCGCCCGCCGTTTCGGGATCGGGGTCCGCCAGCAGGCGGTGCAGCAACTCCGTTCCTTCGTCTCCGCGGATCCCGATCGCCGTGGCGGCCAGCGCCCGGCGCCGCGCATCGTCCGAGCGGGCATTCTCTTCCAGCCATTCGGGCGCGATGAGCTCGCCCACCAGATCGGCCTCTTCGCGAAGCGCTTCGATCGCCTCCCGCGCCCGCGCCGGATCGGCGTCGTCGAGTAACTCCCGCGCCAGGTCGCGCCGCTCCGGCGAAACCGCCAGCAGGTACGCCAGCCCTCCCGGCCTGCCCCTTGCACCTTCCACCAACCCGTCCCACTTCAACTTCGCCGCGATCTCGTAGACCTTCCGGCAAACTTCCGGCGCGCAATCGGCGCTCAGGCGGCGGAGCAACCGCCGGATGTCATACTCCGGCGCCTCCGCCAGCAGCGACAAAGCGTAGGCCGCCTGCCGTGGATTGTCCCCCGCGGCCGTCGTTTCCAGAAGACCGGCGGTCGCCGGATCGTGCACCGAAACCCGCACGGTCTCGAAATCCAGCCGCCGCGCCGCGAAGCGCTTGCGTATGGTAGATACGTATTCTTTGCGCGCCAGGTAAGAAAAATACATCCAGGGAATGCACAGCGCCATCGTTACCATGGCGATCTCCTTCACTCCCAGGTGCAGGAATGTGGCGGTCAGGAGCAGCAACAGGAACCCTCCCAGCCCGCGCGAAACGCGGTCTACGCAAATATCGATAAACGCTTTCGTGCGGTTGCGCAGCACCGCCGGCAGCGGCATGTAGAGCAGTTCCATTCCGGTGCGGTTCAGGGTGTAGCGCGTGGAGGCTTCCGTCAGCCGCACGGCTCCGGCCGAGGTCACGCCCGGCGCCATCACGGTGGCCACGGAGGTTAGAAGAACGCCCGCGGGCGAGATTTGGAGCGTCCCCCCCACGCCGAAGCGCTTCACCACCGCCGCCGTCAGGAACAGTTGAAAAACAAATTCCGTCAGATTGAGATACAAGCCGTAAAACTGCCCGAAGAAGGCGGTGAGCTGATCGCCGCGATAGACCTGCCGCGCGGTCACCTGGAACTGGTATTCCACCAGCGTATCCACCAGGTACATCACCATCATCAGGCCGACGATCACCTGGAGGTGCCGCACGCGGCGGATGTCGCTGGTCATCTGCCGGAACGAGAAATCCCCGCCCGATTCGGCGGCGCGCGCGTGACTCACTTTTTCGCGGGCCGGCAGGATCGCCAGGCGGACCGCCACGTACGCCAGCACTACCATGCCGGCGCTCGCCAGCAGCAGGTTGCGCGTGCCCACCAGCAGCGCCGTGCGGTTCGTGAATTCGCCGCCGAAGGCCGCGCCCAGCACCATCCCCATGGCCAGTAGCGGGTAGAGGCGCTTGGCTTCCCGCGCGTCGAACAGGTTGCTCGCCACCAGCCAGCCCTGAGACACCAGCACGATGGCGAACATGCTGACCCAGATGTTCAGCACGTACACCATCCACGGCAGCCCGATGAACATCCACATGGCCACCAGCGAACCCACCGAAACCGACAGCGTCCAGAACACCGCCGTCTGTAGCGAACTCCTGGCCGCCAGCTTGCTGTAAAGATACGCGAAGAGGCCGCCGAAAACGGCGATCAGCATGTACAGCGAAGGCAGCTTGTCGATATTGAACTTCGTCAGAAACATCGACCGCGACACCGGCTTCAGTACGTAGTAAGCGAACAAAACGCAGAGAAGGTAGAAGAACATGAACCAGGTCCGCAAATGCTCGCCCGGTCTGATATCGAACAATTCCCGTCTCAGTGCGCGCACCCGGTTCATCGCCTTTGACCTTGGTGCAATTGAAAAACCAATTCACCACAGAGCCCTTAGCCGGGCGGCATTGCGCCTCCGGCGCAAGACCCCTGCCCCATGGGTCGGGCAACAGTCCAATACTTGTTGCCGGAGAGACACGGAGGCACGGAGATCTCCCAGGTGTTCTTCGTGTCTCCGTGCCTCTGTGGTTTAATCTATGCGGCGCATCTTCTCATTCCTGCTGCCGGCGATCGAACGCGATCCGAAATTCCGCGAGGCCCTGCGCCGCCAGAGCCTGGGAGGCCTGGCCACGGTGGCCTGGGTGGAAATCGCCGCGCCCGTGCTGCTGTATTTCGGTAGCCTGGCGGTATCGCAGAATCCCGCGGCCGCCGCTTCCCGCCTCTGGCAGACCGGCGCCATGGTGCTGGTGGGGACCATCACCCTCGCTCTCTCCGGTTGCGGCTGGGGGCTTCGCCACGCCGGTCCGATCGCCGCGGTCTCCGCATGGCTCGCGCCCGCCGTGCTCTTCTCGGCCGAGCTTTGGGAGCCGATCCACTCTTCTGGTGCGGAAGATTACGTTCTGGCCGCGATCACCCTGGTAGTGGTCGCCGCGGCGGCCATGATCCCGCTCCGGCCCTGGCACATGCTCGCCCTGGGGCTCTCGGTGGAGGGGATGTATATTTTATCCTCCTGGGTCGCGGCGTATTGGCATCTTCCCCTGCCCGCCCATAGTGATGCCCACCACATTTTCCTCATCCTCCTGGCGTTGCTGGCGACGGGTGTCGCGGCCAATAATTATGACCGCTGGCGGGCGGAGTTCCAGGCCAGCCGGGAAGCCGTGCGCGTGGCCGAAGCCCTGACCGGCGCGCAGCTTCGTGCACAGCTTGCCGAAAACGCCATCTCCATCGGAAAGATGGCGGCGGCCCTGAGCCACGAGATCAATTCCCCGCTCGGCACCCTGCGCAGCTCGATTGAAACCCTGATGTCGCTGAACCACCGCTGGGAGGAAGCCGCGCCGGAAGAACGGGAGAAGCTCGCGCCCACGCGCGACGCGCTGCGGCGCTCCATCGAGGAATCCGCCGCCCGTATCGACGACGTCGCCGGGCGCCTCCGCCGCTTCGTCGCGCTCGAAGAGGCGGAACTGCGTTCGGCAGACCTCAACGACCTGCTGAGCGACGTAACGCTGCTCCACGCTGAGGAGATCCACAACGCCGGCGTGCGCCTGGAATTCGATTTCGAAAAGCCCCTTCCGCCGCTCTGCTGCCGCCCGCAGCTTCTCAGCTCGGTCTTTTCGACGCTGCTCAGTAATGCCATCCACGCGGTGAACGGCGACGGCCGGATCCGCATCGAAACGCGCGGGCGCGACTCGCGCGTCGAGGTCACCATCCGCGACAACGGCCGCGGCATCCCCCCGGACGAAGTGAACACCATGTTCGACCCCCGCTTCAAAGTGGCCGGCCACCGCGTGGCCAGCGGCAATTGGAGCCTCTTCAATTCGCGCCAGATCGTCTACGAGCACGGCGGTGAAATCCGCGTCGAAACCGCCGAAGGGCAAGGGACCGCCATACACGTCACGCTCCCACTCCTCAACTCCTCAATTCCTTAACTTCTCAACTCCTGTTACCATTTCCCATATGGAGGAAGTGAGTGTCGGCATTGTGGGCCTCGGCAATGTCGGTTCCGGCGCCTTGACCATCCTGGCGGATAACGCCGATTCGATCGCCCTCAAGCTGGGCTATCGCCTGCGCGTAGCCGCCGTGTGCAGCCGTTCGGTGCACTCGAAAACGATCCCCCCATCGCTGGGCAATGTCTTCAAGACCACCGACTGGCACGAGGTCGTCACGCATCCCGACGTGCAGATCGTCGCCGAACTGGTGGGCGGCACCGGCGTGGCGGCCGAAATCGTCAACGCCGCCATCGCCAACAACAAGTCCGTGGTGACCGCCAACAAGGAGCTGATGGCTTCCTGCGGACCGGAGATCTGGGAGCGCGCCATTCACGCGGGCATCAATCTCGCCATGGAAGCCAGCGTCTGCGGCGGCATCCCCATCCACGCCGTGCTCCGCGAAGGCATTTCCGGCGACCGCATGACCGCGCTCTACGGTATCCTCAATGGCACCTGCAACTACATCCTCACCGAAATGGAAAGCCACGGCCAGCCGCTGCCCGCGCTGATCGCCGAAGCGCAGCGCCTGGGCTACGCGGAAGCTGATCCCAGCGCCGATATCGATGGCTACGACGCCCGCTCCAAGCTGGTGCTCCTGGCCGCGCTGGCCTTCGGCGAAAAGATAACCCCATCCGACATTTTTCTCGAGGGCATCCGCCGTATCACCCCCCTGGACTTCCGGTACGCCCACCAGTTGCAGCACACCATCCG
>JAJYLS010000013.1 GCA_021787555.1 Acidobacteriota bacterium | reverse complement strand
AGTTCGCCCAATTCCACGTAGCCTTCGAGCACGATCTCGGCCTGCGCGGGTACTTCCAGATCGCAGGTCTGGCACTTCACCATCTCGACGGGGCTCTGGCGCAGGAAGCCCGCGATCATCATCTCGTCGAGATCGGGCGGCAGCGGCAGGATGGCCGAGTACATGGTAGCGGGGTCGGCGCCGATGGCCACCGCCACGTCCATGCGCTGTTTGCCGTGGGTCTGCATGCGGCGGTAATGCTCGGCGCCCTGCTTGTGGGTCTGCCAGTGCATGCCCGCGGTGACCGCGTCGTAGACCTGCATGCGGTACATGCCGCAGTTGCGCTTGCCCGTGTCGGGATTGCGGGAGAACACCAGCGGCAGGGTGATGAAGCGGCCACCGTCATCGGGCCAACACTGGAGGATGGGGAGATCGAGGAGCGAAAAACCGCTGCCGCGCACCACTTCCTGGCACGGGCCTTTGGAGACCGTTTTGGGAAAAAACGCGCCCATTTCGGCCAGTTTCGGCAGCATTTTGAGCTTGCCGATGAGGCCTTCGGGCATGCGCATCTCGAGGAATTCCACGATGCGCGCGGCGACCTCTTCCACGCTGGCCACATCGAGCGCGATTTCCATTTTGCGCATCGACGCGAACGCATTGATGAGCACGGGAATGTCGTAGCCCCGGGGCTTTTCGAAGAGCAGCGCCGGGCCGCCCTGTTTGACGGCGCGGTCGGCGAACTCGGTGATTTCGAGGACGGGATCGACTTCGATGGAGATGCGCTTCAGCTCCTTTTTTTCTTCGAGTGCCTGAATGAATTCCCGCAGGTCGCGATATGCCATAGGTTATGATGTTGAGTTTAATACGCTGCTCACTGCGGGCAGCTACATCCCCCAAAGGAGAAAAATGTTCAATCGAGTTGCCTTCGTGACGGGCGCCAGCCGCGGCATCGGCCGGGCGATCGGGCTGACGCTGTGCCGCAGCGGTTTCTACATCGTGGTCGCGTCGCCGGAAATCGAAAAAAACGAGGAAGTGGCGGAGGAGATCCGCGCGTCGAGCGGCGAGGCCATGACCCTGAACTTCGACGTGACCTCCGCGGAGTCCGTCAAAGCCGGGATTGCCAAGGTCGTCGCGGAGAAGACGCGCATCGACGTGCTGGTGAACAACGCGGGCATCGCGCGCGACGCCCTGGCGATGCGCATGAAGCAGGCGGACTGGGACCTGGTGCTGCAACTCAACCTGACCGGCGCGTTCCTGTGCTGCCAGCAGGTGCTGCCGCTGATGATGCGCAACCGCTGGGGAAGGATCGTCAACATCTCGTCGGTGGTGGGACAGGCGGGCAGCGCCGGGCAGGCGAACTACGCGGCATCGAAGGCGGGCTTGATCGGGATGACGAAATCGATCGCCCAGGAGATGGCCACGCGCGGCATCACGGTGAACGCCATCGCCCCGGGATACATCGAGACGGACATGACTCGCAAGCTGCCGGAGGAGGTGCGGGCGAAGTACCTGGCTTCGGTGCCGATGGGGCGGATCGGACAGCCGGAAGACATCGCCGCCGCGGTGAAATTCCTGGCGAGCGAGGACGCGGGGTACATCACCGGGCAGGTGCTGGCGGTCAACGGCGGCATGTATATGTGATTGCGCGATGGCGCGTAGCGGCCCAGATGGGGAACCCGGCCGTTGCCCGGAAGCCTCTGGCGCGATAGCGCGCAGCGGGGCGGTTTGCGCGTTTTGCGGAGAAGTAGACGCTGCAAGTCCAGTTTGGGGTGCTTGTCCGGAAGTCGCCACATACCATTCCTTTGCAGTGAGGGCCGCCAATCTCCCCGTAGGGCGGCGACACGGCCTATTTGAGGGGCGGGCTATTCTACTGTAACTTCAAGTCCGGAAGGTTCGCAGCGCCGCGGCCGTAATCAGTCCGTAGTCGAAGAGGAGCCGAGTGAAGAGTGCCTGACGGCGCTCGGCGGCGTACCGCTGTTGGTGCGCACGGCCCGTTCGCTGGACGTACCAGAACGGGTGCGCGACACAGAAGTGAAAGTCACGCGGCCCGCCGACCCGCCCAATAGTCCTCAAACCTGCCGTTGAGATGGCGGCAGCGGAGGGCGAGGATGGCATTGGCGCCACGCACTCTCCAGAACATGCCCGATCTTTTTAGGCGCGACCCGATGACGCTCTTGCAGCCAGCCTCGATCACGCCCGAGCCCACGAACAGGTGTTTCGCGCGGTATTGGGGATAACGCATGCGTTCGGCGTTGCGGCGGAAGTAATCCGCCTCGGTGCGGATCTTTTCGGTCACTTCGGGATTAGGGGAGCGGAGGGAAGCGATCGCGTCCACCAGCTTTTCGATTTTGCCTTTGTCCAGCAGTTTGTTTTGATGGGCTTTTATCCAAACTTTCTGTTGGGCTTCATCGTTGGGATAGAGCTTACGGACCAATCGAGTTGGTCATCAAGCCACTTGAGGGGGATCATACTCCCGGAACGGTCAAACCTTTTCAAGTCTCACTGGTCAAACCAGTGGCTTGCTTATCGAGTCATAGGCCGACACTTCGTCCGCCTTCCCTTGCGGCATCCACCTGCGGCCCTCGTTCTTGAAGGCTCCCACCAGTTCCTTCTTCTTTGTGCCGACCCAAATTACTGGGTCGCCGGTGTGTCGAAAAGACTTCACTTGCCGGTTCAGGTAACGGAACTGCGCGTCCCGGTCGGGATGCTGGGGACCCTCCCTTGTCTTCACATTGCCTTGCAGCGTGTATCCCATCTCGGCCAGGCATCGAGCTACCGTGACGTTGCTTACAGAATGCCCGTCACGCGCCAATTCTTCGGCGATCGTGCGCGTGGACTTGCTTGTCCACTTCAGAGGGCTCATCGGGTCCCCCGCCGTCGTTTCCTCGACAATGGCCTGAAGGCTCCGCTGCAGCGCCGGGTCCGCTTCCTCCACCTTCTTCCGACCGCCGCCGGGCGCCCGCACTCTGCCCGCGCCAGCCTCCCGCAGTTTCCTGGCACCGCGTAGTTCGCTGAGGCCACTGGTAATCGTTACGCGGGACATCCCCGTCAGCTTTGATAGACGGCTGGTCCCACCTCGGCCCATCTCTAATGCTTTCTCGGCAACGAACCGTCGCCGGCGCCCCGTACTCCACGCGAAAATTTGGTGGCGCCTCCGTATAATTCCGTATAATAAAGACGGAGTCGAGCAGCAGGGAAAACTCCTTGTGGCCGCGGCGGCGGGATTTTGAGCCCAGAGCTGGTCAAAAAGTAAGTAACTTACTTTCTCCGGCGCATAACCCCCTTTGTTTACAGCGAATCTTATCGCGAAAAAAGTAACTGTCTTACTTTTTTGGGAGGCGCACCGGCTAAAATGTGTAGCTCAGCCCGAACATCGGCGTGAACTCCACGAACACTCCGCGGGCTGTGTTGTGCGGAGCGGGCACGGTCTGCTGCCTGGGAAAAGTGGTGATGTAATTCAGCAATTCACCGCGCGCCACGAGATGGTCGCGGATGCGGAACTTCACTCCCCCGCCGGCCGCGAAGACCACCTTCCAGACGTCGTTCGTGGTGAGGCTGGCAACCTGCGGCGCGGGCTGCGGAAAAGGTTCCGGTCCGGCGATCACGTAGTCCTTGCCGCCCATGCCGCCGAGTAAATACCAGCGCACGCGGCTTTCCCGCGGCTGGAAATGGAACAGCATGTCGTACGTCAGCGCCATCGACTGCCCCTGAATATCCGTCGTAACGCCGTTGTAAGTGAGAAATGGATGGCCGTCGTGATAGAGATAGCGGATCTCCGCCGAGACATACTTCGAAAAATCGTCACCCAGAAAAATGCCCGCCGCGAAGCGATTGCGGATCCCCGCCTTGGCCGTCCCGTCGGGCGAAAAGATCGTGCCGTTGTGATACCACCCGTACCCGATGTCGGCCCCCAAGTCCCACTGCTCCGAAGATTGCGCTACGGCCAGTGGGACACAACACAGCACGAGCGCGGCAAATCTGGCTGGAATCCCCACATAGGTATTGTCCGGCACTTCCATGGTGTAAGCAAGTGCCGGACGCCAAAGTTAACGCGCTCGCCGTACCTCGTCTTCCGCCCGCGCCGGCGGCGCCGTGCTGTCCCGCAAGTTCACGATTCAATCGCGCGCCTGCTGTATTTGCGCGGACTGATCCTGAAGCATGGCGCGGATCTGGTCCGACAGGTTCATGGAAAGTGCGCTGCGATACCTTTCGAGCGACATCTCCTCCCCGCGTGCCGTCTCGACCAGGATCTGGTGCTCGTTGTGGCCGCTCAACGCGCCTTTCAGCGCCATCCAGCCGGCGTGGAAAGTCCCCTCGATGCCCAGTGAATCTTCCACCTGGAGGCCCAGGCTGCTCCCCGCCTGGATGAGCGCATTGGCGAAGTTGGCCCGCTCGGCCGAATAGGTTTCGAAGAGCGTCCGCAGCGCCGGCGTCTTCACCGCGTTCGCCGCCCCGCGGAATCCCTGTTCCGCGTCCCGGCAAATCCCGATGACCTCTTTGAGGGCTGTGTAGTCTTGCATAATTGGCTCCTAAAATACAAGCGCGGAGCTTGCCAGTGTGCTAGGACAGACTTATGAGCCCGCGTTGGCGCCTTCTGCTTGTGCCTGCCTGTCTCTGGGCCGCTCAGAACCCGCCGCCTTCGGCCTCGGAGCAGGCCCGCGTGATCGAAGAAGCCCGCGCGGTGGCGCTGAATTATACGGCCTCGCTGCCGGATTTTATCTGCGCGGAAAGTGTGAAACGCTACGAAGACTTCAACAGTCAGCGGAAAGAGAAATGGCGGCTAAAGGACACGCTGTTGCTCCAGGTCAGCTTCTTCGAGCGGAAGGAGCACTACCGCCTGATTGCGGTGAACAAGGTTCCCGTGGACCGCTCCTACGAATCGGCCGGCGGCGCCATCACCGAGGGCGAGTTCGGCACGCTGCTGCGGCGGATCTTCGATCCTGCGTCCCAAGCCGCCTTCCACTGGGTGCGCTGGGACAAGGTGCGGAAGCGCCCCGCGCTGGTCTACAGTTTTCTCGTACGGCCGGAGAACTCCAGTTTCCGGCTGGAATACGGCGACCACGATACGGCGGTCGAGCGCGCGGTGGTTGGGCAGCACGGGTTTGTTTACGTCGACCGCGACAGCCATCGCGTGGTGCGCATCGAGGTCGAAGCGGACGTTCCCGCCGGCTTCCCCGTCCAGAGCGCCTCCACGATTGTGGATTACGATTTCGCGGACGTCGGCGGCCGGCAATACCTCCTGCCGCTCGACGCCGAGGTGCGAATGCGCGTGGCCGGCAAAGTGCGCACCCGCAACGAAGTGGAGTTCCGGTCGTACAAGAAATTCGCGGCGGACGCCACGGTTACCTTCGAGCGGTAGCGCGCGCTACCGCCACGTAACCGATTCGGGCGGGGTGTTTTCGCATTGGCTCGATTGGATGACGCCGCTCGAGAGCTGGGCGCAGGCGTTGGTGACCGCGGTGCGCAGCGCGTCCTGGCGCGTGTCGGCGGAAGCGGTGCGGCAATCGCGGCGGCCGTCGAACACCATGCACACGCGGCAGGTAAAGGGCTGGGGGCGGAAGCTCGAATACACCATGTAACCGACCACCAGCGCGCCGAAGAGCACGCCCAGCCACACCGTCTCTTTCACGCGAAGAAATTCCCCATCTTGCGGAACTTGACGTAGCGGTGCTCGACCAGGTGGTCGGGACCGAACGCGGAGAGTTGATCCAGGCAGGCGCGGAGGTGCTGGCGGAGATTTTCGGCCGCGGCCGCCGGATCCTCCTGCGCGCCGCCGGGCGGTTCCGGCACGATGGTGTCGATCAGGCCGAGCGCCAGCAGGTCCTCGGCGGTGAGGCGCAGCGCGGCGGCGGCCTGTTCGGCCTTGGCGCGGTCGCGGTAGATGATGGTCGAGCAGCTTTCGGGCGAGATCACGCTGTAGATGGCGTTTTCGAGCATCAGTACGGTATTGCCCACACCCACGCCGAGCGCGCCGCCGCTGCCGCCTTCGCCGATCACCACACAGATCACCGGGACGGCCAGGCGCGCCATTTCGCGGAGGTTGCGGGCGATGGCCTCGCCCTGACCGCGCTCCTCGGCGTCGATGCCCGGGTAAGCACCCTGGGTATCCAGAAAGGTAATCACGGGGCGGCCGAACTTGGAGGCCAACTGCATGGCACGGAGGGCCTTGCGGTAGCCTTCCGGCTTCGGCATACCGAAGTTGCGGTGCAGGCGCTGCTTGGTGTCCCGGCCTTTCTCCTCGGCCACGACCATTACCGGCCGGCCTTCGAACCGGGCCATGCCGGCGATAATGGCGGCGTCGTCGCCGAAGACGCGGTCGCCATGGATCTCGTCGAAGTCGGTGAAGAGGGCCTGGATGTAATCGACGGCGTGCGGCCGTTTGGGATGGCGCGCGAGCTGCACCCTGCACCACGCCGGATGCGCCTCCGGAGCGGGCGCCGCCGCGGCGCCTTCCGCGGGCGCGTCCGGGTTGACCTCAGGTTCCACAGGTACATCTTATCAGGGGCCAGGGTCCTGGGGTCCCCTAATACGGGCGGCCGCGTGTTTGCATGGCGACGCAGGAATCGATCTGGCTGATCAGCATCTCCACGGGGCGGTCGTCGATGGGGTACACCTCCGCGCTGGAAGAGACCACCAGCGTCAGGGTCGTGCCGCTCGGCTCGAAGGTCTGCTGCGGGCCGGCGCGGCTGCAACGGCTGATCGAGCGCACCGCCGATTGCAGGCATTCCTCGGGGCCGAACAGCGCCACGAAGGAGGGCCCGGTCCAGCGGAACAGGCCGCGGCAGTGGGGCACTTCCTGGGCCAGAAACGTGCCGAAATAGGTGAGCAGCTCGTCGGCCACGCGGGGACCGTACTTGTGGGCAATCAGATCGTAGCGGTCCAGGATGAAGAGGGCGATGAAGAGGCCGGGAGGCAGGCTGCGCGCGGCGCGGATCTCCACCACGGCTTGCGAGCGGCCGGGAAGACCGGTTACGGGATCGGCGGCCGGCTCGGCGGTTTCGCCCGCGGTGCGCGACGGCTGAAAATCGGAAACTCCCGCGGGCCAGAAGACCAGGGTCACGCCCACGATCTCTTCGCTCTCGGCTTCACCCGCATTCAGGAGCCGGGAAACACGCACCTCGACCCACGCGGTGGCGCCGGCCCTGGACACCAGGCTGGCGCGGCGGGCGCGGGCACTGTTGTCCTTGCCGCGCAGAGCGCGGTCCAGCAGCTTGCCCGTGAGGCACTCCTGATTTTCGCCGCGCAGCGTCAAAACACGTACGAGTTCCTGCCCGTTCGCCTCGCGCGCGGTCCAGCCGGTCAGGGCCTGGCCGCAGGAGTTGATCATCACCACCTTGCCGGCGGCATCGGCCAGCACCAGGCCCACGGTCAACTGGTCGAGCACGGCGCTCTGCCACCTGCGCTCGGAGCGCCGGCTGCGCTCGGCCATGCCTTTGTGTACGGCCATGCGCAGCGTGGTGAGCAGGGTGGTGGCATCGAACGGCTTCACCAGGTAGCCGCAGGGCTCGGCGGCAGCGGCCCGCTCCAACGTCTGCTCGTCGGAGTGAGCGGTGAGAAACACGATGGCCGGGTCCACCTGATCGCGCAGCGCCTGTGCGGTTTCGATGCCGTCCAGCTTTCCGGCGAGGTGAATATCCACCAGCGCGACGTCGGGCGGATCGCGGCGCGCGGCCTGGAGGGCCTCTTCTCCAGAGGCGGCCACCATGGTTTCATAAGCGGCGCCGGCCAGGGTTTTTTGCAGATCGCGGGCCACCAGCTTCTCGTCTTCCAGAATCAGGATTCGCGCCACGATCAGATTGCCTCCGCGGGAAACAGGATTTGGAATAAGGTACCGCCGGACGACTCCACGGTCCAGTTTCCTTTGAGCTGCGAGACCATGTCGTCCACCAGTTGCAAGCCGAGCGTGGTGGGGTTGTGGGGATCGAGCGAAGGGCCGAGGCCGACGCCGTTGTCGCCCACCTGGAGCAGAAGCCGGTCGCCCGCCAGGCGTCCGACCGAAACATACACTTCACCGGAACGGCCGCCCGGAAAGGCGTACTTGCAGGAGTTGGTGACCAGCTCGTTGACGATGAGCCCACAGGGCATGGCGGCATCCTGGCTGAGCCATACGGGCTCGGCCTGAAGGCGCAGGTGGATCTCGCTGCCGGGCCGGCGGCCGGCAGTCAGGACGTGCTCGGCCAGGATTGCCAGGTACTCGGCGAAGTCGATGCGCGAGAGGTCCCGGGCTTTGTAGAGCCGCTCGTGAAGCAGGGCGATGGCCTGCACGCGCGCCTGGCTTTCGCGGAAGGGCGCGCGGTCCTCGTCGCGCTCCAGTTGGGCGGCCTGCAAGCTGAGCAGGCTGGAGATCACCTGGAGGTTGTTCTTGACGCGGTGGTGAATCTCCTTGAGCAGCGCGGTCTTCTCGCGCAGCAGGACGGCCTGCTCTTCGGCTTTCCAATGCTCGGTCAGGTCACGGCCGAGGAAGATGTGCACGCGCTGGCCGTCCCAGGTGCCGCATGGCGGCTCCGCGCAAAACTGGGGCTTCAATCTACACATCGGCAGGAAGCGGGAAGTTTTTAACGGAGCGCCCCGTGGCAGCCGCGCGAGAAAAACCGCACTGCTAGAATAAGAACAAAATGATCCAAACGCTATTCGGGACCGTGGAGAAGGAGCCATCTCTACTCGAGCGCCTGAAGGCCGGGGTCGAGAAGACCCGCAGCGGGCTGGTCTCCGCCCTCGACACCGCGGTCCACGGGCGCAAGGAAATCGATGCCGACGTACTGGACGACATCGAATATACGCTCATTTCGGCCGATCTCGGAGTGCGGACCACGGAGGAAATCCTGACGCGCATCCGCGACAGCGCGGAGCGCCACCAATTGAACGACGCCGGCGAGATCAAGGGGCTCATCCGCGAGCAGCTCCTGGAGATCCTGGCGGCCAGCGAGCGGGCGCCGGCGCGGGTCGAAGAGCCGCCCGCGGTGGTGCTGGTGGTGGGCGTGAACGGCTCGGGCAAAACCACCACCATCGGCAAGCTGGCACACCGCTTCAAGAACGAGGAGCGCTCGGTGCTGCTGTGCGCGGCGGATACGTTCCGCGCGGCGGCCATCGAGCAGTTGGAAATCTGGGGCGAGCGCACGGGCTCGCCGGTGATCCGCCAGTCGGCGGGCAGCGATCCCAGCGCCGTGCTGTTCGATTCGCTGAACGCGGCACGCGCGCGCAAGGCGGACTACGTGATCGTGGACACCGCCGGGCGGCTGCAAACCAAGGAAAACCTGATGGCGGAGTTGCAGAAGATGAGCCGCACCGCCCGGAAAGTCATTCCCGATGCGCCGCACGAGGTGCTGCTGGTGCTGGACGCGACCACCGGGCAGAACGGCCTGGAGCAGGCGCGCAAGTTCACCGAGACTTCCGGCGTCACCGGCATCGTGCTCGCCAAGCTGGACGGCACGGCCAAGGGCGGCATCGTGGTGGCCATCGCGCGCGAGCTGAACCTGCCCATCCGCTACGTGGGCGTAGGCGAGAAGATCGACGACTTGCTGCCGTTCGATGCGGAGAAGTTCATCGCATCGCTGTTTGAATAATGAATGACGCTCTGATGCGCGAAGCCCTGGACCTGGCACGCCGGGGGCGCGCGCTGGCGGCGCCGAATCCCATGGTGGGGGCGGTGCTGGCGCACGACGGCGAGGTGGTGGGGCGCGGGTTTCACACCTATGCGGGCGTGGCGCACGCCGAGATCATCGCACTGGCGCAGGCGGGCGAGCGCGCGCGC
This sequence comes from Acidobacteriota bacterium, assembly GCA_021787555.1. Taxonomy (GTDB): domain Bacteria; phylum Acidobacteriota; class Terriglobia; order Bryobacterales; family Bryobacteraceae; genus JAJYLS01. Next base: position 27,678 of record JAJYLS010000013.1, on the reverse strand, counting down.
GGCGCCACCCTGTACCTCAACCTGGAGCCGTGCTGCCACCAGGGGCGCACGCCGCCGTGCGTGGATGCGCTGATCGAAGCGGGCATCGCGCGCGTGGTGGCTCCGCTCGAAGATCCCAATCCGCTGGTGGCGGGCGAGGGCTTCCGCAAGCTGCGCCGGGCGGGAATCGAAGTCGAGATGGCACCCGCATTTGCCGCCGAAGCGGCGAAGCTCAACGAGCCGTTTCTGCACTTCATGCGCACCGGCCGGCCGCTGGTCACGCTGAAAACGGCCATCACGCTGGACGGCAAGATTTCGGCGCCGGACGACAATCGCGGGTGGATTACCAGCGAGCGCGCTCGCGCGCACGTGCAGGAACTGCGGCACGATCACGACGCCATCCTCACGGGTATCGGCACGGTGCTGGCGGACGATTGCCGCCTCACCGACCGCACCGGCCTGCCGCGCAGCCGGCCGTTGCTGCGCATCGTGATGGATTCGCAGCTCCGGCTGCCGCTCGATTCGAACCTGGTCCGCAGCGCGGCGGAGGACGTGGTGGTGGCCACGACTTCGGCCTCCTCGCCCGAGCGCCGCAAGGAGATCGAGGAGCGCGGCATCGAGGTGCTGGTGTTCGACGGGCCGGGCGGGCGCACGGATTTGCGCAGCATCGTAGAGTGGCTCGGCAAGCAGCGCTACCTTTCGCTGATGATCGAAGCCGGCAGCAAAGTGAACTGGACGGCGTTCGAGAGCGGCTGCGTGGACCGCATCCTGTTTTACTACGCGCCCAAGATCCTGGGCGGGCTGGAGGCGCTGCCGCTGGCGGGCGGCATCGGCCGGCGGCGCCGGTCGGATGCCATTCGCATCCACCACGTGACGATTCATCCCATCCCGCCGGACGAATTCGCCGTGGAAGGGTACGTGGATCCGGGAGAGGCACGGACAAGTGTTTACGGGGATCGTTGAAGAGCTGGGCACCGTCGAGACCGCCGGGGCACGGCTGCGCATCCGCTGCTCGATTGTGACCGAGGACCTGGTGGGAGACGGGAGGATCGCGGTGAACGGCGTCTGCATCACTGCGAACCAGCCTCGACGCGACGGATTCAACGCCGACATCGCGCCGGAAACGCTGCGCCGCAGCAACCTGGGCGCGCTGCGGGCAGGCTCGCGAGTGAATCTCGAGCGGCCGCTCTCGCCCTCCGGCCGGCTGAGCGGCCACATCGTGCAGGGGCACGTGGACGGCACCGGCGAGTTCCTTGCGCTCGAGGCGCTGGGCGAGGAGAACTGGTGGCTGAAGATCCGAGTCCCGGCGGAGCTCGATCCGTTCCTGGTTTTTAAGGGCTCGATCGCTATCGACGGCATCAGCTTGACGATCGCGTCGCTCGAAGGCGACGTGCTCGCGGTGACCATCATCCCGCACACCTACCGCAACACCACGCTGGCCGGCTACCGCCCCGGCGCGCGCGTGAACCTGGAATGCGACATCCTGGCCAAACACATCGAAAAGCTGCTGCGCAAGCTGGATGTGAAAGGCGGCGGGCTGACGGTCGAGAAGCTGCGGGAGAACGGATATTGATGGCGAAAGAGGGCCGCCTGTGGCCCCGTCTGCTGGCGCTGGCGGCGCTGTGCCTGCTGGCTTACGCGCCGGCGCTTTCGCTGCCGCTGTTTGAAGACGATTATCCGCTGCTGAGCTTTTCCTGGCAGTACGGCCCGCCGGCGGCATTAGGCGCGCTGTGGCACACGGTCTACGGGGTGCGGGCGACGAGCATCTGGCTGATCTGGCTGCTGTGGCACGCCTTCCAGCTAACGCCCGCGGCTTACCACGCCGCCAGCCTGGCGCTGCACATCGTGAACGTCTGGCTGGTGTACGCGCTGGCGCGCGCGTGGACGCCCATGCGGCCCGCGGCGTTTTGGGCGGCGGCATTTTTCGCCGTAGCCGAAGGGCACCAGGAGGCGGTCATATGGTTTGCGGCCAATTCCGAGCTGCTCATGTTCATGTTCGGCACCGCTGCGCTGCTGTGCTGGATTCGCGGGCGGAGCCTGTTCGCCTTGCCCCTGTTCGCCCTGGCGCTGATTTCGAAGGAATCCGCGGTGGTGCTGGTGGCGCTGTTCGAGCTCACCGACCGGCCCGCGCCCTGGAAGGACCGATTGCTGCGCCTCTCGTCTTACGCTCTGCTGGCGGCGCTGCTGGCCGCCATGGTATTCGCCGGGCGGGACGGGAACTTCCGTTTTTCCGACGGCAGTTTTTCGCTGGATGCGCCCTTCTGGCTCACCTGGCCGCGCAACTTCGCGCGGGTGCTGTGGCCCTGGGGCTGGCTGGCCGCGGCGGCGATTTTCGCTTCCGGCCAGTTGCGCGAATTCCGCCGCGCCGCAGGGCTCGCGCTGGCTTGGATCGGGATCTCGCTCCTGCCCTACAGTTTCCTGACTTACTCGGCACAGATCCCCAGCCGCCAGACGTATCTGGCGAGCGCCGGCCTGGCGTTCCTGGTCGGTCTTTCGCTGGCCGGTTTACTGGCCGGCGGCGCGCGGGGCACCCTCGGGAGCCGCCGGCTGGCCGCGGCGGCAATGGCGCTGATATTGGCGGCCAACGTGGGTTATCTCTGGACCAAAAAACGCGCGCAGTTCATCGCGCGGGCCGCGCCAACCGATGAACTGATCCACTTTGCGCGCGAGAACAGCGGCCCCATCTGGGTGCAGTGTTTTCCGCGCAACAATCTGATCGCCAGCGAAGCCGTGCGCGTGGGCGCGGGGCGCGACCCGTCGATTCTGGTCTGGAACGCCGCCGATGCCCGCCGCCGGGACGCGACGGCGGTGTTCTGCTACCAGGAGGCCAAAGCGCCGGGCAGGCGATGAGCACGCCGTCACGGCACGATTCTGGCGCAGCCCTTGATCCCGTCGAAGTCGCGGTCGAAGCTGCAAATCGAATTGAGCTTATAAAACCGGACGACCGCGGCATGAATGGCATCCCGCGCGGAGAGGGCGGGATAAGCATCCATCAGTTCCTTGGCGTGCTCCAGGAGTTCGCCGGTGATGGGAAGAATGTCGGAGAACAGACTGCGCGCGAGCACATAGACGCGCTGTCCTTCTGTCCAGCGATTCAGGGACCGGTAGCGGTGAAGAATCTCCTGCAACGCTTCGGCGTCGATGGCTGCATCGATTTCTCCGTTCGCCACTTTCTCCAGAAAATCCAAGGCAGGCTGTTTCTGCGGATGAGGCGCACCAACAGCGTACATCAGGATGTTGGAATCCACCAGGATCAAGACAGTGGCTCGACAGGTGGCACCGACTCGCGCTCCATCTCTTCCAGCGTGCCGACCGGCAGATTCATTTTCGCCATTTCGCGGACCGCCGCTAGCCGTGCTTCGCGGCTGGCGATCCCATATTGCGCCCGGCAGGCATCCCGAACCAACTCTCCAACACTGGTGCGGCGTCGGCGCGCGAGCCGTTCCAGATCCTGGTAAAGATCCGGCGGGAAGAGGAGCGTAGTTTTCTTGCTTAGCTCCATATATGGATCATGATACCACACGAGCGCCGGCGAACGCGAAGTATTGAAATGGAAGGATCCTACACCTCCGGCGCGGGTTTCGGGGTTTTGGCGGTGCTCTTTGGGAGTTCCGGCGCTTTGAGGTACTCGGCGGGAAGACCGCCGGTCAGCGACTTCAGCCAGATGATGATGGCATCCACGCGTTCGCCGGAGAGCTTCTTGCCGAGCTGAAACTCCGCCATCTCGGCGACGGCCTGCTGCAAGGTGGCAACCTTGCCGTTGTGGAAATAGGGCGCTGTCATCGCCACATTTCTCAGGGAGGGGATCTTGAAAACCATGCGGTCGGCTTCGCTCTTGGTCACATCGTAGCGGCCCGGATCGGACGCATCGGGATAAGGCTTCACGATTCCCAGCTTCTGGTAGGTCTCGCCGCCCACGAGGCGGCCGCTGTGACAGGTGGCGCAGCCCTCCTCGACAAACACGTTGAATCCGCCCTTCTCTTCGGGGGACAACGCCGACTCTTCGTGATTCAGAAACTGGTCCCAACGCGAGGGGGTAACCAGTTTGCGTTCGAAAGCTCCGATCGCCTGGGCCGCGTTATTGAAGGTCACCGGATCGGGGTAGCCCGGGAAAGCCTGCCGGAAGGCCGCGACATATTCGGGCATGGACTTCAGTACTACGACCACTGCCTCAGGCGAATCCATGGCCATTTCCACGGGGTTGAGGATAGGGCCCTTGGCCTGCTCCTCGACGTTGGGAGAACGTCCATCCCAGAACTGCACGAACTGGGCCGCGGCGTTATACACCGAAGGTGAGTTGCGCGTGCCGTGCTGCGCGTGGAACCCGGTGGAGGTCGGCTGCCCATCCACACCGTACTTATCCAGCGCATGGCAGGAGTTGCAGGAGATGGTCTGGCTCTTGGAAAGGCGCGGATCGAAGTACAGCGTGCGGCCGAGCGCAACCATGGCATCCGCCGGCGGCCCGGCCTCGGCAGGCATCACCGCCGGCAGGGCTGCGAACTGTTGCAGCCTGGTGCGGTCGGAAATGGCCCGGCCCCCCGGGGTGCCGCTGCACCCCGCCCCGATTAACGCCCCCGCGAGGGCAGCGACTGCGAGTTCCCGTGTGCTCATTCTCTCCTCCGTCCCGTACTGCGAAGTCGAGCACCGGGCCGGGAATTACCTGGCCTTTGGGAAAGGAGAAACGCGCGCCGCGGTCTCCGGCCCGGTGTCAACGCCGGTCTGCGTGGTGGTTTATCTTTGAAACACCACCTTGGTCTTGGTTCCTCCGAGTCGAATCTCAGTGATGCGGTTCGCGCCTTCTGCACGGTCGCAATGAACTTCGGTGCTGTCGAACTTTTCTTCCGCGAGCTCGACGTTGCCCGTAACCTTGAGCTCCTCGCCGGTCTTCGCATCGGCCAGGCGCACCTTGGGCTCCTCGTTTTGCAACGTGAGCTTGTAGTCGCCGGCGGGCAACTGCTGGGAGCCGATTTGGGAGTCGCTGGTCAGGGTGATGCGGTAACTCTTCCCTTTGTCGGCAAGTGCGATGCCGGCGAAGAATCCAAGCGCGAGAACAATTGCCAAAGATCTCATGCGGATCGTCACGTGAATGCCTCCTCGTTCGGCAGCACAGATGCACGCGGAATGCCACGACGGGTAAACTGAGTACTGGATCTCGAAATCTCCTGATGCGGATGCGTAGCAGGTTCGGTGCCCGCCTTGCCGCCGTGGTGGGGGGAATACTGGCTATCAGTGTTCTCCACTATGTGACCCCGCACCCGCTGCGGCAATGGCACAACGCGTTTCAGCAGCTTTACTATCTGCCGATTTTTCTGGCGGGTCTGGGCTTTGGCTGGCGCGGGGGCCTGGCGGCCGGGTTGTTTGCCGGGCTCTGCAATCTCCCGTACAACCTGCTCATCTGGAAGGACCTGCCGGGCGACGCGATCAATCAACTCTGGGATTTCCCGCTGTTCTGCGCCGCCGGTGCGGTGACCGGCGTGTTGGCGGAGCGCGGGCGGAAACAGCGCGCCGACCTGGAGCGCACGACCCGACGGCTGACGGAGGTCTACCGGGAGCTCCAGGACAATTTCGAGCGGATGAAGCGCGCGGAACGACTGTTCGCTTTGGGACAGCTCTCGGCCGGACTGGCGCACGAGGTGCGCAACCCGGTAGCCAGTATCGCCGGGGCCGCCGGGCTGCTGCGGAAAAACCTGCGGCTCGATTCGAAAGACGGGGAATGCCTGGAAATCATCTCTAAGGAATGCCGGCGGCTGGATGAGTTGCTCAGCCATTTTCTGGCGTTTGCGCGCCCGCGCGCGCCCAGCTTCCGGAGCATCGATGTGGCCGGGCTGATCGAATCCACCGTGGAACTGGCGGGGCACTCGCTGGGTGGAAAACGGCTGGCTCTGCGCCACGCGGTGGAGCCCGAAATCGCCGCCATTGAATGCGATCCCGATCTGCTCAAACAGGTGATGCTGAACCTGATCCTTAACGCCGTCCAGGCGACACCGGATGGGGGGGAGATTCTCGTGTCCGCGCGGCGGAGGGAAGGACGCGTGCAACTGGAGGTGAAGGACCAAGGCTCGGGCATCGGACCGGAGATCCGCGACCGGATCTTCGATCCTTTCTTCACCACGAAGGAAGCCGGAACGGGCCTGGGCCTGTCGGTGGCCCACCAGATTGTGGAGCAGCACGGAGGTATTTTGAAGGCGGAAGCCAATCCGGACAAGGGCATGACGTTTTCGGTGCTCCTTCCGCTAAACCGGGAGAGGTCGTATGGCAGCGCGAAGAATATTAGTCGTTGACGATGACGAAAGCCTGCGCCGGGTGACGCAGTTGCAGCTTCAGGACGCGGGCTACGAGGTGCTGGTGGCCGGCAACGGCGAGCAGGCGCTGGCGCTGGTGGAAACCGAGGCGCCGGCGCTGGTGATCACCGACCTCAAAATGCCGGGCATTTCCGGACTGGATCTGCTGCGGCAAATCCGCCGGTCCTTGCCACAAACGGCGGTCCTGATGATGACCGCCTTCGGCACCGTGCAGACGGCCGTGGAAGCCATGAAGAACGGCGCCTACGACTACATCACCAAGCCCATCGATTACGAAGAACTGGTACTGCTGGTGGGCCGCGCGGTAGAGCACCAGCAACTCGTGGTGGAAGTCGAGCAACTGCGCCTGAGCCTCGACCGGAAATACGGCTTCGAGACCATCATCGGGCATTCCAAGAACCTGCTACAGGTGCTGGAGATGGCTGCCCGCGTGGCGGAGCGCGATTCCACGGTGCTGATTCGCGGGGAAACGGGCACCGGCAAGGAACTGCTGGCGCACGCCATCCACCAGAACAGCCGGCGCAAGGGAAAACCGTTTGTGACCATCAACTGCGGGGCGATCCCGCGCGACCTGCTGGAGTCCGAGCTGTTCGGGCATTCGAAAGGCTCCTTCACCGGCGCTTTCGCTCCCAAGCGCGGCAAGGTGGAGACGGCCGACGGCGGCACGCTGTTCCTGGACGAGGTGGGCGAGATGCCGATGGAGCTTCAGGTGAAGCTGCTGCGGCTGCTGCAAAATCGCGAGATCGAAAAAGTCGGCGCCACCGAGGTGATCACCGTGGATGTGCGGATCATTGCGGCCACCCACCGCAACCTGCAAGCCCTGGTGGAGGATGGCGCCTTCCGCGAAGACCTGCTGTACCGGCTGACGGTGATTCCGCTGGAGTTGCCGCCGCTACGCGAGCGCATGGAGGACATCCCCGAGTTGGTCGAGCAACTGTTTCTGAAGGCGCGGCAGAGGCACAATATGCCGAACCTGAAGCTGCCTCCGCGCCTGCTGCCCTACTTTGCCGGATACCGCTGGCCGGGAAATATCCGGGAACTGGAGAACGTGATCGAGCGCCTGACGGTACTGGCCGCGGGCGACGAAATCGCGCTCAACGATCTGCCGGAATTTCTGCGCAAGGAGAGGCCCGGCCAGGATTCGATTCAGCTCGAGCTTCCGGCGCAGGGAATCAGCCTGGAAGCCGTCGAAAAGGAGCTGATCCTCAAGGCGCTGAAGAAATTCAACTGGAACCAGACCAAGGCTGCCGCGTTCCTCGACATCAGCCGCCGAACCCTGATCTATCGCATGGAAAAGTATGGGTTCCACAAAGAACCCACCGCGGCCGCGGCGGAACCGTAGCTGACCAAAGCGTACACGCCGAACGGGCACCTGCCGCAAAAGGGACACCGCTAGCGCTTCCAACAGAGGCCAGACCGCTCCTTTCGGTCGCGGCTCTGCACGGCGCTCCACCCTGAGCCGCGACCGAAGGAAGCGGTCCAGCGGAATCCGTTGCCGGACTTTTGGAACGGTGCACTTGGCAAATCGCATTTCGGCTCACGGTCGAACTTCTCCGAAGCGGTTCTGGGAACGTTGGCAATGGGCTTGCTCCGCGGATCGTGATGACACTGGAAAGTGCGACCACTACGTATACCATCGCGGAGCCATTCGATCGCGCGGTGCAAATGGTGCGCAGGGCGCTGGCCGGGGCGGACCTGAGGATCACGGGCGAGTTGAATATGTCCGGCCGGATCCAGCGGTCCCTGATGATTCAGACGGCCCCCTGTGTGGTGCTGTTTGTCTGCCCCGCTGCGGCCCCGGAGAGTTTTTCAGCGGACCGCGCGGCCACGGCGCTGACCCCCTTGCACGTGGTGGTTTCGTCGCGCGGGTCGCAGACCGATGTGCACGTCCTGCACGTTCTGCCGCACGGGGTCGGGAAATCCGAAGCCAGTCCGGTTTTGAGCCGCATGGTGATGGTAATGGGCCAAGCCATCGAGGCGGTGGGAATGCGCGCCGGGGTGGCCGCCTGAGCGGCGCAATGGCGCGGCCCTGTATTTGCCTGCTCAATCGTGAGGGGGTAGTGCGGTGCAAGCCGTATCCACTTTCGAATCCTTCGTAATCGAAGACCAGTTCGACCGGGCCCTCAAAACGATTCGGAGTGAGCTCACTGCCACGGACCTGAATATTGTCGCGGAATTCGATACCGCGGAAGTGATCAACGGGAATCCTTCACGGCGGCCGTGCAGGATTCTGCTGGTCGATAATCCCCTGTTGGTATTCGAGGCCCTCGCGCTCGACCGCGCGGCGGCGGTATTTCTCCCGCTGCACGTGGTGATTTCGGGGGCTGGAGACCGGACCGAGGTTTCCATCGCGAACCCCACTCACCTGCTGGATGCGCGGTTTCCGGCCGGGGCGGCCGATCCCGTGGACAGGCTGGTGGGACGCATCGAACTGGCATTGCAATCCGCGTCGGAGAGACACGCCGGCGCGAAACCCGACGGAGCAAGATGAAGATTAAACAACCCGCGATCCTGCCGTACCTGTTGCGGCACGATCCTCGGATACACATTCCCGCGCTGGTGATTGTCGGCCCGGTCGAAGAAGAATGCGGCCAGGGCTCGTTCTTCGACCAGTTTCCATGGCAGGTGTGCCGGATGCGGGAATGTCTGGAATTCGCGACAGTCACTCCGTGGATTGCCACGCGCGTGATCGTCTGCGAGCGCGACCTGCCGGATGGCGACTGGAAAGATATCCTGGAAGCGGCCTCGCGGATGGACGACCCGCCGCCGTTGATCGTGACCTCGCGGCTGGCCGACGATCGCCTCTGGGCGGAGGTCCTGAACCTGGGCGGGTACGACGTCCTGGCGAAACCGCTGGACCGGAGCGAGGTGCACCGGGTGGTCACGCTGGCCTGGGAGCGCGCGGCTGAACAGCACAGCCGGGCCCGGCAAACCCACAGGAAGGGCGCTCAGGAAGAAGTTCGATTGGGAGCGGTCAGAACGGCGGCAGGGGAGTAGCGCACTGGAGCAAAGCGGCCGCCCTCGATGCGGCCGGTAAACGGCGATGGACCGACTGGAAAGGTGGAAGTGCATGTTCGAGAGTATCAACGAGGAGATTAAGCGGAGCGAAGGGCCACCGGAAAAGCCGACGGTACGGGTGCTGCGCTATGCGGGCGTGGCGGCCGCGGCCATGGCGGTTTTCTGGGGCCTGTATGCCGCGATCTTACTTTTGGAGTAGACATTGACCGGGTTCTTTCAGGCGGCCGACCGGCTGATGCCGCTTTGGACGGCGGCGGGGCTCGCACTGGGCGGGCTGGCATGGCTGGGCGGCTCGCCCGGCGTAGCCAACATCATCTGGGCGGGCACGACGGCGGCCGTGCTGGCTCCGCTCACGTATAACACCGTTCTGCAACTGCGCCGTGGCAAGGCGGGCGTCGATGTCATTGCGCTGTTGGCCATGGCGGGCGCCCTGCTCCTGGGCGAATATTTGGCGGGCGGCATCATTGCGCTGATGCTGTCGGGGGGCCGCGCGCTCGAAACCTTCGCCCAATCACGGGCCCGGCGGGAGTTGTCGGCTCTGCTCCGGCGGGCGCCGCGCGTTGCGCACCTTTGCCAGGAAGGGGCGATTACGCCCGTTCCTCTCGAAACGGTGAAGCTCGGAGATCTCCTTCTGGTCAAGCCGGGAGAAGTGGTTCCGGTGGATGGCGTGGTGGTGGGAGAGGCGGCGGTGCTGGACGAGGCTGCCCTCACCGGCGAGGTCAATCCCGTGGCCCGCAGGCCGGGCGAGGCGGTACGGAGCGGAACGGCGAATGCGGCCGGCACACCTTTCCGCCTGCGAGCGACGGCCACGCCGGAAGCCAGCACCTACGCCGGGATCCTGCGGCTGGTGCGGCAGGCTCAGGGATCGAAAGCTCCCCTCGTGCGGCTTGCCGACCGGTACGCGATGGTCTTTCTGCCATTGACCCTGGCTGCCGCCGCGGCGGCCTGGATCGTTTCCGGCGATCCGGTGCGCGCGCTGGCGGTCCTGGTGGTGGCAACGCCGTGCCCGCTCATCCTGGCGGCGCCCATTGCCATTGTGGCGGGCATCTCCCGCGCCGCGCGCAGAGGCATCATCGTGAAAGGCGGCGGCGCCCTGGAAACGCTGGCCCGGGGGCGGACCCTCATCCTGGATAAGACCGGCACGGTGACGGCGGGATCGCCGGCGGTGACCCAGATCGAGACGTTCGGCGGTTACAGCGCCGAGGGGCTGCTCGCGCTGGCCGCGTCGCTCGACCAGGTATCGCCGCATGTACTGGCGGGTCCCATTCTTAAAGCCGCGGCGGAGAGGGGCATCGAGCCGCGGTTTCCAACGGACGTGGTGGAAGACCTGGGCAGCGGCATTCGAGGACGCGTGGGCGGCTTGTCTGTCGCGCTGGGGAGAAGCGACTGGCTGCTGGATGGCGCGCCATGTCCCTCGCCGGTGCGCCGCCTGCGGCGCCGCGCCAGCCTGGAAGGGTGTTCCACCGTTTTCATCGCCGTGGAGGGGGCGATCGAGGGCGCCCTCATTCTCGAAGACGCCGTACGTCCGGATGCGCCGCTGACCCTGCGTGCGCTGCGCCGCTCGGGTTTCGAACAGATCGTGATGCTCACCGGCGATCGCGCGGAAACAGCGGAACTGGTGGGCGGTGTCGTGGGCGTGAATGAGGTTCTGGCCGAGAGATCGCCGTCGGAAAAACTGGAAGCCGTGCAGGCGGCGCGCCAGAGGGCGGTCACGGTGATGGTGGGCGATGGCATCAACGACGCGCCCGCGCTGGCGGCGGCCGACGCCGGCGTTGCCATGGGTGCGCGCGGGGCGACCGCTTCCTCCGAATCCGCCGACATCGTGCTGGCGGTGGACCGGCTCGACCGCCTGGTGGAAGCGGTGCGGATCGCACGGCGCTCGCGATCGATTGCCGTCGAAAGCATCCTCGCCGGCATGGGCCTCTCGCTGGTGGCGATGGCCTGCGCGGCGGCAGGGTATCTGTCTCCCGTGGGCGGCGCCCTCCTCCAGGAGGTCATCGACGTGGTGGTGATCCTGAACGCTCTGCGCGCGCTGCGCGGCCGCCAGCCGAAGCCAGCGCCGGAAATCGCCGGCCAGGCATTCGGCGAGCGCTGCCGCAACGAGCACCGCGAACTCCTGCCGGGAATCAAGCGCATTCGCGAGACTGCGGACCGCCTGGATCTTCTGCCGGCGCCGTTGGCGCGTGCCCAGGTCGAGGACCTGCACGCGTTTCTCGTACGTAAAATCCTGCCGCACGAACAAGCCGAGGATGCCGATGTATACCCGGTGGTCGCGAAGTTGATTGGCGGCGACGATCCCACGGCGCCCATGAGCCGGGCTCATATCGAGATTGCGCACATGATCAAGGTGCTGGGCCGGAACCTCGCGGACCTGCCTGCGGAAGGCCTCGGACCGGAGGACATTCGCGAGCTGCGGCGGATCCTCTATAGCCTTTACGCCGTGCTGCGGCTGCACTTCGCCCAGGAAGATGAGGCTTACCTCGCGCTGATCGACGCTCAGCCGGCCGCCTGACGCGCTCAAATGGCGCGGAACGTGCTGGCATTCGGGGTCGCATGAAGAAGCCGCGCATCGCGAGCATGGGGCTGGAGGATTACCGGTGCCTGCTCCTGGCGAAGAAGGCGGACCTGCTGCGGAACGCGGCCGCCGGGCGCACGGAGTTGGCCGCCGGCGGGCGCCTGTCGCCGGACGATGAAGCGCCCGTGCAGCACGACCGGTACATCTCGATAGAGGTGAAAAGACTGGATCACGAGATACTCGGCCGGATCGACGCGGCTCTCGCCCGGCTGGCCAACGGAGATTTCGGCATCTGCGCCGAATGCGGCAATCCGATTTCTCCGAAACGCCTGCAAGCCCTTCCCTGGGCAGACTGCTGCATTCGTTGCCAGGAACGTGCGGCGGCTGACCCGCAAGCCGCCACTGCCTGAGTTCCATTTCCCCGCCCCGGTTTGCGGCCTGCAACGTGCTCCCCACCGAGTGTCACAGCCAGAGGGAGCTGGGATTATGAAACGGACCCATTTCATCCTTCATTTCGTAATCGCCGCCACGATTGCCACGCTTCTGTTTCCACCCGCATTCGCGCAATCCAAGGATCCCAAGAAGGACCCGGAAAAGATCGGCGAGCGGGATGTCGGGTCGGGCGTCAACTTCTATTCGCTGGAGAAGGAAATCGCCCTGGGCAAACAATTGGCCCAGGAAGTCGACCGCGAGGCCAAACTGGTGGACGATCCCATCGCCGCCGAGTATGTGAACCGCATGGCGCAGAAAATCGCGCGTAACTCCGACGTTAAGGTCCCCGTGATTGCGAAGCTGATCGACAGTCCCCAGGTGAATGCCTTCGCGCTGCCCGGCGGCTTTCTGTTCGTCAACACGGGGCTGATATTAAAGGCCGAAACCGAGGCGGAGCTCGCCGGGCCGATTGCCCATGAGCTCGCCCATGTGGCGGCGCGCCACGGCACCCGCCAGGCGTCGCGGGGCCAACTCGCGAACTGGGCCAGCCTTCCGCTGATCTTTATGGGCGGGTGGCCGGGCTTCGCCATCCGGCAGGGCGTGGGCCTGGCCATTCCGGTGGCGTTCCTGAAGTTCTCGCGCGGGTTCGAGGAGGAGGCGGATTTGCTCGCCGTGCAGTACGTGTACAAGGCCGGCTACGATCCGACTGCCTTTGTGGACTTCTTCGAAAGGATGGCGGCCCTGGAAAGGAAGCAGCCGGATACCTTTTCGGAGATCTTCCGCTCTCACCCGAACATGTCCAACCGGATCAAAGCCACGCAGCAGACCATCGAACAGTTACTCAGGCAGCAGCCGATGTACATCGTCTCGACCTCGGAATTCGGCGACGTCCGGCGGCGCCTGGCCGCGATGCACGAGCGGCGCACGGCCGAGCCGCCCCAGACCGGGCCGACGCTGCGGCGCCCCGCGGAGCGGGGGGACGGCGACGAGCGCGCGGATCAGGACGAGCGGCCTACGCTCAAGCGGCGTCCGTAGTTGAACCAAAAGGGACACCCAATCGATGACGCTGATCCATATCGTACAGCCCAGGCCGCGGACCTTCTTTTGGCGATAATGTCTCTGCACGTACCGATCTGGCCACCCACGTGCATTTAAGCACGCATCTAAAATAACTGAAAGTGAGTGCCTCCACTGTGGAGGCGATCGGAAGCCCGAACGGAAGTGCGGGATGATGTTCGACACTGAGCGCATCGTTTGCCGGCTGACGCTCCAGAGAGACTTGCAGGAGCTACTCGGCCGGCCGCTCACGGACGCCGAAGATGCGGCCTGCCAACGCTACCTGGACCGCTTGGCGCAATTCGCGGCTATCGAGGAATCCGGTGCTGACCCAGCCGCGGGTGGCCCACTGGCCGATGCATCCTCGGCCAAGCCCGCGCAAAGTTCAGTTGGACGCGAAACTAACATTCTGAACGACCGCGTGTGATTGCCGCCGTGGAGCAGCCCGGAGGACTGCTCCACGGCTTTTTTGGGCAAGAGGAACTCACGTCCTCCGTCGCGCCAGGATGGGCTCGGAAAGGGGGGGGCTGCCCGGACCGGGCTGCGGTGGGGCGGCCTCGCCGGCCGGCTCGGCTTTGCGCGGGCGGCGGTCGAGGCGGTCGGCCAGCAGCGCGTCGCGGGCTTTCTCGTAGCGCGGCGTGCCCGGCTTGCCCTCGATCTGGCCCCATTCTTCGGGCGTGATCTCGAGCACCGCCGGCAGATATTTCTGGAAGTAGTTGCGCAGCCGCTCCTGCACCGGCTTGAGAGCGGAGTGATACATCACGAAGAGCACGTCGTCCGGCGCCGCCGTGGAAACGATCGCATACACCTGCGAGGCTTTTTTGATGCGCGCCGAGCGCAGCGCCGTCTCCAGCTTTTTGGCACGCGCCTCCAGTTTCTGCCACTGGTCCACTTCGGCCTTGAGAAGATCGGTGGCCTTGATCAGCGCCTGCTTCTCTTTGGGCGCCAGTTTCTCCGCGAGCGCGTAGAGGAACGGCCCCAGGCGCGCGGCGCGCGTGCGCGGATCGTCCGGCAGCAGATGGCTGAGCTTCTCGAAGCGCGCCAGGCCGGCCCAATTGGCCTTCGGTCCCACCAGCGCGGGCGAGAAAAGCGCCAGCAGCCCGGCTGCTTCCAGCGCCTTCAGGACCTCGCACGGGCTGTCCTCGGCGCCGATGCGTTTGAGCTCTTCGCCCAGCGCGCGCGGCGGGACCAGCTTCTGCACTTCCGCTTCGCGCGCGTTGGCCACCTGCATGGCGGTGCGCTCCTCGATGGTGAACCCCAGGCGTATGCGGAACCGCACCAGCCGCAGCAGGCGCGAGGGATCGTCGTAAAAACCGTAGGCACTGACGGAGCGCAGCTCGCGGCGGTCGATGTCCGCCAGCCCGTTCATGGGATCGAGCAGCAGCCCGCGCGACGCCCGGTTGAGCGACAGCGCAATGGCGTTGCAGGTGAAATCGCGGCCGCGCAGGTCTTCCTGGATGGTGGCCGCGCTGACCTGCGGTTTGGCACCGCTGCGCGCATACTTTTCCTGGCGCGACATGGCGATCTGCACGGTGGCCCCGTTTTGAAAAACGAGTTCGGCCGCCTTCCGGTTTTCGTCGATGGAGACAGTCTTGGCGCCGGCATGCCCGGCGACCGCATTGGCGAGCTTCAGGGCATTGCCTTCGACCACGAAATCCAGATCGCGGATGCGAAAGCCCGCGAGCATGTCCCGCATCGCGCCCCCAGCCAGGAAGATATTCACATTGGCTTGCGCGGCGGCAGCTTGCACTTCGTCCACCACCCAGTTCTGGTCCGGACTGAGGTGGCTTTCCAGCATGTAAATGTAGTCGCTCATCGCGTGCGCTTCGACTCCAAATTGTCTGAGCCCAACGGGCTCAGGCCCGGGGGTGGTGTTTCCGAACCGTGTCCATCAGCCTCGACCGCATGACATGGGTATAAATCTGGGTGGTCGAGATATCGGCGTGCCCCAGCATGACTTGCACACTGCGCAGGTCCGCCCCTCCCTCCAGTAAATGAGTCGCGAAACTGTGCCGCACCACATGCGGCGTCAACCCGTGGAAAATCCCGGCCTTGCGGCCGTACCCGGCGAGCAGCTTCCAAAATGCCTGGCGCGTCATGCAGCCGCCACGGGCGGTAATGAACAGGTATCGACTGGCCCGTCCGTTGAGCAGCGCCGCGCGCCCCGCGGCCAGATATTGCTCGACCGCGGCCAGCGCCTCCTTTCCGACCGGCACCAGCCGCTGCTTGTTGCCCTTGCCGGTGGTGCGCACCACGCCGTAACTCCGGTCGAGGTCCGCCAGGCCCAGGCGGCAAAGTTCCGAAACCCGCAGCCCGGTGGCATACAGCAGTTCGAGCATGGCGCGGTCCCGCAAGCCGGTGGGCCGGGCCGTATCGGGAACCGCGATGATTTTATCGATCTGCTCTAAATTCAAAAACTTAGGAATGGTTTGCCACTGCCGTGGGGCGGCCAGGTACTCGGTCGGATCGCTTTCCGCCAGCCCTTCGCGCAGCAGGAAACGGTAGAAGTTCCGGAGAGTGGTGAGGTGCCGCGCCACCGACCGGTTGCCCAATCCGGATTGGTATAAATGATCGAGATAATGACGGAGGTCTTCCGGGGTAAGCGGAATCCGGCCCTCGAAGAACGCGGTAAACCTTTCCAGATCAGAGGAATAGGCGGAAATCGAGTTGCCCGAGAGGCCCTTTTCGATGCGGCAGAAATTGAGGAACGCCGCCATTTGGGGGGCCATCCCCGCCGGATTTGCCGCGAGCGCTTCGGGCATCGTGCCAATGATACAATAAGCGCCGAAATGTTTGAAACATACAACCGGAAAATGAGGTAAGTTTTGCCGGCCTCGACCACCAAAAAAGCGATCGTCCACCGGTATGAACGGCAGCCGCTCGCCGGCTACATAAATCCGGTTGCGTTTCTGCGGCCGGAAGGGGTGGAAGTGCTTTCGGCGGAGGGGCAGGTGACGGTGGTGCCGTACGCCGAGATTAAATCGGTCGCTTTTGTCCGCGAATTCGATGCGAAAGCAGAGGAGCGCCATGTCTTTCAGACCCGCCCCAAGATGGAGGGGCTCTGGGTCAGCCTGGAGTTCCGCGATGGTGAGGTGATCGAAGGCATCCTTCCCAATAATCTACTACAAGTGGAGTACCGTGGGTTCACGATCATCCCGCCCGATCCGTTCAGCAACACGCAACGGATTTTCGTGCCGCGTGGGTCGCTGCGGTCGGTCGAGGTACTGGGCGTGGTGCGGAGCCCACTGCGGAAGCGCAAGCCCAAGGTGGCGGTGAAAGAGCAGGGGCGGCTGTTCGAGGATTGATCAGGGGCAGCAGCCGGTGGTGGAAACCGCGAGGGTCGCGGATGCCAGGTCGATCCATTCACCGGCGGCGTAGCCGACCAGGCGGTAGGTTGTGGTGGCGGACGGGGTGACGTCGAGGAGGCCGCTGGTCTGATCGAACCGGGCGACGGTGTTGCCGGTTGGCGTGGATTCGCGAATCTCGACGGGATGGATTCCGCCGGAATACCAGGCGAGGGTGGCGGCGGCGCCAAGGAACACGCCGGAACCCGGGGAGTTGGGCAAAGCGAAAGCGCCGGGTGTAGTGGGAAAATCGGCGGAGGTGGCCGAGCCGCCGAGATGGATTCTTCCATCGGCACCGAACGCGATGGCTTCTCCGTAGGAGTCCTTTGAGCCGCTCAGGTACGTCGAATAGGCGAGCTGGGAGCCATCCGGACTGAGCGCGGAGAAGAACGCATTGCAGCCTTCGTCGCCGCCTGAACTGCGAACCGCCTGGAATGCGTCGGGCGTGACCGGGAAATCTTTCGCGCACGTCGTACCGGTCACGTAAGCTGCACCGTCCGGCCCGAAGGCAATGCCGCTGATCGCGGAGAACCAAGCAATCCCGGAGCCGCCGAGAATAGTAGCATATTGCATCGCCGTGGCTGCCGGATTCAGCTTGGCGACTACAAGCTCCTCGCCCCCTTGAATCTGGCGGTCGTAGGCTCCGGGAGTGATCGCGAACTGTGCGTCATTCGGGGTTCCGATGAGGTATGCCGCTCCCGTGCGATCGATGGAGATTCCAGACGGGGAGAAGTTCAGATAGGTCGCGTAGAGCAGGTGGCCGGTGGCAGGATCGAAGCGCTCCAGAAAATTGTGGGATGCGGGAGGAGCCGCCAGGTAGGCTCCCGGCGTGGGGCTGA
Organism: Acidobacteriota bacterium; assembly: GCA_021787555.1. Lineage (GTDB taxonomy): Bacteria > Acidobacteriota > Terriglobia > Bryobacterales > Bryobacteraceae > JAJYLS01. The sequence goes on along the minus strand of JAJYLS010000013.1, from coordinate 10,193 downwards.
TGAGGCCTCGGCCCAACGCATACAGCGTTCCATCCGGGCCGGGAGCGATCGAGGTGACGCCCGAGATAATCTGGATTCGATCCGCCGACCGGCTCGGATAGGCCGAAAGCAGGACAAAAGCGATCAAGGTGGCGCGCATCTATTTACTAAGACCCGCGAACCGGGTTTTCAACTACAGCTCGACGCTATAGAATACGGCCATGGCGGGTGAGCGCATCCTGATCGTCGACGACACCCCGGTGAGCCTCAAGGTCTCGCAGGTGCTGCTCTCCCGGGAAGGCTACGAGGTGCGGACGGCCGCCAGCGCGGAAGAAGGGCTGGAGATTTTGCACGGCTTCCAGCCGCGGCTGGTGCTCACCGATGTGCAGCTCCCCGGCATGGACGGCCTGGAACTGGCGCGCCGCTTGAAGCAGGACGCCGCCACGCGGGATATCCTGGTCGTGGCGGTGACGGCTTCCGCCACGCCGGAGGGCGAGGGGAAGGCGCTGGCCGCGGGTTGCGACGGCTACATGGCAAAGCGGGTGGAGGACCTTATCCCGCAGATTCGCGGGTATCTGGGGAGCGGCGAGGCCCGCCATGCCGGCGAGGTCGATTTCCAGCCCCTACGCGCGCGGTTCGCCGCAGAGGTGGACGGGTGCGTGGCGCACTGGCTGGAGGATCTCGACGAATTCGACGCCGAAGCGGCCTCGCGGACCCTCCACCAATGGGCCGGCACCGCCGGACTGCTCGGTTATGCCCACGCCGGCTGGCTGGCGCGCGAGTTGGAAGCCGTGCTACGGGAGCGGCCTTTGGACGTAGCGCAGCTTCGGGACGCGTTCACCAGCCTGGCCGGCGAGTTCAGAGAACCGAAGTGAACGGGCGGGGGCTATGCCTGCCCGCGGATCACTCCCGGCTCCCCGATACCGACGGTGACGCGCGGCATCTGCTGCGCCCGGCTGGTGCGGCCCAGCAACCAGACCTCGCGCCCGAAGGCCTCCTGAAGCATGAGCGCGCTAGCCGTATACCAGGCGCAGACCGCGCTGATAATGAACAGGTAGCCGGCGGCCATGATGAGGTCTCCGTTGCCCGCCAGCAGCGCGATGGCGTTGACCACCGAGCCGGAGCCCAGAAAGGCCAGCGTGATCACCAGCGCCTTGTTCTCCGCTCCCGCGGCCGCCATGCAGACCAAGGTGATCGCGGCCAGCACAATGAACCAGTACCCGAGTTCGGGGAACAGAGGCCCCGCCGGCATGGGAACCTTGCCGGCGTAGAAGACTACCGCCAGAATGCCGAAGGCCATCCAGAAGCCGCCCCACATTCCGTGGATCGCGGTCGCCACGCCGTCGCGGGCACGATAGGCCCACATGCCGGCGAGGAACTGCGCCAGGCCGCCGAAAAACGCCGCAAAAGGAACTAATAGTACCGTGGTGGCCGTGGACCCGAACCAGTGGGTCATCTGTGCCGCCACCATGAAGGTCGCTCCCGCCAACCCGTAGAGCCCCAAGATGGAGGGCGCCGCTATGGGCTGTAGGAATACTCGAGGCTGTGGCTCGTTGATCGATGTATCGTAAAGTGCCATATTCTCTCCTCGAACCGGCACTTTCCTACACACTCGGCCCCGTTTGCCGTGGCGAAGCAGGCGGAACACAGTGCCGGGTCATGCAATTAAGTTGCAAGTAAAGTGCCGCACGAGGAGGCGGGGCGGGCGAGACGTTGTGTTTGCTGCTCCCGCCCTATGGCAAACTGGTAAAAATCTTACGATTGGGGGCCGAAGACGAGGCGAGTTTTGGTGCCGCCCAGATGGATCTCCAAAATCGTGTTTTTGCCGTTATCCGTCGAGTAGCGGACGACGGTCATATCGAACTTCCTGTCGGAGGTTTCCACCTTGACCGGGACTTCGATGGACTGCTTCTGGCCGGTAATGGTGACTTTGTCGTTCTGGACGCTGAGCTTGTACTCCCCTGCTTGCAACTGGTTGCCCTGGACGACGGAGGGCTGGAAGATCTGGACCTTGTAGGTGGCGGCGCTGGCCAAGCCGAGCGCCAGGATTGCATAAGCGATGATGAGGTTCTTGAGCATAAAATCTCCAATCGGAGTTTAACACCACGTTATCGTGGATGACAAGGGTCGGCGGCGGTTGGGCGGTTGGCAGGTCAGCGCGGGCGTGGCCGCGGGCTCTTCTCGCCGAAAATCCAGCGCCGCCAGCTCTCGGGAAGGTCCGCCGTTGGGCCGTAGCCTGTGAAATGGCCGCGGGACCTCTGGACGAGACGGAGCCCAGACAACCCGGCCACGACCAGGCAGATCAGGAGCATGAGGATGGTGTTTAGGGCTTTCATGTCTCTACTTTCGCGAACAGCTTGCCCAAAATCCGGATACATTGGTCCACTTCCTTTTCGGTCACGATGTAGGGCGGGAGGAAGCGCAGCACCGCCTCGTGCGTGCAGTTGATCAGGAGGCCTTCGGCCATGGCGTCCATGACAAACTGCTTGCCGGGGACGGTCAGTTCCACGCCCAGCATCAGGCCGAAGCCACGCACTTCCTTGACGAACGGGTAATGGCGCGCCAGTTCGTTCAGGCGGGCGTGGAAATATCCTCCCACGCGCTCGATGGCCGGCAGCAGGCCGTCCAGGATTTCCAGGAATTCAAGAGCCACGCGGCAGGCCAGCGGACCGCCGCCGAAGGTGGTGCCATGCATGCCCGGCTTGATGGCGGCCGCAGCCTTCTCGTTGGCCAGGATGAAGCCGAGCGGAATGCCGCAGGCGACCGGCTTGGCCGCCACGGCGACGTCCGGCATTACTACCGGCGTGGCGCGCTGGTAGGCGAAGTAAGTGCCCGGGCGGCCCACGCCGCATTGCGTCTCGTCGGCAATGAGGAGCGCGTTGTGGCGGTCGGACAGTTCGCGCGCCTTGGCCACGAATTCGTGCGCCAGGGGATAGATGCCGCCTTCGCCCTGGATGATCTCGAGCAGGATGCCGGCGGTACAGTCGCTGAAGGCCGCTTCGAGGGCCGCGAGGTTATTGGCTGGAACGAATTTCACGCCCGGAATCAGCGGCTCGAAATCCTCGCGGTACTTGGCCTGGCCGGTCACGGAAAGCGCTCCCATGGTGCGGCCATGGAAGGAGTTTTCGAGAGCGATGAGCTCGTATTTGTCCGGGCTGACGGACCGCCCGTGGGAATGCGCCATCTTGAGCGCGCCTTCGACGGCCTCCGTTCCGGTGTTGGCGAAAAACGCGCGCGCGAGGCCGCTCATCTCCACCAGCCGCCCGGCCAGCGGACCTTGATATTGGTGGTAGTAAAGATTCGAGCAGTGGATGAGCAACGCCGCCTGCTGGCGGATGGTTTTCAGAATTCGCGGATGGGCGTGTCCCAGCGCGTTGACCCCGATGCCGGACAGGAAATCGAGGTAGCGCTTGCCCTCCAAATCATACACATAGCAGCCCTTACCGCGCACGAGGGCCAGCGGATAGCGGGCATAATTCTGTAAGACGTATTGCCGCTCGATGTCGGCAATCGCCTGGAGAGAGTTCTCCACACCGGGAAGGGCGCTGGTCATCTACTCATGATACAGCCATTCGGTGTGCATTATTGGCCATTGGCTTGCAATGCCTCGGCGAGTACACTTACAGAAAGAGGTGTTGTAAGTTATGGCCCGAATTCTTGTTCTATGTCTTCTTCTGCCGATTGCCGTGCTGGTGGCGCAGGGCCAGACGCCCGGCACCGTGCAGGCTTCCGGCAGCGCTACGATCAACGTCAACCCGGACCAGGCACAGTTGACCGTCGGGGTGGTGACGCAAGGCGCCACGGCGCAGGAGGCGGGTTCGCAGAACGCCTCGCAAACCACGGCCATGTTGTCGGCCCTCACTTCCGTGCTGGGCAATAACGGAAAGGTGCAGACCATCGGATATTCGGTTTCGCCGCAGTACAACAACAAGCAGCCGGCGCAGATTACCGGCTACATGGCCAGCAATACGGTGCAAGTCACGTTGTACGACCTGTCGCGGATCGGCAGGCTGATCGATGCCGCCAATGGGGCAGGCGCGAACCATGTCAGCAGCCTCAACTTCGGCTTGCAGAATCCCGAGCCCACGATGGAGCAGGCGCTGAGCCAGGCGGCGGCGCAGGCGCGCGCGCGCGCAGCAGCCATCGCCTCCGGTTTGGGATCCAAGACGGGAGCGGTGGTTTCGGCGCAGCAGGGCGGGTCGGTGATCCCGGTGATAGGGCTGGCCGGCGCGGCCAGCCCGACGCCGATCGAGACCGGCACGGTTGCGGTGAGCGCTACCGTCACGGTGACCTTGGCCCTGACACAATAGGAGAATGGGCAGTGAAATAGCGACCCTGGGCGGCGGATGCTTCTGGTGTCTGGAGGCCGTGTACCAGGAGATGGCGGGGGTAACCTCGGTCGTTTCCGGTTACATGGGAGGGCATGTGGAGAACCCGTCGTACCGCGAGGTGTGCACGGGCACGACCGGGCACGTCGAAGTGGCGCAGATCACTTTTGATCCGGCGGTGACGAGCTACCGGGAAATTCTGGAAGTGTTCTTCGCGATTCACGATCCGACATCGCGGGACCGCCAGGGCAACGACGCCGGGTCGCAGTACCGCTCGGCGATCTTCTACCACAGCGAGGAGCAGCGGCGGACGGCCGAGGAAGCGATCCGCGAGTTGGATGCGGAGGGCGGCTACGGACGGCCGATCGTGACGGAGGTACGGCCGGCGGCCACGTTCTACCGGGCCGAGGATTATCACCAGGAATATTTCCGGAATAATCCGCGGCAGCCGTACTGCGCGTACGTGGTGGCGCCGAAGGTGGAGAAGTTCCGGGAGAAGTTCGGAGGAAAGCGAAAGCGGTGAGTCAGGCGCGCACCCAGATGCGGTAGGCCAAGACGCCGGAGAGCAGCGTCAGCACACCGAAAGCGGCATAGATCCAGCCGGAGGTGCAGAAGATGTAGATCCAGCCCGCGGCGGCGATGAAGGCGGGAAGGGGATACAGCCACATGCGAAAGGGAAAGCTGGGTTTGGGGCGGCGCCGGTGCAGGTAGTCGAGGGCGGCGATCTGGCCGAGGAACTGGACGAGGATGCGCGAAGTGAGGAGCGCGGCAATGACCGCGTCGAGGTCCCCGAAACTGGCCAGAATCGAGAGTCCGCCGAGCACCAGGAGGGCCACGTGGGGGAAGCGGCCGGCGGGGTGCAGGCGGGCAAAGACCTTGAAGAAGTTGCCGTCGGCAGCGGCGGCGTAGGGGATGCGGCTGTAGCCGAACAAGAGGGCGAAGACCGAAGCGAAGGCGGTCCAGAGGACCAGGATGGTGACGAGGCCGGCGGCGCGGAGACCGTAAAGCCGGGCGATGAACTCCGAGGCGATGAACTTCGATTGCATGGCCTGGCGCCACGGCACGACGGCGATGATACTCAGGTTCATCAGTAAATAGATGGCCGCGACGACCAGGACGGAGAGCAGGATGGAGCGCGGGATATTGCGCGCCGGGTCGCGCACCTCGCCGCCGACGTAGCAGATATCGAAGTAGCCCAGGAAATCGTACATGGCGATCAGCATGGAGGATCCGAGGCCGAGGAAGAAACCGCGCGAAAAGGTGAAGGCGTGCGGCGGAAAATCGAAGGCCCTGGCGGGTTGAAAATGGGCCAGGCCGGAGGCGATGATCCAGAGCACTGTCGCCAGCATGCCGGCCCAGAGCACGATGGTGAGGCGGCCGACGGCGGTTACGCGGCGATAGAGCAGCAGGATGGTGGCGAGGCCCACCGCGACGCAGACCAGGTGAGTCGCGGTAGCGGTCATGCCGTGCCAGAAGAAGCCGACGTATTGCGCGAAGCCGATGTAGCCGGAGGCAATCTCCAGGGGGCCGCTGAAGATGAACTGCCAGATGAAGAGGAAGGGCAGCAGCAGGCCGAGGCGAGTGCCGCGGAAGGCTTCGCGGAGGTAGAGGTAGGTGCCGCCGGTTCCAGGCATGGATGCGGCCAGTTCGCTCCACACCAGGCCGTCGCAGACCGCGAGCACGGCGCCGAGCAGCCAGCCGAGCATGCACTGGGGCCCGCCGGCAGCGGCGATGATCAGCGGGATGGTGAGGAACGGTCCGACCCCCACCATGTTGCTCATGTTCAGCGCGGCGGCTTCGAGGAAGCCGAAGCCGCGCACCAGAGGCTGGCCGGCGGGGTCGGGTTCGGGCATGGAGTTTTCAGTTTGCAGCTACAAGCGTACGTGGTTTAACTGTGAACTGACAACTGAGCACTGAAAACTGATAAGTTTGAAACTGATGGCATGGCTGTTGCGGGTCGGAGGGCTGCTGGCGGCGGTGCTGTTGGTTGCGGCCGCGGGACTGTGGGCCATGGGAACGCGCGCGGACGCGGGCCGCCTCGAGACAGCAGTGGTGATCCATGCACCGCCGGACCGCGTTTGGCCGTGGCTCATCGACCCGGAAAAACTCAAACGCTGGGTAGACTGGCTGGTGGATGTGAACCTGGACATCGGCGCCCCGCAGGGCGTGGGCGCGATTTCGGTCTGGCAGATGCGCGATGAAGACAACGCCGGGCAGTTGATCCAGGTGCAGAACACCTGCGTGGAGTACACGCCGCCCCGGCACCTGGTGGTAGAGCTGCTCGCTCCGGGAAGTTTCGTGGGGCAGCGGAGCTACACGCTAACGCCGTTGGGCAGCGGCAGCAGCCGGCTGGAGATCGAAGCGCAATATCGGTACATACCTTGGTTCGCGAGGCTGATCGAGCCGCTGGTGACTCCGCTGGCACAGAAGAAGCTGACGGGGGACGGGATGCGGCTCAAGGGTCTGGTGGAAAGCGGAGCGAGCTAGCCTACCCCGGCGCGCATCGGCAGACGCGGAGAATCCCCGGTTTTGTCAACGAATCCCAAATATTGGACACCGCAGCCCTGCCGGCCTTGCAAACACACCGCGAAAATGCTTGGAATGCGGAGTGCTTTATCCCGGCTAAATGGCTGCAAGAAGGAGTGTTGTATTTTTCGGCAGTGCTTTATGCCTGGCGGCGATCTCATTTTCGTGCAATCAACCACCGAGACAAAAAGAGGCCAAGTTCCTCAAGAGAGGCGAGGCGTTCCTGGCCAAGGAGGATTACGCGAGGGCCATTCTGGAGTTCGAAAACGCCAGCCGGAACATGCCCAAAGATGCGGAACCCTATTACCAGATGGGCCTCGCCAGCCTGGAGACGGGAAACTTTCGGGCCGCGGTGGGCAATTTTCACAAGGCCTTGGAGCTCAATCCCAAGCACGCCGGCGCCAAGCTTAGGCTGGCCGGAATGATGACCACCAGCGCGGATAAGACGGTGCTCGAGAGGGCGGAGGAGCAGCTACAGGATTTAGTGGGAGGTCAGGACGCGAGCGCCGAAGCCCTGGATACGCTGGCGGTGGCGGAATGGAAGCTGGGAAGGCCGGAAGACGCGGCCAAGTTGGTCGAAGAGGCGATTCAGAAATTCCCTTCCAACCTCAGTTCCGCTTTGCTGCTGGCTCGTTTCAAGCTCGCGCGGAACGATGCCGCCGGGGCGGAGGCCGTGCTGAGGCAGGCTGCGGGCCAAGCGCCCAAATCGCCGCAGGCTCGCCTGGCACTGGCAGACTTTTATGTGCGGACCGGCAAGCCCGGCCAAGCCGAAACGGAGCTAAAGCGGGCGCTCCAGTTGGATCCCAAGTACGGCCTGGCACTTTTGACGTTGGGGATGCTTCAGGAAAGCCAGAACCGCCTGGGGGAGGCGGAACAGACCTATCGCCAAGCGGCACAGCTTCCCGACCGGAACTACCGGGCTGCTTACGGGTTGTTCCTGTTCCACCACGGCAAACAGGAGGCAGCGTTAGCGGAGTTTCAAAGGCTCGCGCAGCTCGATCCGAAGGACCGCAGCGCCCGCAGCCGGCTGGTGACGGCCTATGTTTTGCTGAACAAGATTCCGGCGGCGGAAAAAATTCTTGGCAGCGCGCTGGCGAAGAACCCGAACGACACGGATGCCCTGCTCCAGCGCAGCCAACTGCGCCTGGCATCCGGCGATTTGGCGGGGGCGGAGAGCGATCTCGACCACCTGGTCCGCCTGGAGCCATCCGCCGAGGCGCACTTCGAGTTCGCCCGGCTGCGTCATCTCCAGGGCCGCAATCTGAACGAAAGGCAGGAGTTGATCCAGGCCTTGGGGCTGGATCCGGGCCATCTGGCGGCGCGCCTGGCGCTGTGCCGCAATTTCCTGCTGGCCCGGGAATATCAGTCCGCGCTGGACGCGATAAACCAGACTCCGGCCGCGCAAGAAAGTTCTCTGGCTGTTTTGACGGCTCGTAACTGGGCGCTGCTGGGGCTGGGCAGGGATGGGGAGGCGCGGGAGGGCATCAACGTGGGCCTGCGCACCGCCAGGACCCCGGCATTGTTAATCCAGGATGCACTCTTGAAACTCGGCCAACCGGACTACAGAGGCGCGCTGGCCGATGGCGTTGAAATCCTCAGGCAGGATCCCGAAAACCGGCAGGGCATAGCCATTCTGGCCGCCAGCTACGCGGGGATGAAACAACTGCCCAAAGCCGTGGCCAGCATTCGCGAAATGATTGCCCAGCGGCCGAAATCCGCGCGGCTTCAGTTTGCCCTGGGGCGGGTGCTGATCGCGTCCGGGGACCGTGCCGGCGCACGCCAGGCTTTCCAAGCCGCCGTGGCGACCGACCAGAACTTTATCGCGGCGCGGATCGAGCTCGCGAAACTGGATATATCCGACAACCGCCTGGATGAGGCCAGGCAGCAGGTCAATGCGGCCATTGCGCGGGAACCGCGAAACCTTGCCAGCCTGTTGACGGCAGCGGACATCGACATCAAGACCGGCGATCGTGGGGCGGCCCTGAAGGCTTGCCGGACGGTCCTGGAGGTAGACGATTCGAACGTGTCCGCACTGAACAATCTGGCTTATCTGCTGGCGCGCGACGATCCCGACGAGGCCCTGAAGTTCGCCCAACGGGCCATGGAGCTGGCGCCGGACGACCCCGCCGTCCAGGACACCTTGGGTTGGGTGTACTACGACAAAGCCAGCTACCAGATGGCGCTCACGTACTTCAAGCAAGCAGCGGCCGAGGCTCCCACCCCCCTCCGGCGGTTGCATCTGGGGATGGCATATCTCAAGACCGGCGACCAGAATCTGGGCAAGCGGGCGATTTCCGCCGCCCTGGCGCAGGATCCCAACCTTTGGAAGAGCGGGCAAGACCAGTAGTTCGCTGCCGGCATCGGGAATCTTCCCCAATCGTTCGGAAAAGTTCTAGAACCTCGTCCTCCGCAACACACGCATTTTCAATAAGTTAGATGTGGCCCCTAAGGTGCTGGATAAGGCTGGGCTCCTGGAATCTTAAGAAATCTAGGGAGGAGCGCAAAATGAAACTACGCGCCATGACATGGATGGGGCTGATCTTGTTGAGCGGGCTGCCGGCATGGGCGGATTGGACGTTCACGAGCGGGACGACGACCAGCGGCGGGAACTCGGTATCGGCGACCGCCGTTTTCCATATCGTCAACTCGTCAACGATCGATCTGAGCTTGACGAACAGCTCGACTGTGATCAATATCGGCACCGTCCTGGATGGCATCAGCTTTACGGTGGGCGGCACCAACTCACTGAGTTTGGGAAACGTAACCCCCACCACGACTACAATGAACGGAGCCAACACCGCGGGCGTTGCGGGCGGATTCATCGATTGCACCACCAGCACCAACAAGGTCAATGACTGCCACAGCGTTTCGGCCTTTGAGGATTACCCGGATTCGACGACTCTGTCGTCGCCTTACGACTGGACCGTGAGCAGCGCATATCTGGCAGCAGCCGGCAACGGTTCATGGAAGCCGGCCGGCATCGTCAACTCCAGCATCGATGGCCACCTGGATGGCCTTCGCGACACGGAGCACAACGATTACCTGTTCGGCCCGGTCACGTTCCAACTCACCGACGCCGATAACACGAACCTCATCAGCGGAATCAGCAACGTTACGTTTGACTGGGGCACGGTTCCAGACACGACCTCAGGTACGCTGATTCCCGACGCCGTGCCCGAGCCGGCTTCGGTCACTCTGCTCGGGAGCCTGCTGTTCGGCCTGGGATTCGCCTTCCGAAAGAAGGTCCATCGAGCCTGATTTCAGATCGGAACCATTCCCGGCGGGCAGGCCGCCGGGTTTTTTTGTCCGGCTAGTAGAGTGATTCCAAAATAGTATTGCAATACAGCCGGTTGATGGTGT
>JAJYLS010000272.1 GCA_021787555.1 Acidobacteriota bacterium | reverse complement strand
GTCCGACAGGATGGAGGAATTAAATTCGAAATTAATTTCTTCCCACGAGTCCTTGGTCTGATCGCTGGGAGGCGTGAGCCCCTGCGCAAACAGGCCGGACGTCATCAGCCCTAGCGCACCGATCACTGCTAGTTTCTTCATCTCTTCATATCTCCTCAACTTGTTCCACATGTGTGAGAGCCTGAAACTCCGATATTTCGCTGGAAGCTTTGTGGCATGGAACCGCTCCGCAGCGGGCCGGAAAATGAATCATTCCGGTGTAGACCCAATGGGGCGTCCCCTGGACCCCCACTCCAATCAAGAATAGGATACACCGGAATTCACGGATATCTACAAGTATTTGCGAGCTTTAACTGCGGATGTCGGGTATTGCACAATACAATCCTTGCGGGTAATGAGACAATGGGATACCGGGACTGCCGGATGGGCGATCACTGCCAGGCTTTCGGGCCCGGTGGAGGAAAGTCCGGTCTCCGTAGGGCAGCGTGCCGGCTAACGGCCGGGATCCGCGGCAAAGCGGATACGGAAAGTGCAACAGAAAATATACCGCCTCGGCGGCAGGTCAGGTTACTGCCTGATCTGCTGCTTGGGTAAGGGTGAAATGGTGCGGTAAGAGCGCACCGCGCTGGGAGTAATTCCAGCGGCATGGCAAACCCCACGCGGAGCAAGACCAAATAGGGGAGAAGGGGCGGCCCGTCCCACTCGACTCCCGGGTAGGTCGCTCGAGCCGGATAGTAATATCCGGCCTAGACGAATGATCGCCGCTCTGATACTTGTATTGGAGCACAGAAACCGGCTTATAATCCGGCAGTCGCGGCTACGCATAAGTTCTACAATGATAGTTTTGCTACTTACGTAGGAGTTATCACGGGTGGAACCAACTCGCGGCTCTGCCGGCGAAAAGCCGGCCGACCCAATGGGTGCTCCGGGCTGAAACCAGCGCTATCAACGCAAGCACCACGCAAATGGGGTGGATTAAGCGCCCCATGCTGTCAGGCCCAGTACCGCCTTGCGTTTCCGTATCGGGAACTGTTTGATATTCTCAGAAGGAGCGCTTTTCCGCGTCGCGCCCGCCTGGAAATTCGATGAAAAAGCTCTTCTTTGCTTTAGGCCTGACTTTGGCCAGCGTCACTTTGTTGCCGTCGCAGGTTTCCAACGTTCCGCTCAATCAGACTCCTTCCCGGATCGTGGGGCACCCGCAACCGGAGCAGTTTTCGGTGCCTTCGGGTGTCAGCCCCAACCTGGTGGAGGGCCGCGAGATGTGGAACCCCAGTGGCGTCGCGCTGGACACCTCGGCTTCCCCACCAATCGTGTATGTCAGCGACACGCTCAATAACCGCGTGATGGCCTGGAAGAACGCAACCGGTTTCACCAACGGCCAGCCTGCCGACCTCATCATCGGCCAACCGGACGCCTACCACACCACCGCTCAAGGTCCAGGGCACACATTCCAGACCGGCCTGAATTTTCCGACCGGCCTGACGGTTTTCAAAGGCGATCTTTATGTAGCCGACACCGGCAACAACCGCGTGCTGCGTTTTCCCAAACCCTTTGCTAATATAGGCAGCGAATTTCCGGACCTTTACATCGGCCAACCGAATTTGAACTCCGCCACGCCCAACGAAACAGGCTCGATCGCCGCCAGCGGCCTGGCCTTACAGAGCGGCGGTTCGGTCTACCGGGTCGGCTTGGCCTTCGATTCCCACGGCAACCTATGGATGTCCGATCCCGGTAACGCCCGCGTGCTCGAATTCGCCGCCGCGGACCTGGCGAAGGGCGGCGGGCCGCTCGCCGCGCAAGTCGAGATCGGGCAATTGGATTTCAGCTCGAAACAGCCCGCGCTGAAGACGGGTACGGCGGCGAATTACTACATCACCAATCAGTTTTTCACATCTTCGGCGGTCGCCTTCGATCCCAAGGGCCGCCTGTTCGTCGGCGACATCGGCCGCGTTCTGGTCTTCCAACCGCCCTTCCAGAACAACATGGGAGCCACGCGCATCATGGGCCTCGCCACTCCGCCCACGAACCAGTTCAACAGCCAGACGCAACTCCAAGCCACGGCCATGTCGGACCCCGAGGCGATCTTCTTCATTCCCGGCGGCCTCAATACCGGCGGCGTGGGCGTGGTGGATGCCGGCTGGAGCCGCATTCTGCTGTTCGACAGCTACGAGAACTGGCCGGACCCGAGCGCCACCTTCTCGCCGCAGGCCAGGTCGGTTGTGGGGCAGGTGGATTTTCACGCGCCCGCCTGTCCGAACGGAGGCACGCCTGCCTCCAACGCGTGCACCTCCACGCCGCCGGCTTCCGCGACCTTGCTCAACGCGCCGGGTGGCGTGGCCTACTCCGGAACCGAACTCTACATTGCTGACAGCGGCAACAATCGCGCGATCGTCATGCCGTTGACGTCCGCCCTGACGACCACCCCGCCCGCTACGCGCGTGCTCGGCCAGGATAATTTCATCATGCAGGCGCCCAACCTGATCGAAGGACGCGAATTCGATTTCTACAACCCGACCGCCGGTGGCGGCGACGCTGGCATTGCCGTGGATACCACCAGCAACACTCCCCACTTGTATGTTGCCGACCCCTATAATAACCGCATCCTGGGATTCAAGGACCTGCGCAAAGTGAAGCCCGGCGCACGCGCGGACATCGTCATCGGCGAGCCGGATTTCAGCTCCGGGCTGTGCAACGTAACCGGCGATCCCAATTCCCCGCAGTCCTACAGCCTGTGCCTGCCGACTAGCGTCGTGGTGGATTCCAACGGCAACCTGTACGTCGCCGACCACGGCAACGGGCGCGTGCTGCGTTTCCCGGTGCCTTTCTCGCACCAGGGTGCCCTGGAGCAGGCGGACCTGGTTCTCGGCCAGCACGATTTCACCAGCAAGATTACCGACCCCAGTTCGTCCACAATGGCTGCTCCTTACGGCCTCACCCTCATCGGCACAAACGGCCTGGCAGTCTCGGATACGGTTCACAACCGCGTGCTCTTCTTCCCCCTGACAAACAACGCGTTCACAAACGGCGAGGCAGCCAGCAAGGTTTTCGGCCAGCCGGATTTCATCACCATCACCCCCGGCAGCGCTAACAGTCAGATGAATGCGCCGCACCATCTTTCGTCGGACACGGACGGACGCCTGTACGTGGCGGACAGCGCCAATAATCGCGTGCTCATTTTCGACCAGATCAACAATGACCCGGCTACCGGCGCGCAGGCCGCCGCCCAGGTGACCGGCCTCGCCTCACCGCGCGGCGTCTACGTCAATCCCGTCACCGGCGAATTCTGGGTCACCAACACCAACAGCGGCACGGCAGTCAAGTATCCCAGGTACGACGACTTCGTCCTGAACCCGGCTTCCACCGTGACCATTCCCGCCGCCAGCAACACCCTGGCGGTCACCCAGGACCAGTACGGCGACCTGGTGGTGGCCGATCTCACCAGCCGCATCGCGATCTACTTCCCGACCCTCGTCGCCATCAACGGCGGCAACTTCCTCGTCAATCCGCAGACCGGCCAGCCGCAGCCTCTCACTCCCGGCCTGCTGACCACCATTGTCGCCGCCGATTCCGATTGCACCCAGGGGAATTGCCAGGGCGGCTCCCCGCAGTTCGGCACGGCCACCGCGGCATACACCGATCTGCCTAACCCCCTGCCTCTGCCCACCACGCTGGGCGATATCCAGGTTCTGTTCAACGGAACGCCCGCGCCGCTGTACTACGTGTCGCCGACGCAGATTAATTTTCTGGTGCCCATGTACGATTCGAGCGGGAACCCCATGCCGACCAGCGGCACCGCCGAGGTGCTGGTGGTGCAGGCGTCCACCGGCCAGATTTATGGCGCGGGGCAGGCCCAAATGGCCACGGCGGCGCCGGCCATCCTCATGTTGACCTACAGCGGACCCATTCGCCAGGCGGCGGTGATCAACCAGGACGGCAGCATCAACGATTCCACGCACCCGGCCGCGCGCGGGTCGGTGATCTCGATTTACGCCACCGGCGAGGGCTTCGTCCCCGGTGCGCCCGCGGACGGTAACGTGCCGCAGAGCCTGCTCAGCACCCCGGCCACCCCGCGCGTTGCTATCGGCAGCGCGTTCGTGGACACCGTGCCGATCATGCAAGGCGATCCGCAGGACGGCCAGTTCGTGCAGTTCTCCGGCCTCTCGCCGCAGTTCCCGGGCATCTGGCAGATCAACGTGCAGATCCCCATGGCGACGCCACCCAGCCAGCAGACGTTCATCGGGATCCTCATGAACAGCGTCAACAGCCTGAATCCCGCGGTCTATCGCACGATCATCAACGTGGGGCAGTGATCAGGGGCGCAGGGAAACGCGAGCGAAGCGAGCTACCTTTCCCTGGCCCCGGGCCCCTGCCCCCCAGCCCCTACCTTTCCGGCGCGTGCCCGCTTGAACGTGTACATGTTGCGATCGGCCTCGTCCAGCGCCTCGCGCAGGGTGCGACCGCTCGCTTCCGCGGTTCCCCAACTGAAGCTGATGGGCAGCGCGCCGTAGCCGCGCACACGAAACTCCCGCAGCCGCCCCTCGATTTCCGCCATGCGCCGGTTCGCCACTTCCCCCACCTGGTCCTGGAACAGCAGTACGAATTCGTCGCCACCCCAGCGGAAGGCTTCGTCCTGGTGGCGGATCGACGATTGCAGCAGGTTCCCGATGTTGCGCAGCATCTCATCGCCCACGAGGTGGCCATGGCGGTCGTTGATGTCTTTGAAATTATCCATATCGCAGACCGCCACGACGCCCTGAAATTGCGCGCCTGCCTCGAGCCGCCGCGCCAGCGCGGCCTGGTTCAGCACGCCCGTCAGGCTGTCCAGGTCGAGCGTCTGCTTGCGCTCGCGCCGCATGTGGTCGAGTTCCTCCACCAGATCCCGGATGCGGTCGATCTGGCTTTCACTCCACATCGCCATGGCGGCGAAGGCCAGCACGCAGTGCAGCGTGAAATCGTAATAGGTCTCATGCCGCAGATACACGGCCCAGACCGCCGCGCTGTCGCGGTTGTACAGGTAGATGAAAATGACGGCGTGCTCGAAAAACGCCGCTGCCAGCACCAGCAGCGAGAACCGGAAGACGCGCCGGCCCAATCCCTGGTGCCGCCGCAGCGCGTAAAAATTGTAGAAATACACCGCCGAGAGCACCAGGGCGTCGGACACCAGGTAGAACTCCAGCCCCGCATAGTGGCCGATGCCGTATACAATCGCCACGAAGATGGGCAAGATGGCCAGCAGCCGCAGCACCGGCCGCCAGTCGTCCATGCCCGAGCTGAAGCCCGCGCGCGCCGCCGAAATCAGCACGATGGCAAACGCGAATTCGAACGTTGCATATGGTGCCAGCCATCCCGGGTGGGCGGTGCGCAGCAACTCGAAACCGAACAGCGCCGCCAGAAAACGCATGCCCCAGGCCACTGTCCATAACCCGAAGTAGACCACCCGCGACTGCCGGTAGAGGAACAGGAAGACCATTCCGAACAGCAGGGCGCCGATCTCCTGGAGGTAAAAAGCGGTGACGTCGGGCGCCGGATTCATTCCGTCAATCCCCGTCGATGGCGTGCCGGCGGATGGCCCGCGCTTTCCCGGTGGCGTCGTCCACGTCCACGATCACCGCGTGCATCTCAGGCGATTTCTTGGACGCCTCCATCCGGATCGGCAGCCCCGTGAGGAACCGCCGCAGCGCGATATCCGTCTGCACGCCGATCACCGAACCATACGGGCCGGTCATCCCACAATCCGTCTGATACGCGGTGCCGCCGGGCAGAATGCGCGTATCCGCGGTGGGCACGTGCGTGTGCGTGCCGATGACAGCCGAGACGCGCCCGTCGAGATACCAGCCCATGGCCATCTTCTCACTGGTCACCTCGCCATGAAAATCCACGAACCGGACCTTCACCGCGGGATCCAGCCCCGCCAGGATCCGGTCGGCCATGCGGAACGGGCAGTCGGTTAGCGGCATGTGGGTGCGCCCCTGCAAATTGATCACCGCGCACTCCGCGCCGTTGCGCGCGCGCAAAACGGTCAGCCCCTTGCCGGGCGCATCGGGGTAGTTCGCGGGCCGGATCAGCCGCGGATGCCGGTCCAGGTAATCCAGCAACTCGCGCTTGTCCCAGACGTGGTTGCCCGTGGTGAGTACGTCCAGCCCCATGGCGAACAGGTCCTCGGCAATCGAGGGCGTGACCCCGAAACCTCCCGCAGCGTTCTCCGCGTTCGCGATGGCCAGGTCGATGTGATTGGTTTCCACGATGTCCTGGAGATGATCCGCGACGATCCGGCGCCCCGGAGACGCAAAAATATCCCCGATAAACAGAATGTTCATTCCTACGGTTCACGGTAGCACGAACCACCACGTCGCCCTGCAACCCAGCTACCATAGTGCTTCGCCCAGGAGCGAATATCATGCAATCCATCTCCCGCCAAGTTCTCATGGCCGGTTTCTGCGCAATCTTTTTCGCCGCCCTCCTGCCCGCTGCGACCGCGGTCCGCATCTCCGGCGAACGCCGCATTTCGTTCAATGACGGATGGCGGTTCTTCAAGGGCGCTGCCGACGGCGCCGAACAGCCCGGCTTCGACGATTCCAAATGGCAGGCCATCCGGCTGCCGCACGACTGGGCTATCGACGGCCCCTTCGATCCCACGCTCAATCCCCACACCGGCGCCCTGCCTATCTTCGGCACTGGCTGGTATCGCAAGTCGTTCACCCTGCCTGCGAGCGCCAGGGACCGTTACTTCAGCATCGAGTTCGACGGCGCCATGTCTAACTCCACCGTCTGGCTGAACGGCGTGGAACTGGGCGGCCGGCCCTACGGCTACAGCAGCTTCGCCCTGGACCTTACGCCACACCTGAAGTTCGGCGGGGCGGTGAACGTGCTCGCGGTGCGGCTCACGCCCGAGCAGCATTCCTCGCGCTGGTATCCGGGCGCGGGAATCTATCGCAACGTGTGGCTCACCATCACCGGCCCGGTGCACGTGTCGCATTGGGGAACCTACATCACCACGCCGGAGGTCACCGACGACCAGGCCACCATCGCTGCCCAGGTCGAAGTCCACAACCGCGGCGCCGATGCAGCCACAATCACCGTGCGCAATACGGTCCTCGATCCCACCGGCAAGACCGCGGCTAAAGACTCGCAGTCCGCCGCCATCCCCGCCAACCAAACGCAGCCAGTTGCCATGCATCTGACGGTTTCCCGCCCGCACCGCTGGGACATCGACGATCCCGCTCTCTACACCCTGGTCACCGAAATCGTTTCCGGCGGGAAAGTGGCGGACCGCTATACCACACCGTTCGGCATCCGCACCATCGCCTTCGACAAAGATACAGGTTTCCTGCTTAACGGCCGCCATCTCAAATTGCACGGCGTCTGCCTGCACCACGACCTCGGCGCGCTCGGCGCGGCGGTCAACCGGCGCGCCACCGAGCGGCAGTTGCAGATCATGAAGGAAGGCGGCGTGAACGCCATCCGCACCAGCCACAATCCGCCCTCGCCCGAGCTGCTGGAGTTTTGCGACAAGCTGGGCCTCCTGGTGATGGACGAGGCGTTCGACATGTGGAAGATCCCCAAAGTCCCCAACGGCTACAGCAAGTATTTCGATCAATGGTCGGAGCGCGATCTCAAGGACATGGTGCGGCGCGACCGCAACCACCCCTCCATCATCCTGTGGAGCGTCGGCAACGAGATCCCCGAGCAGAGCCGCCCCGACGGCTGGAAGCAGACCAAGCGCTTGTCGGATTTCGTCCACGAGGTCGATCCGACCCGCCCGACAACTTCCGCGATGAATAACGACACCGCGGCCATCCGCACCCATTTCGCCGACCAGGTGGATATCAAGGGCTTCAACTACAAACCGTTTCACTATGCGCAGATCCTGAAGGACCACCCCGATTGGAT
>JAJYLS010000271.1 GCA_021787555.1 Acidobacteriota bacterium | reverse complement strand
CGCCCGTACACAACCGGTTTTCCCCTGCTAACCTGCTGATTTCATTGAAAACGGACCTGGAAAACCGCTGGCGCGCAGGCGGTTTGGCTTCGTTTTGCAACCCGGTCCCGCGCCCGCTAGAACCCTTCCCAGGCGTAAGCCGAAAAACGCCGGATCGTCCTGAACCCCACCCGCTCGTACAACTCCACCGCGCGGCGGTTCGCGGTCGTCACCGTCAGGCTCGCCGCGTGGCAACCGCCCGCGCTCAGCGCCCCCAGCGATTGCCGCAGCAGCGCGTACCCGATTCCCGTCCCGCGCACCGCGGGCGCCACGCAAATCTGCGTGATGTGCCCGCAATCCGCGTTCACCAGGCTCGCCAGCGAAATCCCCACCAGGCGCCCGGTGAAGGCTTCGAATGCCGCGAACGACGCCGGCCGGTAGAACGCCCCGCACCCCGGGTACTGCACGATATTAAACAGGAACCGCCGCGCCCCCACCGCCGACCGGTACTGATCGTTGATGCGGCTGTCGATATGCCCGTCATACGCCGCGGCGATCAACTGCGCCGCCGCGTCGTGGTAGTGGTCCGACCATTTCTCCAGGTACATCGGCCGCCGCACCCCGCCCTCCGGCAGCCCCGCAAAGCGCAGGTCGATCCGCATGAAATTCCGCTCGTAGGAGCTCAGGAAGCCCGCCTGCGGAATCACCCGGTCCGGCGCCTGCCGCAGCATCATGAGCTGCGATTCGATCCGCGTGATGAACGGGCTCTCCATGATCGCCCGCAGCCCCGCTTCCAGCAGCCGGTTCTCCCGCTCCACCGTGCGGAAATCGCGCCGCACGTACAGGTCGCCGATCAGCCCCTTGTTCTCCTCGAGCACGTAGTAGAGATAGCCCGTCACCGCGCCATCTTCGTACAGCGCGCTGCCGTTCAGCGCCCGCAGGTCCACAAACCGCCGCACCAGGTCGGCGGATTTTTCGAAGTCCCAGTCCAGCTCCGCGCGCCACGCAGCGGTCTCCTCGTCCAGGAGCGGGTCGAGATCGCGCGCGGAAAGCCGCCGCAAATCCACCAGCTCCGGCGCCGAGGGGGCCGGATGAAGGCGCGCAGCCATGCAGGCGACTTCATTGTAACCCGCGCGCCCGTTTTTTGTGCGTCCGTTCGCCAAAACCCCGCGGGCCTAGGGCGTAGACTGAAAGTAGCTTATGCCCGTTGAACAGGAAGAGGCGCAGGTCCCGGCCGACGCCGAATCGTCGGAACACGAAGAGCTCCCGGTGCTGACCGTGCGCGACACGGTGATTTTCCCCGGTGCCATGCTGCCCATCACGGTGGGCCGGCCCGCATCCGTGGCGCTGGTGCAGGCCATGGGCGAGAACCGCGCCTTGGCCGTCGTCTCGCAGCGCGACCCGCGCGTGGATGCCCCCATGCCTTCGGACCTCTACGAGGTCGGCACCGCCTGCATCCTGCACAAGGTCCTGCGCGTCCCCCGCGAAAACCTGCTGCTGTTCTGCGAAGGCGTGTCGCGCATTCGCACGCGCGATTACACTTCCACCGACCCGTTCCTGCGCGCTCGCATCGACCGCATCGCGGATATCGAGCCGGAGATCACCTCGGAAATTGAGGCCCTCCGCCAGAACGTGGTGAGCATCTTCGCGCAAATCGTGGCCGCCGCGCCCAACCTCTCCGACGAGCTCGCCACCACCGCCGCGGAGATCAAGGAAGCCGGCCGCCTGGCCGATTTCGTCGCCGGCAATCTGCCCTCCATGAGCCCGCCCGAACGCCAGCAGCTCCTCGAAAACCCCGACGGCTACCAGCGCCTCACCGAGGTCCACCGCCAGTTGACCCGGGAGCGCGAGCTCCTCGAGCTCCGCGGCCGCATTCAATCCCAGGTACAGGGCCAGCTCTCCCAAAGCCAGCGCGAATTCTACCTCCGCGAGCAGTTGAAGGCCATCCAGAAGGAGCTCGGCGAAGGCGACGAATCGCAGCGCGATATCCAAGACCTGCGCCAGAAGCTCGAAGCCGCGGGCATGCCCGAACAGGTGAAGACGGAGGCCATGCGCGAGCTCGACCGCCTCTCCCACATCCCCGCCGCCTCCCCCGAGTACGGCATGGCGCGCACTTACCTCGAATGGATGGCCGCGCTCCCCTGGAGCAAATCCACCGCCGAGCGCGTGGATGTCAAGCGCGCCGCCGAAATCCTGGACGAAGACCACTACGACCTCGAGAAGGTGAAAGACCGCATCCTCGATTACCTCGCCGTCCTCCAGTTGCGTCCCGTGCTGAAAGGCCCCATCCTGTGCTTCGTCGGGCCGCCCGGCGTGGGCAAAACCTCGCTCGGCAAATCCATCGCCCGAGCGCTCGGCCGTAAATTCGCCCGCATCTCCTTGGGCGGCATGCACGACGAGGCCGAGATCCGCGGCCACCGCCGCACCTACATCGGCGCGCTGCCCGGCCAGATTATCCAATCGCTGCGCCGCGCCGGCAGCAACGACCCCGTCTTCATGCTCGACGAAGTCGACAAGCTCGGCCGCGATTTCCACGGCGATCCCGCCTCGGCGCTGCTCGAAGTCCTCGATCCCGAGCAGAACTCCACCTTCCGCGACAACTACCTCGACGTGCAGTTCGATCTCTCCAAGGTCCTCTTCATCACCACGGCGAACGTGCTCGACCCGGTCCCCGACGCCCTCCGCGACCGCATGGAGATCATCCCGCTCGAAGGCTATACCGAACAGGAAAAAGTCATCATCGCCTTCCGCTACCTGATCCCGCGGCAGATCAAGGAGAACGGCCTCGAGAGCGACACGGACATCGTCTTCGGCGACGAGGCCGTGCGCTTCATGATCCGCCGCTACACGCGCGAAGCCGGCGTGCGCAGCCTCGAGCGCGAGATCGGCACCATCTGCCGCAAGCAGGCGCGCCGCATCGCCGAGGGCGTGCGCGAAATGATGGATGTTACGCCCGAGCTCGTTGAAAAGGACCTCGGCGCGCCGCGCTTCCGCACCGATGTCGAAGTGGCCGAGCGCACCGAGCGGCCCGGCGTCGCCGTCGGCCTCGCCTGGACGCCCGTCGGCGGCGACGTCCTCTTCATCGAAGCCGGCCGCATGCCCGGCGGCAACAAGGGGCTCATCATGACCGGCCAGCTCGGTCCGGTCATGCAGGAGTCCGTGCAGGCCGCGCTCACCTGGGTCCGCGGCAACGCCGTCCGCTTCAACATCGACCCGGATCTCTTCAAGACCATCGACATCCACATCCACGTGCCCGCGGGCGCCATCCCCAAGGACGGCCCGTCCGCCGGCATCACCATGGCGACCGCGCTGCTCTCCATGCTCACCGAGCGCCGCGTGCGCCGCAATCTCGCCATGACCGGCGAGATCACCCTCACCGGCCAGGTCCTGCCCGTCGGCGGCATCAAGGAGAAGGTGCTGGCCGCCAAGCGCGGCGGCGTGACCGAGGTGATCCTGCCCTTCGAAAACGAGGTCAACGTCCGCGAAGACCTCAAGAGCGAGCACATCTCCGAGATGCAGCTCCACTACGTGAAATCCATGGACGAAGTAGCCGAACTGGCGTTCGAAAAGAAGTAAGCCGCTCAGCGGACGATCGTGCGCTCGCCGCCCGAAAGTCTGCCTTTGGATTTGCTCACCAGCTTCACTTCCAGCTTGTGGGCCTGCTTCTGCTCGCCCGAGGCCGCGGGCATATAAAAGCCGGCCACGTACTCGCTGCGGATGCTCCCCACCAGGGCTTCGAGAATGGTCTTGACGATCATGTTGTTGATCTGCGGCGGATCGAAGCTGCGGCCGCCCGTCGGCGGACCGATGGCGGCAAATTCCTGCATGTAGGATTCCTTTTCCCGCAGCCTGCCCTCGCGCTGCGCCTGGGCCTGGGTCTGCTGCGGATTCTGTCCGAAACCGCCTCCCCCGCCCATGCCGCGCCCCCCGCCGCCCATGCCACGACCTCCGCCGCCTGGACCGATGGGGCCGGGGCCATTCATCCCCCCGTAGTTGCCGCGGTTCCTGGCCTGCCGGATGGCGCGGTCGTGCCCCAGAATCACCGGGTAAAGACTCACGCCGTAGTGGCTGGCCACCTTCGCCGCGTTCATGGGCTTCTCTTTGGTGGTCGATTGGCCATCGGAGAAAATCACCATCACGCGCGTGACGTTCGGACCGCCCGCATCGGTCGCGTCCTTGCAGACCTGCATGATCGACTCATACAGCCGCGTTGCCGATTGGCTGAACTTGTACACCTCGTCCAACGCCTGGTTCAGCGCTTTCGGATCGCGCGTGTCGTGCGTGAAACGCTTCAAGCTGCGTCCGAACGCGTAGACCGACACACCCACGTTGCCGTCGATGCCCTTGAGCACGGTGTCCCGGATGGCGTAGGAATCCAGCAGGTTGTTGTTCATCACGCTCAGGCTGCCATCGAACAGCAGGATGATTTCGATCGGCAGCGTGCGCTTGCCGGATTGGCCCGGCCCCTCGAAGAAGGCCAGCTTCTGCGGCGCGCCGTCCTCGAAAAGTCCGATATCCTCCGGGCCGATGTCCTCGGCATACTTGCCTTTTTTGACGACGTGAAATCGTACCAGCGCGAGGTTGGTTTCCGTGCGGAACACGACCTCCGGCTGGCCGGCGGGCGGACTTTGCTGGGCTGCCAGGACCGGGACAGCCGCCAGCAGACAACCGATGAAAACGCGGATCAAATTTCAGTTCTTCACGGATTCCAGGCTCTCTTCCACGATACGCCCGTCGAAGAGCCGGATGGTGCGGTCGGCGAATTCGGCGTAACGCGGGTCGTGGGTCACCATGCAGATGGTGGACCCGGCCTGGTGCAGTTCGCGCAGCAGCGTCATCACCGCTTCGCCATTCTGCGAATCGAGATTGCCGGTGGGCTCGTCGGCGAGCAGGATCAGGGGATCGCCGCTGAGCGCGCGCGCCACCGCCACGCGCTGCTGCTGGCCACCCGAAAGCTGCGAGGGATAGTGCTTCATGCGGTGCGACATACCCACGCGCTCCAGTGATTCCTGCACCCGGCGCTTGCGCTCGGCCGAAGGCATGCCGCGATAGGTGAGCGGCAGTTCCACGTTCTCGTAGACCGTGAGATCGCCAATCAGGTTGAACGCCTGGAAGATGAACCCGATTTCCCGGTTGCGGATGCGCGCGCGCTCCGAGAGCTTCAGCCCGGTTACCGGCTTTCCGTTCAGGAAATAGGTGCCGTCGCTGGGCGTGTCGAGCAGGCCCAGAATAGCGAGCAGCGTCGACTTACCGCAGCCCGACGGGCCTGCGATCGACAGGTATTCGCCCTTCCTTACGTCGAAATGAACCGACGACAAAGCGTGCGTCTCGACTTCATCCGTGACAAACACCTTGCTCACGTTCTCCAGTCGAATCAATGATTCCGAGCCATTGCCATTGTCCATCATCATTCCCCTTGTACGAAGATCGGGAAGCCTCAGTTCAATTTAATTCGGTCGTAGTTGTCATACTGCGACATATCCGAAAGGATCACGCGGTCGCCCACTTTGAGGCCATCCTTGACCTCGATGGTATTCACCGAACTGCGGCCGAAAGTAACCTTCACCTTAGTGGCATACTTGCCGTCGGGATCGATCTTAAAAAGCTGCACCGTGGCGCCTTCCTGGCCGAACACCGGCCGGCCGACGTACACGACATCGTTGAGTTTTTCGAGCTGAATCGTGCCATCCACGCTGAGGTCCGGGCGGGCGCCGGCGGGCAGCGGGCCTTTGAGCGCCACATCCACGGTCACGGTGCCGTTGATAATCGAGGGATCGATGCGCGAAACGTGGCCGTCGATGAGCCCGTTCGAGCCGCCGCCGGACAGCCGTGTATCGATCACCGCGGGCTGGCCGATGGCGATGTCCTTCACCTGCGTTTCGGCGATCTTGAGCTCGGCCTTGAGGTGCGAAGGCTGCGCCACTTTGCCGAGGGGCGTTCCGGCTGTGACCTTCTGGCCTTCTTCCACCGGCGTCATGGGCGCGGGCAGCGCTTCGAGGATGCCGTCGAAACCGGCGCGCACCTTGAGCTGATCCACCTGGCTCTTCTTAAGGTTGTAGTCGGCGCGGTCCTGCTCGACCTTGACCTCCTGGGCGTCGAGCTGTGCCTTCTCCGCCGCGGCGTTGATGGAAAGCCGCTTCTGCTCAATAGCGTACCGGTTGCCGAGTTCCTGCGCCTTCACTTCGGAGATCTTGGCATCCACCGCGGGCAGCAGGTCTTCTTTGGCAAGGGCGGCGTCGCGGTCGGCCTGGAGCTTCGCCGTATTGTAATCCGCGCCCACCTGCGCCGCGGTGGACTGCATATCGAGCAGGGTCTTTTCGAGCGTGACCTTCAAATTCTGGTAATCCGCTTCGGCCGCTTTCAGCGTGTACTGCGCCGTGAGCAATTGCGTTTCGAGCTCGGGACTGGTGAGGATCATCACAACCGAATCGGCCTTCACCGGCGTGCCGGGGCGGATGAGGATGCGCTGGACGCGCGCATCCGTGTTGGCGGTGATGAGCATGGTGTCCTCGGGAACCAGCGTTCCCAGGCCATGCACCTCGCGCATCATGGGGCCGCGCTTGACGGTATCGGGCCACAGCACCGACATATCCACACCCGGGGCGGCGGGCTTGAGCCTGTAGGCGGCGACGGTGATGCCGCCGCCAATCAGCACCACGGCGGCGATCAGTGCGATGCGGCGGATCAACCGTTTCCGGCCGGCATCTTTACGCGGTATATCCATTTGGCTTACTGGAAAGGCACGGGACGTACCAATCCTCTACCGGTATAACATTATGACGAAACTGGGGGCCAAGCGATAGCCGGGCTTTCTCAGGTGTTCGCTTGTGGGACGGCCTGTGCCGGGGTGGGACAGGGACGGTCCCGGCTGCGATAAACTGTGGCTCGTGAACCGCCTCACCCGCCGCCGGTTCTTGTCGCTTGGCGCAGTCCCATTGATGGCGGCGCCTGCGAAGCCGCGGGTCGCGGTGGTGATGAACGTGTACACGCCGGACTCGCATGCGGACGTTTTCGTTAACCGCCTGCTGGACGGCTACCGGCTGGATCACGGATGGCATGCACCCCGGTTGGAGACGGTGGCGTTCTACGTGGATCAGTTTCCGCCGAACGATATGGCGCGGGAGCAGGCGGAGGAACACGGCATCCGGATTTTCCGGACGGTGCCGAAAACCCTGCGGCTGGGCGGATCGCGGCTGGCGGTAGATGGGGCCGCAGTAATCGGCGAGCACGGCGATTATCCGCGGTCGGCGCTCGGCAATGTCATGTATCCGCGCTGGCGATATTTCGACGAGATCACGCGCGCGATGCGGGCGGACGGCCGCGTGATTCCGATGTACCAGGACAAGTATTTCGCTTATAACTGGAACGATGCGCGACGCATGTACGACCGCGTGCGGGAGATGCGTATCCCCTTCCTGTGCGGGTCCACGGTGCCGCTAAGCTGGCAGCGGCCGCCGCTCGAGGTGCCGCGCGGGACGGAGTTTACCGAGGTCCTGGCGACCAGTTACAGCGACCTGGAAGAGCATGCGTATCACGGCATCGAAGCCATGCAGTCGATGGCGGAGCGGCGCGGCAAGGAGACGGGAGTGGCGCGCGTACGTTGGCTGGGCGGCGGCGATTTGTGGAAAGCGGCGGAAGAGGGCGAGTGGTCGCGCGCGCTGCTGGATGCCGCGCTGGCGCGGCGGATCAACCGGCCGCCTGCCGGTCCGGGCAGCCGGCCGCCGCAGGCGTTCCTGGTGCGCTATCGGGATGGGCTGCGCGGCGCGGTGCTGCACCTGGACGGCCAGACGCGCGATTTCTGCTTTGCCGGATTCATCAAGGGCCGCGCCGAGCCGGTTTCCACCTGCTTTTACATCGAGCTCTACCTGCACAATCATTGGGGGTTCATGGTGAGGAACTTCGAGAACCTGGT
>JAJYLS010000270.1 GCA_021787555.1 Acidobacteriota bacterium | reverse complement strand
AGTTGGTTAGGAAACCGAGAGAGGCCGCAGGGTTTCTGATAATCCACCATGCGGCAGATACGAGGGAAAGTATCAGCAATATGGAGGCCATGCAGCAGGCAAGGGATATACGATACTGCCGCGCCGTCATCATTGGGGGAAGGCGTTCTTGGGAGTCTTGCTTCAGAAATCTGGCCATAGGCGCACTTCGACGATCGCAATTGTACTAGCCGTCATTGTGTTGGCGATCTCCTGACTCGACAGGCCAGGACCAACCGCATAAAATCCCGCCCTTGTTGTCCAAAACATGCGGCGTGGCTTCCAACAATTTTGATCTGGCCGACCCCACTAGCAAACCACCGAGCGCGAGCCTTTTCGCGGATCACCGCGCCACCGGCCTTGCGCTCGCCGGTGCGGTGGCCCTTAAGCTCTCAGCAGTAGAACCAAGAAGCCTCTGGATGGTAGGTCCTTCCAGATCATTGTCTAGCTCCTCTCAGTGCCACTGCCGACCGCCAAAGAGTCAGATTACGACTGTTGAAGGGGCGGGTCAATCCCTTCAAGGATGTTTCTTCTACGTGAACAGTTTGGAAACAGGATTAAATCGATCCGCAAAGAGCGCGGACTGACACAGGAGCAGTTCGCCGAACTGGTGGGAATCAGCGTGGACTTCCTGAGTTTGATCGAACGCGGCGTCAACTCTCCGAGATTCGATGTATTGGAACAAATGGGCAGCACTGCGATTGTCTTGCGCCGCATTGGCTCCGGTATTCTCCATGTTTATCTGGATTCTGTAGGGAGGGCTCTTTGGGAGCGGCTTGATGCCCGGTGCGGCAACGTTGATGTAGGGTCGTTTGGCAGCGTTCACCTCCCGCAATCCCACTCTCTCCGCCATTAACTCACCCTGACCCCGCGCGGTAGTTGCCGATGCATTCGGAAGTGCGCAGGTAACGGTTGTAGATCCGCAACTGGCGCATCCGGCCTAACAGCCGCGGCGCGACGCGTGCCTGAGGCGCTCCATTCACGTCGCCCAGCGCCGCGGGGAAACGGCCCCAGCCGTATTCCCGCACTGGCCCGCCGTCGTTTAGGACGCCATCTACCAGCACCGAGATAATTTTCGGCCCCGCATCCACGACAAACACGACGTGCTGCCAGACGCCCGTGCGCAGCGTGCCTTCATGCGTTCCGGGATCGCAGTCCCAGGCCGCGCTGGTGCGGCCGTCGGTCATGGTGAGCGCCACGGTGAAGCGGTCCGTCGTGCGCAGCGCCACGCCGCGGCCCGCCGGCGTGGTGGTATCGAACAGCGTCTGGCCCGCGGACAGTTCGTCGAAGCGGACCTGGAACTCCAGGGTGAAACCGCCGCCCATGGACAGGTCGGGGAAATCAGGTGACGCGATGGTTTCGGATGCGCCGCCGGCGGTCAGCACCAGCCCACGCCGCGCCGCCGTGCGGTTGTCGAACTGGCCCCAGAGGCCCTCCAGCAGCGAAGAATCGATCGCATGCACGCGCGCCGCGGTTTTCATGGTTTCGGTGATGAAATAACGGCCGTGGTCCTCGATGAAGTCCGGATAGCTGATGCGCGTCTCCGGGTCGGGATCGTAGAGCAGAATCTCCGGCTGGCTCCAGTAGATGAACCCGTTCCGCTCGATGCCACCGGCTACCCAGCCCGGATTGCGTCCGGCGTAATACGCCCATTTCTGCCGGTGCACGGCCTCCCCTCCATGGTTGTGATACCAGAGCAGAAACTTGCCGTTACTGAACTTGCGGACGAAGTTGGCGGCCCGCGGATGCTTGATGCGGCGGCCGCCCGGCGTGTACGTCCCGTAGGACGGCGGCGTCCAGGTGCGCCCTCCGTCGCGGCTGTAGGCGGCGCAGTTGTAGCCGTCGATTGTGCGGTACGTGCAGTAGAGGCTGCCCTCGCTGAGTTCGACGAGATTGGTTTCTTCGGCCACCGGATTCTTGGGCGCGCGCAGCCCCTCGTCGCCCGCCGGCAGCAGTTCCCACCGCAACCGCCGCGGATCGCGTTCGGTAGCGATGTTGGGGCTCTTCATAAACACCGCCTGGGAAGTGACCATCGTGCCCGGGTCACCCCACTTGCCGACCTTGGCGAAACCGAAGATCATCTCGCCGCTGTGCGTAAGGATCGGTTTGCCGACGCCCCAGAAGTACAGCACGCGTCCACCCCAGGCGTTTTCGCGGTCGATGCGCATCCGGCGCATGGGGATATAGTGCCGCTCGGAAGACCACGTCCTGCCGTGATCGTCGGAGTACTTGAACGCGTACTGCCCCAGCGTGTCCACCCGGCGGGCGATCCTGGGATTGTTGCTGTGTTCGTCGAATCGGAGGTTGCCTGCGTTGTAGGTGTAGAACACATACACGCGGCCGCTGGGCACGACCAGGGGCATGACCCAGGAAGCCTCGGGGCCATTGGCGGGCTCGATATCGATGGGGGCCGACCAGGTGCGGCCCTGGTCGGCGCTGATGGTCGAGACGATGTGCTGCCCGGGGGCGCCTTCCGGACCGCGGCCGGTGGTGAGGACGCACAGCCAGTTCCCATCCGCGGTGATGACGACGTAGGGCTGATCGCTATAGCTCTCGCGCGGGATGGGAAAGCCGCTGTGGATGTTGCGGCCGTCCGCCGTTTCGGCGGCTGAAGGGGCCAGCGCCGGCAGAGCGGCGGCGGCAAAGAAACCTCGACGGGTCATGTTGGCTTCATCCATGAAATCAGAAGCTCGCTACGGACCGCAACCGGTCACGCGAGCATCTCGAAAATTCCCGCCGCGCCCTGCCCGCCGCCCACGCACATGGTCACCATTCCGTAGCGTGCGCGTCTGCGCTCCATCTCGCGCAGAATCGTGGCCGTCAGTTTCGCGCCCGTGCACCCCAGCGGGTGCCCCAGCGCAATAGCGCCGCCGTTTGGATTGACCCGCTCGATATCCAGCCCGGCTTCCCGAATCACCGCCAGCGCCTGCACCGCGAAGGCCTCGTTCAGCTCGATCACCCCGACATCTTCCAGCTTCAACCCCGCTTTTTCGAGGGCCTTCGGAATCGCCTTCACCGGCCCGATCCCCATGATCTCCGGCGGCACTCCTGCCGTGGCGAAGCTCACGAAGCGCGCTTTCGGCTTCAGCCCCAGTTCGCGCGCCTTGGCCTCCGACATCACCAGCGCCGCCGCCGCTCCGTCGCTCGTCTGCGACGCATTCCCCGCCGTCACCGTGCCGTGCGCGTGAAACACCGGTTTCAGCTTCGCCAGCGCGTCCATGCTGGTATCCTCACGCGGCCCTTCGTCTTTCGCAAAAACGCTCTTCTCCACCTGGCCCGGCGCCACCGTCTCGATCTCCACCGGCACAATCTCTTCGTCAAATTTCCCGTGCTCCTGCGCGCCGAGCGCGTTGCGGTGGCTCCGCAGCGCGAACGCGTCCGCGTCTTCGCGCGAAATCCCGTACTTTTTCTGCAACCGCTCCGCGGTCAGCCCCATCCTCATGTACACTTCCGGCCAATGGTCCACGAACCACGGATTCGGCGCCGGCTTCAGCCCGCCGCGCGGCGTCATGCTCATGGATTCCGCCCCGCCGGCGACGATCGCCTCCGCCCCGCCCGACCGGACCCGCTCCGCCGCCAGCGCAATGGCCTGCAATCCCGAGCTGCAAAACCGGTTGATGGTCATCCCCGGCACGTCCACCGGCAGCCCCGCGCGCAGCGCCGATTGCCGCGCCATGTTGTTGCCCGCCTCGCCCTCCGGCATGGCGCAGCCCAGGATCACGTCCTCCACCGCGTCCTTGGCCTGCGGATACCGCTCCAGCAGCGCGCGAATCGCCACCGCCCCCAGATCGTCCGGCCGCGTGTTCCGCAGCGCCCCGCGCGGCGCCTTGCCCACGGCCGTACGTACACAATCGATGATGAGTGCTTCCGGCATGCTCCCCTCTCCGCCGCTCAGTTCCGCAGCGGCTTCCCTGTTTTCAGCATATGCTCGATGCGCTGCTGGGTCCGCGGCTGCCCGCACAGGCTCAGGAACGCTTCTCGCTCCAGATCCAGCAGATATTGCTCGGATACCTTCTGCGCGCCGGTCAGCCTCCCGCCGCTGAGGACGTGCGCCAGCTTCTCCCCAACCGCCACATCGTATTCGGTGATGAAACCCGCCTCGCGCGCCAGGTAGATCGCCATCTTCAGCAGCGCACAGCCCGCGTCGCCTTCCACCGGAATATCCTGCCGCGGCGCGCCCGGAGCGTATGCAGGCACCAGCGCCAGCGCCTTGGCTTTGGCATCCGCGATCAGCCGCTCGGGATTCATGGAAATGCCGTCCTCGCCGCGCAGAAAGCCCAGCTCGCGCGCGTTCGCCGCGCTGGACGAGATCTTTGCATATCCGATGATCTCGAACACCGCCTTCGCGCTGCCCAGGCGCAGCAGCATCTCCTTGCACCCGCCGCCCGCGGGAATCACGCCCACGCCGGTTTCCACCAGGCCCATGTAGGTTTCCGCCGACGCCTGCGCGCGCGCCGCATGCAGCACGATCTCGCAGCCGCCGCCCAGCGCCATCCCGAACGGCGCCGCCACCACCGGCTTGGGCGCGTATTTCAGCGCCATATTGGCCTGCTGGAAGCGCCGCACCGCGCCGTCCAACTCGTCCCATTCGCCTTCCTGCGCCGCCAGCAGCACGGTCATCAGATTCGCGCCCGCCGAAAAATTCTCGCCCTGGTTGCCAATGACGAGGGCTTCGTACCCGCGCGCCGTCTCCTCGATGGCCGCATGCATCATCTGCACCAGGCCGTCCCCGATGGAGTTCATCTTGCTGTGGAACTCCAGGCACAGAACGCCGTCGCCCAAATCCACCAGGCTCGCCTCGGGGTTCCGCTGCACCACGCCGCGCGCGCGCTTCAGATCCTTCAGCACGATCACGCCCGGCCGCGGCTCCAACTCGCGGTATTCGCCGCCGAAATCGAAATACTCCGTCCGCGGCACCGCGCCGGCATCCGCCGGCCGATAGAACGATTCCGCTCCCGCCGCCAGCATGCGCTCGATCTTCTCCGGCACCGCGCAGCCGTCGCGCCGCATCCGCTCGACCGCGGGCGCCACGCCCAGCGCGTCCCATAGCTCGAACGGCCCGAGGGAAAACGCGAAGCCCCAGCGCATCGCCCGGTCGATCTCCACCACGCGATCGGAAATCTCCGGCAGCATCTGGGCCGAGTAGATGAACAGGTCGCGGAACAGCGGCCACAGGAATTTTCCCGCGCGGTCGTCCGCCGCCACCAGCATGCGCAGCCGCTGCGGCAGGTCCTCGATACTCCGCGCCGCGTCCGCCGAAGCGAACCGCGGCTTCTCCGCCGGATGATACTCCAAGGTCTTCAGGTCGATCGCCTGGATCTCCCGCTCCGCGCCCTTGCCCACGCGCTTGTAAAACCCCTGGCCCTTTTTCTCGCCCAGCCAGCCGCGCTCCAGCATGCGCTCCATGAATTCCGGGACCACGTACCGGTCGCGCGCCGGATCCGCGGGCGCCAGCACGCGCAGGTTGCGCAGCACGTGCACCCACACGTCCAGCCCGATGATGTCCACCAGGCGGAAACTCGCGCTCCGCGGCAGCCCGATCAGCGGCCCCGTCAGCGCGTCCACTTCCTCGACCGTGTACCCGCCTTCGGCGGTCAGCTTATGAATCGTCGCGCCAAAAAAGCACCCGATGCGGTTGGCGATGAAATTCGGCGTGTCCTTGCAGGGCACCACGCCTTTGCCCAGGTGCAGGTCGCAGAAAGATGCAACGAATTCCAGGATCTCCGCCGCCGTCTCCGCGCCCGGAATAATCTCCGCCAGGTGCAGGTAGCGCGGCGGGTTGAAGAAATGCGTCCCCAGGAAGTGCCGGCGGAATTCTTCACTGAAGCCCTCGGAGATGCTCGCCAGGGGGATGCCGCTGGTGTTGGTTGAAACAATCGTCCCCGGCGCACGCAGCTCGGCGACGCGTCCCAGCAGGTTCCGCTTGATTTCCAGGTTCTCCGCGACGGCTTCGACGATCCACTGGCACTCGCGCACGCGAGCCAGGTCATCCTCGAAGTTGCCCGGCGCGATCAGCCCGCGCGCGGCCTCGGTAAAGAAGGCTCCCGGTTTCTGTTTCGCCGCGTTCTCGAGGCCGGCAAGCGCCGCCGCATTCCGGTTCGCCTGCCCCGGAATGACGATATCCAGCAGGTCTACCGGGAACCCGGCGTTGGCAAGATGGGCCGCAATCCGCGACCCCATGGTCCCGGCTCCCAAAACGGCCGCGCGTCGAAGTGGCTGCATCAATTGCTAGCGTACTAAATCGGCGCGGCACAGGGATTCACGCCTGTGTTGGATTCCTTACCGCACAGCTGCCGCGGAGCACGGCAGCGTGCGCGCCGTCCGGCACCGCGGCGCAGCCGCGCGTCCGCGCGCCCCGCCAGGCGCCTCTGCCTCGGCGTGGATGATCCGCAGCCACTCCCGGAGCCGCCGGCGCCGCGCCTGCAGTTCCGCGAGGAAGAGCTCGCCGATGTCGGCCGCGAGGGGATCTCCGGCCCGCTTCGACCCCCGCCGTACCGCCTGCATGAGTCTATCGTTATCGGTCGCTTTGGTCATAGACACTCCTCCTCCACAATCGCCCCACCGCTCGATTGAAATTCGCGGGCGGTCCGCCGGCTTACGCACACTGGCGATAGACCTCGAGGGTGTATTCCGTTTCCCCCGGAATCCACGACACCGCCAGCGTGTGCCCGCCTTGCAGGCGCACCCCCAACGGCTGGATCAGTTCGGGGTCCGCTCCATCGTTGGTGTACACGGCGCGCCCGGAAATGCAATTCCAGTTCACGGCCCGCATCGTGCCGTTGCGGTTGGCCTCGCAGCGGCTGGCGATCAGCGCGGCCAGCCAGATCGGAAGAGGGTCGGCATGTTCCGAGGATCCGCGCGACGCCACCAGCATCAGCGGCGCCGGCCCCGCATAGCGCGGTCCCGGCGCCAGGCGCCCCGTCCCCGCGCGGGACGCCTGGCGCAAACAGCATGGCTCGTCTTGCGCGGCCTCGATCATCCTCCGTTCCGTACCGTGAATTCTTTCGCCCGTCATTACGCTCTTCCTAGTGAACCTTCGATTTCACTTCCCTGACTGATTACGACACTCCACCCCACCGGACCTTCCGGCCGTTTTCCGTTCCCCTTCTCAGTTGTCAGTGGTGTCCGCCCTGGCCGTTCCCGCCGCCGGAACCGTTTGGCCCGCCGTCGCCGTTCGGCCCGCCATGCCCGTTGCAATCGAGACTGTTCCCCGCGTCAAAGGCATCGAGCCGCGGCCCCACGCCCCGGATCGTAATGCCGCTCGAAAGCGCGTCCGCCGCCTGCGACTCGCTCAGGTTTTCGCCTCTCAAGGTCTCCAGAATCGCCGCCACGCCGGCCGCCAGCGGCGCGCTGAACGACGTGCCCAATCCTTCCGCGTACCGTCCGCCGGGATAGGCCGTGATCACCCAAACCCCCGGCGCATATACATCCGTATTCGCTCCGCCGAAATTGGAAAACCATGCCAGTTGATCCGAGTTGGTGGTCGCTCCCACGCCGTTCACCTGGTGAAGTGCCGCCGGGTAAACCGGTTGCCCGCTCGCATCGTTACCTGCCGCCGCGACGCAGACCACCCCGCGGCCGATGGCGTAATCGATCGCCGCCGACAGGGCCTGCGAATTGTTCCCGATGCTGAAGCTCATGTTCAGCACCTTGGCCCCGTGGTCCACCGCCCAGTAAATCCCGCGGACGACGTTATACAGGCTGGCGCTGCCGCTGGCATTAAAGACCCGCACCGGCATCAGCGTCGCCCATGGCGCCACCAGGTGAATCAGGCCCGCCACCATGGTGCCGTGCCCCGAATCGTCACTTGGCGTGTCCAAGATCGGCGAGGTGGATTGATCCAGGATCGCCGTCGTCGACTGGTCCAGGATCGGCGA
>JAJYLS010000269.1 GCA_021787555.1 Acidobacteriota bacterium | reverse complement strand
CGCGGAAATATTGGTTGCGGCCGTCGATATCCGTGCAGCCGAAATTGGCATTGGGCATTTCGGCAATGGCGGTGGGGCGCGTGGGATCTTCCTGCTTCGCGATCTCTGCCAAATCGTGGCAGAGCGCAACGGCTTCGGGAAACTGGCCGCCCGGTGAGCCGATGGTCACTTCGTTCATGAGCGACCACAGGATGATGGAGGGGTGCT
The DNA here is from genome assembly GCA_021787555.1 of Acidobacteriota bacterium. Taxonomy (GTDB): domain Bacteria; phylum Acidobacteriota; class Terriglobia; order Bryobacterales; family Bryobacteraceae; genus JAJYLS01. Next base: position 7,710 of record JAJYLS010000269.1, on the reverse strand, counting down.
TATGGTCGCGGCGGATCATGTCGCGCAACTGGCGGCGGGCCACGGCGGCGTAGGCGGGCTTGTCCGCGCTGCGACGGAAGGCGCTGTCGATGGGAACTTCCTCCCAGACCAGCAGGCCCAGGCGGTCCGCTAGGTCGAGCACGAGCGGGTCCGTCGGGGTGTGGGTGGTGCGGAGAAAGTTGACGCCCATGCGCTTGAGCACATGAAGATCGTGGGGCTGCTTGGAATCCGGAACGGCGTTGCCCAGGTAAGGATAGCCCTGGTGCATGTTGACGCCGTGAAGCTTCAGATGCTTACCGTTGAGGAAGAAGCCGCGCACCGGATCGAACGAGTACCATCGGAAACCGAGCGGCTGGCGCTGCTCGTCGAGGACTACGCCGCCGGATTCGAGGCGCGAAACCAGCGTGTAGAGATAGGGCGAATCGGGTGACCACAGGTGCGGCGACGCGATCGGTTTATACGTTTGCGCGAACTCGCGCGAGCCGTCTGGAGCGAGGCTGACCGCCGATGCCATGCGCGCGATTTCGCGCTGGCCTGCATCGTAAATGATCGAGACCAGTCGGGCGGAGCGCAGCGCGCGGCCTTGGTTGGCGACGACGGCGCACACCGAGACGGTGGCGCTCCGGGCCGAGACGTCGGGCGTGGTGATGGTGATGGATTCGAGATGCAGCGGATCAGTGTAAACCAGCGAGACGTCTCGGTAGATGCCGCCATAATTGTTGTAGCCCTCGGGATTATAGGGGAAGGAGAAGCGCAGGCCCGTGCCATAGGCGACGCGTACAGCGAGCAGGTTCGGCCGGCCGGGCGGATTGAGATAAGGCGTGACATCATAGCCGAAGCTGTTGAAGGCGTCCAACCGCTCGCCCAGGTGTTGCCCATTGAGCCAGACCTCGCTTTTGGCTGCGACACCGTCGAAATTCAGCCAGGTGCGCTTCCCGTTCTGCTCCGGCGGGACAGTGAAGCGCTTGCGGTACCATGCGACCGCCGGCTTATCCTGATCGGGCGCGACCACCGCATGCGGAATCTGAACCGTGGCCCAGTAGGAATCGTCGTAAGCGGGTTGGGAGGCGGGCGGGGCGTCGAGGTACAGATATTTCCAATCGCGATTCAAATTGACTGTGGTCCGCGCGAGATTGGGGAAGTGTATTTCGATTTCGCCGGACGGCTGCTTCAGCACCATTTCAACGGCGCCATCAGAAAATTTCCATTGCGCCGCACCGCTGATGGCGGCGGGCGCGATGCCGGTGGCGAGTTTCAGGCGGTCGCCTTGGAAGTAGCGGATGCGGATGGGCGAGGCAAATGCGCGGCCACATTGGACCAGGAGGGCTTCGGCATTCGTGGCGACGCGGCCATACTTGTGCATTCCAGGTTCGAACGAAGCGGCGATCAACTCGGTGCTGCCGGGCCGTTCCACCTGGACGGCCGATGCGGCGCCGGCTGTTGGGAGGCTGCGCACCGTACCAACATCCTCGGGGCACGGCACCAGGACATACGAGAGAGTCCAGCGCCGGCCGGTCACCGGACCGGCGGCGACGAGTTCGTCCCCATCGGAGTTGCGGAGGAGTTCACTGTGGAGAGGTTGCGCCGAAAACCAGGACATCGAGAACTGCTTTTCGAGGCCGTTTTCGAGCAGGAGGGTGTCTTCGGATTTTAGGCGTATGCGGTGCGCGGTGCGCCAGACCGCGCCGACGGTGTAAGCACCGAAGCGTTGCGGTACCAGGGAATCGAAGTGCGCTTCGTATGCGCCGTCGAGCGACCAGGCTAATTCGGTTCCGGCGAATGCGGCCGAGCGAGATGCGGATCTGCGGAGCGCCGCGCCGGTGAAGTGCGCAGAGTCTTCGGTTGCGAATTCGACCGCCTGCGATTCCCGGGCGGCGACTTCGGCGGGCGTAGAGGCGCCAGGGGTGAATCGAAGGGCGCCTGAGATCCAACCGGAATTCTGAGCCGCCGGCAACGCCGTGGTGAGGCACAGCGCGGCGGCCCACAAAAAGAGCCGAAGTCGCATGGGGCCTAGAAGTAAAATTTCAAAGCTCCTTGCATAATTCGCGGCGCGTTTCTCTGGCCGATGATCTGTGAGTACCCGCCTCCAACAGGACTCGTGCCAGGATTCGCGAACCATGGCCGGTTGAACGCGTTGAACATCTCCCAGCGGAACTGCGCGCGGTAGCGCTCCTTGAAGGGGAAGTTCTTGGAGATGCCGAGATCGGCGTTGTTGGTACCAGGGCCGTACATGATATTTCGGCCGGAAGTGCCGAATGTTCCGGGCGCATTGCACACGAACGCAGCGGGATTGAAATAATGAGCGATCCATTGCCCTTCCGATCCTTGATGGACGTTCAATGGCTGGCCGGCCCAGTCCGCACGGTCGGCGCCGATCAGCGCGCCGGAGTTGTTGCTGCCGTTGCAGCCGCCTGCCACCGAAAAAGGCAGGCCCGACTGGATGGTGTAAATCCCACTGATTTGCCAATCGCCAGCCACCGTGTTGACCAGTTTGCCGGCTTTCTTCAGCGACGGCGATTGCCATACCCAGTTGGTGATCCAAACGTGCGGAATGTTCATGTCGCACACGCTGCGATTCCAGTTCAGGTTGAAGGGATCGCCAATGCTGCCGGCATATGCCGCGTCGCCCATTGAACGTAAATCGATGCACTTTGAGAACGTGTAGTTGGACGTGACCTGAAGACCGTGCGAGAAGCGGTGCTCGAAGCTGATCTGCAAGCTCTCGTACGGCGAATTGGCGACGGACTCTTCCTCGAGAATCGAGCCAAGCTCGGGGTACAGAAGGCGGGCGGACTTGGCCGAGTAGAAGCCGGGATTCAGCTGCACGGGCACGTACGAATGCATGGTTTCGCTCCCGACGTACGCCACCGTCAGCAGATTGTTGGATGTGAACTCGTGCTGGATGGAGAGGTTCCAGCTTTGTGTCGTTGGAAGAGTGAAATTCGGCGCGAGGACTTCGTAGATCGTGGAGCCGCGCACAAAAGGAGCCGTGGAGGGCGGGATGGTCCCCAAGGTCGCAAAGGGTGGAAACGGCGTCGTGTAGTTAGTACCGGCGAAGCTGGCCCAGGGGTCGGACATGTTGATAACGCCGAGCTGGTTGTAATAGAGGTCGTAGAGTGGAGAGAATGGCGCCGATCCCGAGATGTGGTGATAGTTCATGTTGGAAATCGGCGCGACGAACATCCCAAACGCTGCGCGGATGGATGTATTGGGCAGGAAATGCGGCTGCCAGGCGAGGCCCACGCGCGGAGAGAACTTGTCCAAACCGTTGTCGACGGTGGCAGCGCTGACGCCGGGGTCGCCGGGGAACACCAGTCCCAGCGGCGCATTGGGATAGCGCTGGCTCTGCTCGCCGGGCCGCCAGCTATCGGCGCGTCCTCCGACAATGGTGGGGGGAAGGTAGGGCTCCCAGCGCAAGCCGAGGGTGAGGGTGAAATTCGGCTTCATCCGCCACGTATCCTGGATGAACGGCGCCAAGGAGGTGCCGTAATTCTGGGTAAATTCACCGCTGCCCTGCTCGTACTGATAGAGGTTGCCGAGCAGAAAGTCGGCGACGCTGTTTCCGCTAACGGAGCCGTTAAACATCATGCGCGGGGAGGCCTGCCAATCGGTTGAGTCGGTGTAGTCCTCGCGCAGAACGTTCAGGCCGGCGACGATCATGTGTTTGTCTTTGGTCCAGGTGACGGAGTCGCTGAAGGCCATGCTGCGGCGGAACATGGGAGCGTTGGTGTTCTGGCCAACCGAGAAGTAGTTGGAGAGACTGAGACCGTCGAGCGATGGCGGATAGGTGCCGGCTGGCGGGTAATTCACTTTAGAGCCGTAAAGCTGGTAGGAAATGGGTTTGCCGTCAGCGCCCATCATTCCGGGATAGCTGGTGTCGTGTGTGTAATTGATGTCGGCGACGAAGTTATTTATCAGGTTAGGCCGGGCGGTCCAGGTGTAATTGCCGCTATAACTGGCTACCAGAACATCCCAGGACGACTGCGATTGCAACAGGTTGCCGTTCCCATCATTCTTCGGATAATTGTAGTCCTGGTAGAAAACGCGGCCGGAGATGCGGTGGCGCTCATTCAGGTTGTAGTCCGCCTTGATCGTGAATTCGTGGGTGTAGTCGATCTGCGGCACGGCAGGGATGTAGGTAAAGCCGTTGGCGGCAGCCGACACCGGAAGGCTCTGTTCAATCCGGGTGGCCACGGGGTTGAAGGTGGCGGGATTGATCTGGTTGCCCACGTAGGGCTGCTTCACCATGACCGTCTGGCCGGCTTTGGCGCTGCTGGCCGGGCACACGTAGGAGCTGCCGAACGGCTGCGCGGCGGTCACCTGAAAGATCTGGCCGGTATCGAAATTCATATTGGAGGGTCCGCCGGCGCCGCAGGCGTTGGTGGTCCTTCCGGTGTACAGATCGCTGAAATCGCCATTCAACTGTTTGGCGTTGGGCACGTAGGCGGTACGGCCGGTGAGCATTGAGTTCTCGCCAGTGTACTGGTAGTTGCCGAAGATAAAGAGCTTATCCTTTTTGATGGGGCCGCCGATGGAACCGCCGGTCTGGTTGCGTTTCAAGGTGTCCTTGGCATGCGTGAACCAGTTGGCGGCGTTCAAGTCGTAGTTGCGCAGGAATTCGAAAGCATCTCCGTGCCATTGATTGGTGCCCGAGCGCGTAACCACGCTTACCACAGAACTTGGCGCGAATCCGTATTGGGCGTCGAAGTTGTTGGAGATGACGCGGAATTCCTGGGTGGCGTCAGGATTCGGCATGGGGCTGGAGAGGCCGTTTTCGACGTCGTTATGATAGGCGCCGTCGAGCAGGTACAAGACGCTGCCCTGGCGGCCGCCGTTGCCGGAAGCGCCGGTATCGTTGGGACTGGACACATGGCCGGCGTTCGTACCGCCGGCAGTTCCGAGGATGTTGACGACCCCGGGCGAGAGCAGCACGAGCGTAGCAGGGTTGCGGCCATTGAGCGGCAACTCCACGATTGATTTTTCGGAGACCACCTGCCCCATAGCCGCGGTGGTGGTTTGCAGCATTTCCGCGTTGGCGGAAACCTCGACGGCCTGATTTACCTGGCCGAGTTCCAGCGTGATATCGACGGTGGCAATCTGATCCGGGGTCAATACAATTCCGTTGCGGGTGGCTGCCCGGAAGCCGGCTTGCTCTACCGTCAGCGAATAATTTCCAACCGGGAGGAGGGGCACCACAAAGGTGCCGTTGCTGGCCGTGGTCGCGCGTGTGACCTGGCCTGTCAGGGTGTTGGTAGCGACCACGGAGGCGTTCGGAACCACGGCGCCCGTATGGTCGGTGACTACTCCGGTGATGCTAGCACGGCCTCCTTGGCCATAGGAGAGGGACGACAGCACGCAAGCGAGTGGCGCCGCCGCTAGTCTGAAACGCCTGGGTTTCAAGGACATATGCCAGTTCCTTTCGCGCCCCTGCGCGCGTCTTCCGGCGGCGCGTTGACGCGCTCGGATCGAGTGTAAGATATCATACCAATAGGTATGACGTCAATAGTCGAGCGAAATGTAGAAAACATAGCCGAGGGAAACGTCCGCAAGGGCGGCCAACGGGCGGTATCCTACCCTTTTATGGCCTGCGCATCCAAAACAAAGCCTCACGTTCCCGTCGTTCAGCGCGATCGCCGCATGCTCCACCGGATTGTCGCGGAGGCGCTGGTGGACCGCATCCTGTCAAATGTTTACCCAGAGAATTCGCTGCTCCCGACGGAGCGTGAGTTGTGCACAGACATGGGCGTGAGCCGCACGGTGGTGCGTGAGGCGATCAAGCTGATTGAGACGCAGCGGCTGGTCCGCATCGAGCACGGCCGGGGGACGATCGTGCAGCCGCCCGACCCAGGATTGGTCAAAGATTCGCTCGAGCTGCTGCTGCGCCGAGGCGGTCACGCGATGGAAGATCTAATGGAGGCGCGGAAAATTATCGAGGTGGGGATGGCTGGCCTGGCCGCCGAGCGCCGCACGGACACCAACCTGCAGGCGATGCAGCGATGCATCGAGACGATGCGGACCAAACCGGGCGAGCCGGAGGGGTACGTGGAGGCCGACGTGGAGTTTCACAGCGAGATCGCCCGCGCGGCGCGCAATCCGCTATTCGCGCTGCTGATCAATGCACTGGCCGGGCCACTGCGCAAGAGCCGTATCGAAAGTTTTTCCGGGCCGAGCATGGTGCGACTGCGGGTCCGTCAACACGAGCAGATTTTCAATGCTATTGAGAAGCAGGACGTGGCGACGGCGCAGGCCGCTATGAGCGGACATCTCAGCGACACGGAAAAAGACCTGGCGCGGCGCAAGAAGGCGCGTGCGAACGGGCGGGAATAGAGCCGGCCTTTCGTAGCGGGTTCCATTCGATTCTTCCTGCTTTTCCGCAGGTTGTTCATTCAATAATCCGCTCGTTTTTTTCCGGGGCGGCCATCGCTTGTTGGCGACCTTTGGCACCGTCACGTCGGGATGCGGAACGGAAGTCTTGATGCAGTAGGCGTAAAAGTGATTGACCATGGCGGTGGACCGGACCAGTCACAGATAGGTCGCTCCAGTCTGCTCATTGCGCCGCCGCTCAGTGCGGAACACGGGGGTTTTCTCCTGCGCTTTGCCGATGAACAGTACGCCTTCCCGGCCGGTGAACTTCTTCCGATACGCGGCGGCCACGTCATCTTTGCGTTGCCCCTTCTCGAACGGCACGAGAGGCACCTTTTCTTGCTTGGGAAACTCCTCCATCTGGGCGATGAACGCCTTGGTGATCGGGTCCATCAACGCAGTGGAGGCAAAGCGATGGCCGAGATGGAACCGGAAGAAGCTGGCCACGCCTCCGGCGCGCTGCAACGCTGGCACGTACACATCCAAGTACATTCGGTCGATTCCGAGGGATGCCGATCAGCGTTCCGAACTGATGTCGATCACGATTCCGAAGGGATGCCGATCACGATTCCGAACTGAAGCCGATCGGTTTTACGGCTGTAGTTCGGAACCGTGATCGGCATCGGATCGGAAGGGCGCGCAGGGCAGCCGTGGCGCCCTGGACTTGACTTAAAGTGGATTTCTCCCCCGAAATTCACGTTCAGGTGAAGAGTTCAGGTGCCACAGAAGAGGCTGACTATGCGCAAGTTGAAGGAAGTTCTGCGGCTTCATTCCCTCGGATTGAGCCAGCATCAGATTGCCCGAAGTGGTTCGATTTCCCAGAGCACTGTCCATGAGTACCTGGCCGCCGCGCAGGCGGCCGGCGTCGCGTGGCCGTTGCCGGAGAGCTGGGGCGACCCAGAGATCGAGCAGGCGCTGTCTCCACAGCGGCCCGCGCCGGCCGTGTGGCGCAAGCATCCCGAGCCGGATTGGTCGCGGATTCATCAGGAGTTACAAACCCATAAAGACCTGACGCTGCAACTGGTCTGGCAGGAAGAGCGCGAGAAAGATGCAGACGGCTATGCCTACAGCCGTTTCTGCGATCTCTACCGGGGTTGGGTGAAGAAGCTCGACTTGGTGCTGCGGCAAGAACACCGCGCCGGCGAGAAGATGTTCGTGGATTACGCCGGGGCCACGATTCCGATTCACGACCGGGAGGGTGGCGAACCGCGGCCCGCCGCCGTCTTCGTGGCGGTGCTGGGCGCCAGCAGCTACACCTTCGCGGAGGCCACCAGCGGGCAGGACTTGCACAACTGGATCGGCTCGCATCTGCGCGCCTTCGAGTTTTTCGGTGGGGCGCCCGAGGTG
>JAJYLS010000012.1 GCA_021787555.1 Acidobacteriota bacterium | reverse complement strand
GGCATGTTCGTCCAGATGCGGCCACATGCCAGCAAAGTACTGGGCGAGTTGGGCGTCGGTGTCCATGCCCACCGTGATAACACATTAAGGTGGCACTTGTAAATGTTATTTATTTACGATGCCTAAGAGTGAGGAGTTAAGGAGTTAGGAGTTGAGGAGGTGGAGGCGAATCTGTGTTCTTTTGTGCGCAGGCGAAATGCGCGGGGACGTAGTGTGGACGCGCGCAAAAATTTCGACGGAAAACGGAAACCCGGCAGTTTGGTTGCTCGTCTGAGTGCATAGAAGTCCCACCTCCAGGTGGGGGACAGAGAGGCGGGACGAGGGAGGCGGTTATGAAGGCTGCGCGGAGGGCCGCCAGCTTTTTTTACGCCCTGCGCCGCTGGTCACGCCCGAATGGGGTGACGGCGTTGGTTCAAACGGAGGCGGTGGGCTTCACACCGCCCAAGATCGGGCTGGCGCTGGGAGGCGGTTTCGCCCGTGGAATTGCGCACACGGGCGTTCTGAAAGTTTTCGAACGGCGCGGAATTCCGATCCATTGCATCGCGGGCGTGAGTGCGGGCTCGATTGTGGCCGCGGCATACGCGAGCGGCACGCCACCGGAGGAGATCGCGCGCGCGGGATGCGCCATGCGATTCGGCGACGTGGCCAAGTGGACGATCGGGCGCATGGGATTCGCGGCCAGCGAGCGGATGTGCCGGTTCCTGGAGCGGCTGCTGAAGTGCTACCGGTTCGAGGAGATGCAGATTCCGCTGGGCGTGCTGGCCACGGACCTGGCCACGGGCGAGCCCTTGCGGTTCAGCAATTCGGGCGACGTGTTTCTGCCGATTCGCGCGAGCTGCTCGTACCCGGGACTGTTCCAGCCGGTGCGGTGCGGCGACCGGCTGCTGGTGGACGGCGCCATGAGCATGGAGATTCCGGCGCTGCTGGCGCAGCAGCTTGGCGCGACGCACGTGATCGCGGTGCACCTGCCGGCGCATCCGAGAGCGGTGCCGGTAAGCAACATGTTCCAGGTGGTGAACCGCTGCTTCCAGATCATGCAAACGCATAGCGAAGACGGGTGGCGGAAGCAGAGCGACCTGGTGATCGCGCCGGACGTGCACGGGGTGGATTGGGACGGCTTCCAATGCGGGCCGCAACTCGTGGAGGCGGGCGAGGCGGCGGCGGAGGCAGCGCTGCCGGCGATCGAGCGGTGGCTGGCGCCAGCCGCGCGGCCGGAGGCGGCAGCGGGGACGTTGCGGGTGCTTTCGCCGGCGATGGCGCCGCGGGACGGGGTGGGGTAGGCGAGGCAGCACGACAAAAAGCTGAGAGGATCGGCTCCGCCACCACACTAATTTGCAAACACAACAACAGAATGTCCTCCGCGGAAGGGGCAGACGATTGTTTGCCCCGAAGCCGCGGTTCCAGCGATTACTAAACCGTCCTCCCCTGGAGACCAGCAGCTTCTACGGCGGCCAAAAGGCGGCGGTCGTTTGTCCAAATCTCGTGAAACCCGGCATCGATCGCGGTGACGAGATGAATGGCGTCGCCCGCACGGAGCAGGCACGACATCGGAAGGCTGCGAATCAGGGCATCGACCCGATGCAACAGGCGGTCCGTCACTGGTATGAGCGACCAGACCTCATCAGTTAAGTCCTGCCGAAATTGCCGGCGCAGGGTGGTTATAGACTCTGGAGCGGCGGCGCACTCGCGAGCCTGGCGGTGGAACACGCAGGCAAGCTCGGCGACCGAGAGCGCCGACGAATACAGGCCCGACGCGCTGCGCGCGAGTGCCCTAACCTTTTCGCCTCCCGGTTCCGGAAGGTAGCACTTGGCGATATAGGCGGAATCGAAATAGAGGATCAAGAACGATCTTGTTCCAGAATGGCACCGCTATCCAAAGCACGGAATGTCAGGCTACGGATGAACGCCTCGCGATCGGGCAGGCGGCGGGTGGGCCGTTGCACAGGTATGGGGCGGATCTCAGCGACAGGCGTTCCTTTCTTTTCGATGATAAACGTTTCGCCATTAGCGACACGCTTGACAATGTCGCTGGTCTTGAGGTGCAATTCACGTACGCTGGCCTTCCTGACCGCCATGTGACACATTGTGACACAGACATAGCGATCACCACAACTTCCCGTCCCACCGCAGGCCCACGCGCCAGAGGCGCGGATTGCCGATGTTGGGGGTGGGAGTGAAAGCGGTGTAGAACGTCCGGTCGAGGAGGTTGTCGATGGCCACTTCGGCGGAGAGCGAGGCGACCAGGTGCTGACGCAGCATCACTTCGGCGACGGTGAATCCGGGGAGCAGGAAGTGGTTGAGGTCGTCGTCGAACTGACTGCCGAAGCTGCGGACGCCGGCGGAGGTGAGCGTGCCGCCATGCTGGTAGGAAATTTCGCCGGTGCCCTGGTTCTTGGGTACCTCCGGGACGCGAAGGCCGGTGACGTAGCGCGTGTCAGCGAACAGGTAGCCGAGGTCGACGGTCCAGCGGCCGAAGCGCTGCTGATAGCCGGCTTCGAGGCCGCGGCTGAGCACGGCGGCGGCATTCTGGCGCTGGCGGAGAATCGAATTACCGGTGCTCGAAAGGGTCACGTTGGTGATGAGGTTGTCGACGGAATTGCGGAAGGCGGTAAAGTGCAGCGCGCCGTTTTCCATGAAGGACCAATCGAAGCCGGTTTCCGCGCCGAAGACGGTCTCGGGGCCGAGGGCGGGATTGGCCAGCGTGACGGTGTTGCCGACGCTGAATTCGCGGTAGAGCTCGTTGAGCGTGGGAGCGCGGAAAGCGCGGAAGACCGAGCCGCGCAGGCGCACGCGTTTGAAGCCGGTGGTGATGCCGGCGCTGGGGCTGAGGAAGGTGCCGGCGGCGGTTCCGGTGAAGGTGTGGCGCAAGCCGGCGAAGAAGCGCACCGGACCGGCAGACATATTGCCCTGGGCGAAGAGGCCGTGCTCCAACAGCACGCCGCCGCCGATGCGCTCGCCGAAGGGGAAGAGGTGGTCGGTATCGGTGCCGCCGACGCGGTTGACATCGGCGCCGGCGAGCAGGTCCCACTTCATCCGGTGATGGCGCCACAGGGCGGAACCGCCGAGGGCGTCCGAGGGCACGGTCTGAAAGTACGTCAGGCGGTCGGTGTTGCGGTTGTGGGTGACGAAATCGAAGGTGCTGTGGAAGTCCTCGCGAGTGTGGAAGCCGAGAATCGAGATGGAATCGTCGGCCGCAAGCTGCCGCTCGAAGTGCATGGCGATGGTGCCGAGACCGGTGGAATTGTGCGAAACGAGGGTGCCGTTTTTGCGGTCCTCGGCCAGCACGATGGCCTCAACGTAGAAATTGCCGAACGAAGTATAGCGATCGAGGTGCACGTTGCCGGTGACGAAGCGGACGCCGGCGCGCGTATCGGCGGCGCCGCGCAGCGGTTTGCCGTCGAAGGTCTCGGGAACGATGTAGTAGCCGTCGGTCGTGAACGCGCGGGCGAAGCCGGAGACGGCGAAGCGCGACCACAGATCGGAAAAGCCGACCCCGAAATCTTGGGTGTTCTGGCTGCCGGACTCCAAGTAAGTAGAGAGGTGGCGCTGTTGCGGCGGGCGGGAGAAGAGCGCCACGACGCCGCTCATGGCGCGGTCGCCGAAGACGCTGGTGGAGGCGCCCGGCGATATTTCGATATCGTCGAGCTCATCCGGGGGGAACTGCGTCCAGTAGACCCAGCCGCCGAAGGGATCGTTCATGGGAATGCCATCCCAGAGCACCAACGATCGGCTGGCGCCGGAGGAGCCGAGCCCGCGCAGCGAAATTCCCTGCGTGGTGGGATGCGCCACCACGCTCGAGCTACGCTTGAAGAGGCTGAAGCCGGGGACCTGGCGGAGGCGGTCGTCGAGATCGAGTCCGGGTGTCTCCTGGATTTGCTTGGAATTGAGGAGCGTCACGGTGCCGGGCGTTTCGGCGGTGACCTTCTCGACCACGGTGATGCTGGTCTTAACCGGCGCAGCCGGTGCGGGCTTGTCAGGCGCCTGCGCGTGCAGGCACGGGCAGCACATCAGGAGACAGCACGCGAGCACCGGCCCAGCCGGCATCGCTGAACTTGCGCGGCGAGGGGGTGAAGACGATCTTGTAGCTGGTTTCGTCGCGCGGCGCTTCGGGAGCGCCGGCAGCTTGGGGATAGACCAGAGCAAGGTACTTCAGAATAGTATATATGTCGCCGTCTTCCGGCTGGCGAAAGGCGAAGCCGTGCGAGCGGAAATAGATGCCGGTGCCCTGATTGGAGAGGCGCCAGGCGAGGAAGGCGCAGCAGTCGATGGCGTGCTCGAACCAGGCGTCGAAGTCCGGAGGGATGTCGCGGTCGAGGAACATCTCGACGGTCTGCTCCTGCTCGCGGGCGAATTCGCGCACCTGGAGGCTGCCCACGTGGGCGGAGGCTTTCCAATCCACGTGGCGGGCGCTTTCGAAGGCTTCGTAGGGGCGGATGCGATAGAAATCGCGGCCGAGACCGCGGTAGTGGGTTTCGATTTCGCCGGAGATGCCCGCCAGCAGGTCGTCGAAACCGGGCTGCGAATCGATGGAAGGATAGACCAGCATTTCGCGGCGCAGGGTGACGCGCGCGGATTTTTCGAGAAAGCCGAAGGGGAAAGCGGTGGAGAAGGCGAAGCTGTTCTGGCGATAGGCGCCGCGGCGGGGGAAGCGGACTTTGATGATCTCCTCGACCGTGGCGCCCCCGGCGATGACGGGGAAATAGATGCCGGAGTCGAGGGTGGGGCTGGCGGGGTCGCGGATGGCTTCGACGCGGATGGAAAACGACGGCATGAGCCACTTCTGGTTGCGGACGAAAAGCTCGCCGGGGACGCGGCGGCCGGCGGGGACGTGCTCGGGAACCAGGAAATCCAGCTCCAGCCCGGCGAGGCACAGGCGGCTGACCAGGCCAGAAACCAGGAAAGCGGAAAGCATGGCGGCGAAAATGAGGAATAGCGGGTTATTACCGGAGACGACCGCGCCCGTGCCCACCACCAGCACGGCCAGGATATAGAGCATGCCGCCGCGGGTGATGCGGTAGCGGGGCATCCACTGGACCCGGCGCGCCAGAAAGTGCCGCAGCTTTTGCCCGAGGCGGCGCACGGGGCAATTGTAGCATCGGTGGCGGAGCACGAATGCGGTGGAGAGTACGTTAAAATAGATCGGTTAATAACATGGGAAACGTCATCATCCTGGGCTCCCAGTGGGGAGACGAGGGCAAGGGGAAGATCGTCGATGTCTTCTCCGAGCGCTTCGATATCGTGGCCCGCTATCAGGGCGGGAACAACGCCGGCCATACGGTGTTCATCGGTGACCGGAAGTTTATTCTGAAGCTGATTCCCAGCGGAATTCTGCGGCCGGGGAAGAAGGCGGTGATCGGCAACGGCCTGGTCATCGATCCGGGCGCGCTGCTGGCCGAAATCGATGCGCTGGAGCAGGCGGGCGTCGCGGTGAAAGGCAACCTGTTTATCAGCAACCGCGCGCACGTGCTCTTCCCGGCGCACCGCATGATGGAGAAGATGTCCGAGGCGCGGCCGGGGCGGGTTTCGATCGGAACGACCTCGCGCGGCATCGGCCCCTGCTACGAGGACAAGATCGGGCGGCGCGGCATTCGGATCGCGGACCTGCTGGTGCGCGATTCCTTCCGCGCGCAATACGATGCGGTGATGGAAGAGAAGGTCACCATCGCCAAGGCGCTGGGGATCTACGAGCCGCTGGACCTGGCGGGCATTCGCGACGAGTACGAAAAATTCGCGGAGCGCATCCGGCCGATGGTCTGCGACACGGCGCTGCTGCTCGACCGGTCGATGCGCGAGGGCAAGACCGTGATGTTCGAAGGCGCGCAGGGAACCATGCTGGATATCGACCACGGCACGTATCCGTTCGTGACGTCGTCGAGCGCCAGCGCGGGCGGAGCATGCACGGGCACCGGGGTGCCGCCGACGCGGATCAGCGGCGTGCTGGGGGTTTCGAAGGCGTACATCACGCGCGTGGGAGGCGGGCCGTTTCCGACCGAGGCGCTGGACGGCGCGGGCGAGCAGATCCGCAAACGCGGCAGCGAATTCGGCGCGGTGACCGGACGCCCGCGGCGGTGCGGCTGGTTCGATGTGCCGCTGGTGCGCTACACGGCCGTGATCAACGGCTTCGACAGCCTGGTGGTGACCAAGTTGGACGTGCTGGACGAGTTCGACCGGATCCAGGTGTGCGTGGGCTACCGGCGCGGGCCGCAGGAGCTGACGGAGATGCCGCCGACAGTGGCGGAGATCGCGCAGGTCGAGCCGGTCTACGAGTGCCTGCCGGGCTGGCAGACCTCCACGTTCGGCGTGGCGTCGTACGACGCGCTGCCGGCGAAAGCCAAGGACTACCTGGCATTTCTGGAGACGCGGCTGGGAGTAGAGATCGGCTGCATCTCGACCGGACCGGAGCGGAACCAGACGATTGTAAGGAAGGGGTCGCGGTTCGAGAAGCTCGTGGGGTGAGGCCAGGCCGGCCAGCACACCGCAGTCCTCTGCGCGCAAGTTCTTCATTTCGACTCGTGCTTCAAATTGGCGGGCAGACTTCACAGAGTGGCGGCAATCCTTCGATTATTAATGCGTCATGCGATTATTAATGCGTCATGCGCGACTGGAACCGGGCGTTCGATTCCTCCGGCCACGTCAAGAGCACCGACGACGATCTCTACCAGGTGATTCCGCTGGGATTTGGCGCATCCTACCAGGAATGGATGAAGCACGACAACGAATCCCTGCCGGGCGCCGAGCGGCTGGCATCGAACAGCAGAAGCTGGCGGACGGCTCCTGGGTGCCGAAGAGCATCGAAGCGCGCGCGCAGGCACGCACGTTCCTCTTCTTCAACCATAATTTCCAGGAAGCCATTACCTACGGCGATTACCGCAGGTCCGGAACGACGATGGCCGAAGGACGGCGCCGGTAGCCGCGCGAGGCGGCCCATCGCAAGTAGCGCAGCAAGGCCCTGCGCTCACGCCAGGCGAAGCGCCAGAAATCGGCGAAGCCGATGGCTTCGGCGTGCAGGCCGGCGTAGGTTTCGATGCGCCAGCGGAGATACGGGCTGCGCCACGGACGGAGGCGGTAGCCGCGCGTCAGTTGCCAAAGCAGCCTCAGCATTGCTCTATTTGAACGTGCTGGCGCTTGCGTTCTTGGCCGGCACGCCCTGGTCCGGAGTGGCGTAGTAGCCGCTGCGGCTGCGGACCGTCGGATGGCCGGGGGCGTTCACCGTAATCTTGATCTGCCGGAACGTGCCATCCATGGCGGGGTTGGACGGGGTGTACTCGATGGTGTACTGGCTGCGGATGTCGCGCGCCACCTGGTGGCAGATGCGCTCCACGTCGGAAAGCTCCTTGGGGAAAAAGGCCTCGCCGCCAGTGGCATCGGCCAGGTCCTTGAGCGCCCGCTCGGCGCGCCGGGCTTCGCGACGCTCCTCGTCGCTCATCAGGCCCACCGGGTATATCAGCACTTCGCTCTGCTGCGAAGCGCGCACCAGGTCCTCCATGCTGATCACGCTGGAATTGTCGTTGCCGTCGGTGACCACCACCAGCACCTTCTTGTCCTTGTGGGCCTTTTCCTTGAGATGGTCGATGGACATGCGGATGGCGTCCCGCATGGCGGTGCCCCCGCGCGAATCGATGCGCGTGAGCGCCTCTTCCATTTCCTTGATGTTGTTGGTGAAGTCCTTGCCGTGCGGGTTATCGAGGTAGGCTTCGTCGTTGAAGTTCACCACGAAGACCTCGTCGTCGGGATTGGACGCCTTCACCAGGTCCAGCGCGGCGGCTTCCACTTTAGCGCGCTTGTCGCGCATGCTGCCGCTGTTGTCGATGATCAATCCCAGGGAGACTGGGATGTCTTCTCGGCGGAACACCTTGATCTGCTGTTTCTGCCCGTTTTCGTAGACCGTGAAGGCGGACTCCGGAAGATTGGTGACCAGGTGTCCGTTCTTGTCCACCACCGTGGTGTGGCAGACAACCAGCCGGGTATCGGCGCGGAAAACAGCGGAGCCGTTGTCCGTCTGCAAGGCAGCTTTCTCCGGCGGCGCCTGCTGGGCCCGGACGAGCCAGGCGGCCAGCGGGGCGGCGGCGAGTACGATCAGAATTGTTTTATTGCGAAGGAGCATAGTAGCCCTGTCTCCAGTAGGCCCGCAGCGGCGGGAGCCCTCGGGGCGAAATCAATTTGACCTGGACGCGGCGGTACTTTCCATCGCGCTGCTGGTTCTCCGGCGCATAGCCGAGCACATACTGGTTGCGCAACTCCACGCCGATCTTGGCGGCGATGTCCGGCAACTCGTTGACGTTGTCCACGGCGTACTGGCGTCCGCCGGTCTGCTCGGCAATCTGGGTCAAAAGTCCCTGGCCGCTGGCTTCTTCGGGGGTCCGCCCGCGAAGGGCCATGGGCTCATAAATTCCGATGGCGTAGATTTGCGTATCCGCTTCTCTCACCAGGTTCTTGATCTCGCTCTCCGTGTAGCGGCTGTTGTTGTCGCCGCCATCCGATATGATGAGCAGGGCCTTGCGCGGATTTTTGGCTTTTTTCATCTCGTGAAGCCCCAGGTACACGGCGTCCAACAGCGCGGTGCGGCCGTGGGACCGCGTAAATGTGAGACGGTTCTGGATCTCCTCCAGGTTTCCTGTAAACGGCTGGATCAGGTTGGCATTGTCGCTGAACTGCACCAGGAAGAACTCGTCGTCGGGATTGGCGGTCTTGAAGAACTGCGCCACGGCCTCCTTGGATTTGAGCAGCTTGGCGCCCATGCTGCCGCTGGAATCGAAGATGAGGCCCACCGAGAGGGGCGCATCCTCGCTGGAAAACTGGGAAATTTCCTGTTCCTTCTTGTCCTCGAAGATTTTGAAGTTTTCCTTCTCGAGGCCGGTGACGAAGCGGTTCATGGGGTCGGTAACGGTGACCGGAATCAGCACCAGCGTGCTGTCCACGCGGATGTTGGCTCTGGGCAGCACGTCCATTTTCTCGGGCGGTCTGGGACGCGGTTTGATTTCGACCTGCGGCCCATCGGCCGCATGGCCGACCGGCCAGAATGCAGAGGCAAACCCAATGGCGCACACCCGCAGCAACTTACGGTAGGACAGCAGCATAGGGCTGGCCAGCCTTTCTTTTTCCCAGTCTAACATACGCGTTTTGTGTTATGATCGCTTGTGCCGCGTAAAATCCTCGGGATCATCCCCGCGCGTTTTGCCTCCACCCGTTTCCCCGGCAAAGTTCTCGCTCCTATCTGCTCGAAAAGTATGCTTCAGCATGTTTACGAGCGTGCCTGCGCAGCACGGTACGTGAGCAGCACGATCATTGCCACTGACGATCAGCGCATATACGATATAGCCCGTAGTTTTGGAGCATGCGTACGCATGACCCGGCCGGACCATCCCTCGGGCACCGACCGCGCGGCCGAGGTGGCATCTTCGGAAAATGCGGAAATCGTGGTGAATATCCAGGGCGACGAGCCGCTGATCGATCCCGCAGCGATCGACGCCGCCGTGCTGCCGCTGGTGCACGATCCGGAAATCGTCATGGGCACGCTGAAGAAACGCATCGAGGCCCCTCGGGAGGTTGACGATCCCAACGTGGTGAAAGTTGTGACGGATTTGAAGGGCGATGCGATCTATTTCTCGCGCTGCCCGATCCCGTACCAGCGGGACGGCCGGCCAGGAGGCCTGCCCTACTTTAAGCACGTCGGGCTGTACGTCTACCGGCACGATTTTCTAATGGAATATCCCAATCTGCCGAAAGGGCCGCTGGAGGCGGCCGAGCGCCTGGAGCAATTGCGTGCGCTCGAAAACGGGTATTCCATTCGCGTGGTCGAGACCGAGTACGAATCGTTGGGTGTGGATACCCCGGAGGATCTGGAACGGGTGGAGAAGCTATTTGAGGTGACGCAGAATGGCTAAGTACATTTTCGTAACGGGCGGCGTGGTGTCGTCGCTGGGCAAGGGCATTGCCGCGGCATCGATCGGCTGCCTGCTGGAAAGCCGCGGGCTGAAGGTCACGTGCCAGAAATTCGACCCCTACCTCAACGTCGATCCCGGCACCATGAGCCCCTTCCAGCACGGCGAGGTCTTCGTCACCGACGACGGCGCCGAAACCGACCTCGACCTCGGGCACTACGAGCGTTTCACCCACGCCAGGCTCACCCAGGCCAACAACGTCACCTCCGGGCGCATCTACGAACAGATCATTACACGCGAGCGCCGCGGCGATTACCTGGGCAAGACCGTGCAGGTGATCCCGCACGTGACCAACGAAATCAAGGCCGCCATGAAGAAGGTGGCGCAGGACGTGGACGTGGTGATCGCGGAGATCGGCGGCACGGTGGGGGACATCGAATCGCTGCCATTCCTGGAAGCCATCCGCCAGATGCGCCACGAGCAGGGGCGCGGCAACTGCCTGTTCGTGCACGTCACGCTGGTGCCGTGGATCGCCGCCGCGCAGGAACTGAAGACCAAGCCCACGCAGCACAGCGTGAAAGAACTGCGCGCCATCGGTATCCAGCCGGACATCCTGGTGTGCCGCGCGGAGCGCTTCATCCCCCAGGAGATGAAGGAAAAGATCGCCCTCTTCTGCGACGTGGACGTGGCAGCCGTGGTGACCGCGCGCGATGTGCAATCCATCTACGAGGCGCCGCTCATGTTCGCGGAGGAAGGCGTCGACGACATCGTCCTGCGGCAGCTTCACATCGAGGAGCGCCCGCGCGACATGAGCCGCTGGACCGCCATGCTCGAACGGCTGCAAAACCCGCGCGACGAGGTGACTATCGGGCTGGTGGGCAAATACGTGGAGTACGAAGACTCCTACAAGAGCCTGAAGGAGGCGCTGCTGCACGGCGGGCTGGCGCACCAGATCAAGGTCAACATCAACTGGATCGAGGCCGAAGGCGTGGTCGGGCCGAATTGGGAGCGGCAGCTCGAAGGCTACGACGGCATCCTGGTGCCGGGCGGCTTCGGCAAGCGCGGCATCGACGGCATGCTCAACGCCATCCGCTTCGCGCGCGAAAACAAAGTTCCGTACTTCGGCATCTGCCTGGGCATGCAGACGCTGGTGATCGAATTCGCGCGCAACGTCTGCGGGCTCGAAGACGCCGATTCCACCGAGTTCAACCCGGGCACGCCGCACCGCGTGATCTTCAAGCTGCGCGAGTTGAAGGGCGTGGACGAGCTGGGCGGAACCATGCGGCTGGGCGGATGGCCGTGCCGGCTGGCGGAAAACAGCTTCGCTTTCCGCGCGTATGGCAAGCGCGAGATCAACGAGCGCCACCGCCACCGCTACGAATTCAACCGCGAGTACGAAGAGCAGTTGAAGGCCGGTGGGCTGCGCATCACCGGCGAGACACCCGACGGCACCTACGTCGAGATCTGCGAGATCCCCCACCATCCGTGGTTCCTCGGCTGCCAGTTCCACCCCGAATTCAAATCCAAGCCGATGGAACCGCACCCGCTGTTCAAAGCCTTCATCGGCGCGGCGTACGAATACCGCGCGCGCCGCGTGGCCTCCGAAGAGGAGCCGCTGTTCTCCCGTGCCGATTGAGTTCAGCGCCTTCGCTCCCGGCAGGCCGCTGGTGCTGATCGCCGGACCGTGCGTGATCGAAAGCGAGGAGCATGCGCGGCGGATGGCGCGCTCGATCCGCGACGCGGTGGGCGACTTCGTCTTCAAGGCTTCCTTCGACAAGGCCAACCGCACCAGCGTGAATGCGTTTCGCGGCCCCGGGTTGCGCGAGGGGCTGCGCATCCTGGCGGGGATCAAGGCCGAGGGTTTTTCCATCCTGACCGATATTCACGAGCCGGCCCAGGCCGAGCCGGCGGCGGAGGTGGCGGACATTCTCCAGGTCCCCGCCTTTCTCTGCCGCCAGACCGACCTGCTGCTGGCCGCCGGGCGCACCGGCCGCATCGTGAATATCAAGAAGGGGCAATTCGTGGCGCCGCACGATATTCCGCGCGCCGCGGAAAAAGTGGCCTCCACCGGCAACCGCCAGGCGATCCTCACCGAGCGCGGCTCGTCGTTTGGTTACAACAACCTCGTCGTGGACATGCGCGGATTGCAGATCATGCGCGAGTCCGGCTGGCCGGTGGTATTCGACGCCACGCACTCGGTGCAGATCCCCGGAGGCGCGGGAACTGCGTCCGGAGGCCAGCCGCAGTTCATCGAGACGCTGGCGCGCGCCGCGGTGGCGGCGGGGGTGAATGGGGTTTTCGTCGAGGTGCACGACCAGCCGGAGAAGGCGCTCTCGGACGGCCCGAATGCCCTCCGGTTGGCGCTGCTGGGAGCCTTCTGGCAACGGTTGCAGGCGATTCACGCGCTGGTCGGCTCGGCCGGGTTCGCTTGACGGTGGAGCACGCCGGCGTGCCCCCTGGGCTCGCTGCCAAGACCGCATTCCTGGCGGCGTAACTGGATTACCATTCCCAAAACGATCCACTGGGCCGCTTGTGCGGTCGGCACCCTGGGGCTTGCAAATGCGGGTGGCCGGAACCCGACCTCCAGGACAGCAGAGTTGATGACGTCAACCGAATGGTTTACAGTAGAGGAGTGATCGGCCGGATCAAGCACAAGGGGCTTGCGGAACTCCATAACACCGGAAACACGCGGAAGATCAGCGCCGATCGAATCCGGAAGTGCATGCGTATCCTGCTGTTGCTCGATGCCGCCAGCAAACCTGAAGATATGAACGTTGTGGGTTTGCATTTTCACGCATTACGGGGTACACCAAAGATCTGGTCGGTGCGCGTGACCGCGAATTATAGAATCACGTTCGGCTGGTCGGGTGAGGCGGCTGTTGACATCGACTTGAAGGATTATCACTGAGTAGCGATGGAGCGAAAGAACGGACTCCCGCCGGTTCATCCGGGAGAAATCATCAGAGAGGACATACTGCCGTCCGCTGGCCTGTCCGTGACGGCCGCGGCCAAGGCGCTGGGGGTTTCGCGCCAAATGCTGCACGACATTCTCGCAGAGCGGAGGCCGCTTTCCGCGGTCATGTGCCTGAGGATTGCGCGTCTATTCGGCGGTTCACCCGAGATGTGGATGCGACTGCAGGCTACATACGATCTGAAAATGGCAGAGCAGGATGCCGGAGTGATGAGGCGTGTCGCCAGAATCGTCCCACTGAAGGTTGCCTGAGGGGGGCAGGCTGGCCCGAGGGTATAGCGTATCTCGGCGGTCCCCAGTGTTGGGCGAACGGACCTTTCCGGCCGCTGGTTGACTTCACCAAACCTGGAGAACCCGGCTGTTGATCGAGGAGGAATGATGAGAAGCACTCGCATCGTTTGTGCAATCGCTGTTGTGGGATTAAGTGCCGCGCTGGGCCATCGCGCCGGGGTTCAGTCCGACGCCAGATACCGATGCAGAGCCGAACATCTTCGCGGCGCTTAAAAGTCAACTCGGCCTACGCCTTGTGAAGGCGAAGAATGTACCGCTCGATGTGATCGTGATCGATCACTTGACAAAATGCCGACCGCGAACTGATATGGAGATTTCGAACTCGCGAAAGGTCGGGAACCGCCGTGCTCAAAATTAAAGCCTGGATTTCTCAAAGGGCGATATATAGGGCTGCACTGCTTAATTCGTGCCCGGCTTCTGGCCGCTCGCCTGGTGCAGCAACGCCTGCTGCTGCGGAATTTCCTGGGTGTCGAGGAGCGGATCGTGGGCGCCGTTCGGCGTAGCCTCGGGAGGTTTGGCGGCGCCGGTCTTCGGAGCCGCTGCACTGCCTGCATCCACGGTTTCATTTGCCTCCGGCTGTTCAGAAGCCAGTTCCGACGCGAGCGGCCGGCGGTCGTAGAACTGCAGCCGGCAGAACCGGCAATGATAAAGCTGGCCGCCCGAGAGGCGCTCCAGAAAATTCAGAAAGCCCGTGTGCATGCGGTCGATGTGGTCCGGCGCCTTTAACCGCTTCAGTTTCAGGGTGCCGCATTGCGGACAGCGGCATTCCCGCCCGAGGTGGTACATGAACCGCCGCGGCACCAACTCCTCGTTTTCGCAGTTACGGCATTCGTAGATCGCCATGTAGGGGAAGCGCTCGAAAAAGGTCCGGTGGACCCGCTTCAGCTTCCCTCCGCACACACTGCACTTGTGCATTTGCATCATTTTATAGAGAATTGCGGACGCATACAACTTCGCGTCACAATGAAAGGATCGCCCTATCCACGCGTAAATCATAATGCTCGACCGCATCACGGTGCACGGCGCGCGCCAGCACAACCTGAAAAATATCGACATCGAAATCCCCAGGAATACGCTGACCGTCATAACCGGCCTCAGCGGCTCGGGGAAATCCTCGCTGGCCTTCGACACCATCTATGCCGAGGGCCAGCGGCGCTACGTCGAGACGCTCTCCACCTACGCGCGCCAGTTCCTGGACCAGATGGAGCGGCCGGACGTGGACTCCATCGACGGCCTCAGCCCGGCGATTTCCATCGAGCAGAAAACCACCAGCCGGAGCCCGCGGTCCACCGTGGGCACCATCACCGAGATCTACGATTACCTGCGGCTGCTGTACTCCTCCATAGGCGTGCCGCACTGCCCGGTCTGCGGCAATGAAATCTCGCGCCAGACCACCGAGCAGATCCTCCAGCACGTTGTGGCGCTGAAACCCGAGGACCGCATCATGGTGCTGGCGCCCATCGTGCGCGGGCGCAAGGGCGAGTACAAGAAGGACCTGGAAAAACTGGCTCGCCAGGGTTTTCTGCGGGCCCGCGTGGACGGCGTGCTGCGGTCGCTCGATGAGGAAATCCCACTCGACAAGCGCCGGAATCACACCATCGAAGTGGTGGTCGATCGCCTCATGGTGAAGCCCGGTATCGAGAAGCGCCTGGAGGCGTCCATCGACACGGCCACCAAGCTGGCCGATGGCCTGGTGATCGTCGCGGTGGTGAACGGCGAGGAGCGGCTGTATTCGCAAAAGCTGGCGTGCACGCAATGCGGCGCCAGCATCCCGCAGCTCGAGCCGCGTTCGTTTTCCTTCAACAGCCCCTACGGCGCCTGCGAGGTCTGCCACGGCCTGGGAAACACGTGGACCTTCGATCCCGCCAAAGTGATCGCGGACGCGTCCAAGCCGCTGCTGGATGGCGGCCTGGGGCCGGGCGCCGGCTCGTGGAGCGTGCAGCACGCCATCGAGGAAACGGCGAAGCGCTTCCGCATCGACCTGAAAAAGCCGTTCGAGGACCTGCCCCAAAAAGCGCGCGACATCCTACTCGAAGGTTCCAACGGTTCGCCGGGAATCCTGAGGACGCTGGACGAGATGTACGAGGAGGCCTCCGAGGGCTATCGCGAGTGGATGACGGAATACATGTCGCCGGTGGATTGCCCTGCCTGCCACCGCAAGCGGCTCCGGCCGGCCAGCCTGGCGGTGCGGGTGAAGAATTTTTCCATCGCGGAATTCACCGAGTTGCCGGTCTCGCGGGCGTTGATGACCGTGCGCAACTGGGAATTCGGCGAGCGCGAGACGCAGATCGCCGGGCGCGTACTGGATGAGATCCGGCGGCGGCTGGAGTTTCTGTGCGCGGTGGGGCTGGAATACCTCAGCCTGGAGCGCTCGGCCGCCACACTTTCCGGCGGCGAAGCGCAGCGCATCCGGCTGGCCACGCAGATCGGCTCGAAGCTGCGCGGGGTGCTCTACGTGCTCGACGAGCCGTCCATCGGGCTGCATCCGCGCGACAACGGCCGCCTGCTGGAAACCCTGGCGCAGCTTCGCGACATGGGCAACACCGTGCTGGTGGTGGAGCACGACGCCGAAACCATCTATCGCGCCGATTACGTGATCGACCTCGGGCCGGGCGCCGGGCGGCTGGGCGGCGCGCTGGTGGCCGCGGGCGAGCCGGAGGAGATCGCGCGCAATCCGGAGTCGCTCACCGGCCGGTATCTTTCGGGCGCGCTGGAGATCCCCATTCCTGTCGAACGCCGCGCGCCGGGTGAAAAGAAGCTCGTCGTCCGCGGCGCACGCGAGCACAACCTCAAGAACATCGACGTGGAGATTCCGATCGGCCTGCTCACCGTGGTGACGGGCGTTTCCGGCAGCGGCAAATCCACGCTGGTGAACGAGATTCTCTACCGCAAGCTGGCGCGTGAGATCTACGGGTCGCACGAGGAGCCGGGCGCGCACGATGCCATCGAAGGGCTGGAGCACATCGACAAGGTGATCCGCATCGACCAGGCGCCCATCGGCCGTACGCCGCGCTCGAATCCGGCCACCTACACCGGCCTGTTCACGCCCATCCGCGATCTCTACGCCATGCTGCCGGAATCCCGCGAGCGCGGCTACAAACCGGGGCGGTTCAGCTTTAACGTGAAGGGCGGGCGCTGCGAGGCCTGCCAGGGCGACGGGCTGAAGCGGATCGAGATGAACTTCCTGCCGGACGTATACGTCACCTGCGACGTGTGCCGCGGGCGGCGCTACAATCGCGAAACCCTCCAGGTGAAATATAAGGGCTACTCCATCGCCGACCTGCTGGACGCCACGGTGGAGGAGGCGCTGCCGCTGATGGAGAACCTGCCGCAGATCCGCGCCAAGCTGCAAACCCTGTACGACGTCGGGCTGGGCTACGTGCATCTGGGGCAATCCTCCACCACGCTCTCGGGCGGCGAGGCGCAGCGCATCAAGCTGGCCCGGGAACTCAGCAAGCGCCAGACCGGCCGCACCTTCTACCTGCTCGACGAACCCACCACCGGCCTGCATTTCGACGACGTCCGCAAGCTGCTGGACGTGCTCCAGCGCCTGGCGGAGTTGGGCAACACTGTGGTGGTGATCGAGCACAACCTGGACGTGATCAAGACCGCCGACTGGCTGATCGATCTCGGCCCCGATGGCGGCGAATACGGCGGCCGCGTTGTGGCCTGCGGCACGCCGGAAGACGTGGCGCGCTCGAAGAAAAGCTATACGGCCGAGGCGCTGCGCAAGGCTCTCGGGCGATAAGTTCCCCAGCCCGGCTCGAACTTTTCAGGGTTAGCCAGCGCTTCACGGTGCACCTGGCGCGCACACGCTCTTTCCACGGTTCTTTCATAAAACGGCAAAATAGGACAGGAGAACCGATGAAGACTTCCAGAAGGGAATTGATGGCGGTTGTCGCGGGCGCCGTCGCCGCACGGGCACAGGCCGCTTCGGGGCGCGTCAGAGTGGGCTGCCAGACGCGCGCCTTCGGATCGCCCATCAGGGATTACGCACAACTGCTCTCTGTGCTCGACGACCTGGTGGCGGCCGGCTACGAAGGCTTCGAGACGAACTACGCGAGCCTGCAATCGCACTTCGAGGACCCGGGTCCCGCGCGCGCCGAAATCGAGAAGCGCCGCATCAAGCTGATCGGCTTGCACGGCTCGATCAACTTCACGAAACCCGAGAACCTGGACAAGGACCGGGCCCAGTTCGATCGCCTCGCCAAGGCCAGCAAGGGTCTGGGGGCGGAACTTCTCATCCTCAGCAGCAGCGGCGTGCCGCGGGATGCCGAAGGCCGCCTGCAAGCCAGCGCACTGAAGCTGCGATGCGAGGAGTTGAATCGCGCCGGCGCCGCCTGCCGGGCCATGGGGATCCGCCTCGCCACCCACAACCACGCCCGGGAGACCGCCAATGATGGAGAGGAAGTGAATGCGGTCATGCAAAGAACCGACCCCCGCAACGTTTCCATGCTGATGGACGCTGCCTACGTGCATGCCGCCAACCTGAATGTGGCCGGGTTTTTTCGGCGGTATCACCGCCGCGTGGCCGGCATGCACCTCCGCGATTATCGCGACGGCAAGGAAGTAGACTTGGGCCAGGGAGACCTCGATCTCAAGGGCATTGCCGCCGCCATGCGCGAGACCGGCTGGACCGGATGGGCCATTCTGGAAGTCAACAAGCGCGCCGGCGTCTCCAGCCGCGAACTCGTCGAAACCAACCGGAAAGCCATGCGCGACATCATGAAGATTTGAGGGGCGCGGGGTCAATAGCGACTATGAACGAGCAGAACGGCCTCCACGCTTCCGGCCTCCTCTGCGTCTAGTTTTTCGTGAAGGCTTTTTGCCTGATTATGGCGCTTTGTGTCTGCGCATTCGGCGCGGGCCCTTCCCTGGACACGCTTCTGAAGAACGTGGAGGCGCGGTACAACCGCGCGAAAACCCTGGAAGTCCTTTTTACCGAGCGGTATACGCCGCTGGGAAAGGCCACTCGGACGGAAAGCGGACTGCTCAAGCTGCGCAAGCCCGGGCGGATGCGCTGGGATTATTCCCAACCCAAAGGTAAGTTATTCATTTCAGACGGGAAATTCCTCTGGCTCTACTCGCCGGCGGAGAACCGCGCGGAGCGCATGAAGCTCCAGGATAGCGAGGACATGCGCGCACCCCTCGCCTTTTTGCTCGGTAAGTTGAACTTCCAGAAGGAGTTCCAGAATTTTCAGGCACGCCGGGAGGGGGATGCCACACACATCACGGCGCAGCCCAAAACGAACACGCTGCCGTATTCCTCGGTGGAATTCCTGGTCGGGCCGGATGCCACCATCCGCGAGGTGAAGGTCACGTCCTACGATAAGTCGACGCTGGACTTCACCTTTCAGGACGAGAAGGTCAATCCGCCGCTGGATGCCAGGCTGTTCCGGTTTCAGGCGCCCCCGGGAACGGACGTAGTAACGGAGGCGGGACAGTAGCCATGGCGGAGTACGCGGTCAAGTACGCCGACGCACGCGGGCAAATCCGCCGGCAGGTGGCGGCGGCGGCGTCCGAGAAAGAGTTGCGGGAGAAGTACACCCAACAGGGTTTCCTGGTTTACTCCATCAAGCCGCGCTCCGCGGCGGCGGGGCTGGCGGCCGGCACCGGGCTTTTCGGAAAGCGGAAGAAGATCAACCTGGAGAAATTTCTGATCTTCAACCAGCAGTTCGTCACCCTGATCCGCGCCGGCCTGCCGATCCTGAAATCGCTCGATCTCCTGGCCGAGCGTCTGACCGATCCCAAGCTCGGGCCGTATGTTTCGGCGGTGCGGGATGAAGTGCGTAACGGCACGCTGCTTTCCGAAGCCTTCCGGCAGCAGGGGATTTTTCCGAAGATCTACGTCACCTCCGTCATGGCGGGGGAGAAAAGCGGCAGCCTCACGGAGGTGCTGGACCGGTTCATCAGCTACCAGAAGATTTCGCTGGCGGTGAAGAAGAAAGTGCTGGTCTCGCTGATGTACCCCTGCGTACTGATCGTGCTGGTGGTCCTGCTGATGGTTTTCCTGGTGACCTACGTCGTGCCGAAGTTCGCCACCTTGTACACCACCATGAATGCCAAGCTGCCGACCATGACGGTGTGGCTGATTGCCATCGGCACCACGGCGCGGAATTACATCGTAATGGTGGCGGGGGCGCTGGTGGTCGGCATTTTTGTGTTTCGCTGGTGGTCGCAGCGGGATTCGGCGCGGGTGAAGGTGGACCGGCTCAAAATGAAGCTGCCGATCGCCGGCGACATCTGGCTGAAATACCAGGTAGCGCAGCTTTCGCGCATCCTGAGCACGCTGCTCACCGGTGGCATTCCCCTGGTGCAGGCGATGGAGACTGCGGCGGATTCACTCGGCACGCCGTTGCTGCGCCGGGCCATGGAGGGGGCGGGCAAGAGCGTCCGCGAAGGCCAGCCGCTTTCGGGATCGCTGAAGGCTTCGAAGATGTTTCCGCCGCTGGCCATCGACATGATCGAGGTGGGCGAATCGACCGGCGCGCTGCCCGGCATGCTCAACAGCGTGGCGGAATTTTTCGAGGAAGACGTGAATACGCGCATGACGGCGACGCTTTCGCTGATCGAGCCGGCCATCATGATCGTGATGGGCGCGTTTGTGGCATTTGTGCTGGTGGCGTTGTATCTGCCGATCTTTTCGCTGGCGGATACCATCGGAGGATAAAGAGATTTTCACCACAGAGTCACAGAGTGCACAGAGGAAGCATGGAGGAAACCCAAATGGTTTTCTCTGTGCAACCTCCGTTTCTCCGTGCCTCTGTGGTGAGCAAGTGGCCTGACGTATGGCGACTCCTGATAAATTGAAGCTGCCCACTCCCGAGGGCGCTTCGGCCGCCGAAGCGCAGCAGGCGCGCGCGATCGCGGCACGCTACCGCTGCGAATACGTCGATCTGCGGGACGCCGCCATCGATCACGACCTGTTCCGGTCGATTCCCGTCGACCTGATGTTCCGCTACAACTTCGTGCCCATGCAGGCGCACAACGGGACGCTCGAAATCGCGCTCTCGGATCCGCGCAACCTGAACCTCATCGACGAGCTCACGCTGCTGCTCCAGAAAAAGCTGCGCGTGAAGGTGGCCACGCTCTCGCAAATCGCCGAGATGCTCAAGAAGACCGAGCAATCGCAGCGCGTGCTGGAGGAAGTCACCGAAGGCTTCACGCTGGACGTGGTGGCGGAGGAGGGCGAGCAGGACGAGACGCTCTCCATCGACAAGCTCACCGCCACCGATTCCGAGATCGCTCCGGTCATCAAGCTGGTGGACACCACCATCTTCAATGCGCTCGAGCGGCGGGCGAGCGACATCCACATCGAATCGCGCGATCAGGAAGTGGCCATCAAGTACCGCATCGACGGCGTGCTGCACTACGCCATGCCGCCCATCGCCAAGGACTGGCAATCCACCATCATTTCGCGCATCAAGGTCATGTCCGAGCTGGACATCGCCGAAAAGCGCGTGCCCCAGGACGGGCGCTTCCGCGTGCGCTACAAGAGCCGGCTGATCGATTTCCGCGTCTCCATCATGCCGACGATTCATGGCGAGGACGCCGTGCTCCGCGTGCTCGACAAGGAATCCATGAGCGAGAAGTTTTCCAAGCTCTCGCTCGATGTGGTGGGGTTCTCCGAGGCGGACCTGACCAAGTTTCGCCGCTACATCCTGGAGCCGTACGGCATGGTGCTGGTGACGGGACCGACCGGCTCGGGCAAAACCACCACCCTCTACGCGGCGCTGAGCGAGATCAAGAACGACGAAGACAAGATCATCACCATCGAAGACCCGGTGGAGTACCAGATCAAGGGCATCACCCAGATTCCGGTGAACGAGAAGAAGGGCCTGACGTTCGCGCGCGGGCTGCGGTCCATTCTGCGCCACGACCCGGACAAGATCATGGTCGGCGAAATCCGTGATCAGGAGACGGCGCAGATTGCCATCAACTCGGCGCTCACCGGGCACCTGGTGTTCACCACCGTACACGCCAACAACGTGCTGGACGTGCTGGGGCGCTTCCTGAACATGGGGGTCGAGCCGTACAACTTCGTCTCCGCGCTGAACTGCATCCTGGCGCAGCGCCTGGTGCGCGTCATTTGCGAGCACTGCAAGAAGCAGGTGGAGTATCCGGACGCCATGCTGCTGGAGAGCGGGCTGGACCCGCACGAGTGGCGCGACATCCCGCTGTACGAAGGCGCGGGGTGCTTCGAGTGCGGCGGGACGGGCTTCCGGGGAAGGTCGGCGATCCACGAGTTGCTGGATTTGAGCGATCGGATTCGCGAAATGATTCTGGACAAGCGGCCAACCTCGGAAATTAAGAGAATGGCGCGCGAGGAAGGGATGACGTTCCTGCGCGAATCGGCCGTGGCCAAGATGCGCGCGGGCGTGACGACCCTCCGCGAGATCAACAAGGTGACGTTCATTGAAGGGTAATAACCGAATGAACCACAGAGACACGGAGAAAAACCATCCTTTGTCTTTCTCCGTGCCTCCGTGTCTCCGTGGTGAATAAAAGGGGTTCATGCTCTTAGACCGGCTCAAATCTTTGTTGCAGGAACCGCCGCCCTCGATGGCGTTCGAAATTTCCGAGGCGGGGATCGCGATGGCGCGCATCGGCGGGCACACGGAGCTCGATTTTTTGCGGCTCAAGCCGGGCACGCTCGCGGTATCGCCGCTCAAAGATAATGTCGCCGATCCGGATGAGTTTACTCTGGCGGTACGGTCGCTGGCGGGCGGCGCCAAGCCCGCGCCGGCGTCGCGGCGGCGCAAGGATATCGCCCTCATTTTGCCGGATTTCTGTTCGCGCATTACGGTGCTGGATTTCGATTCGTTTCCCTCGGACACCAAGGAGCAGGCGTCGCTGATCCGGTTCCGGCTGAAGCGCAGCCTGCCCTTCGATGTGGAGTCGGCGGCGCTGAGCTTCTGGGCGCACCCCGGCGCACACAAGAAAGTCGACGTGGTGGTGGTGGTGGCGCCGCTCGAAATCGTGGCGCGCTACGAGGCGCCGTTCCGCGCGGCGGGGATGAATCCGGGGCTGGTAACGGTATCCTCGATTGCGGCGCTCGAACTCGCGCCCGGCGACGGGCTGAGCGTCATGGCGAAGATGAGCGGCCACGTGCTGACGGTGCTGGTCGAGGCGCAGGACGCGCTCAAGCTGGTGCGCTGCCTGGAGCTGCCGTCGGCGAGCCTGGACGATATCGCGGGTGTGCTGCTGCCTACCTTCGTCTACATGGAAGACAACCTGGGCGGGAAGCCCGAGCGCTTGGCGCTGTGCGGGTTCGGCGCGCAGACGGATGAGGCGCAGAGGCGATTTCAGGAGGAGCTGGGCGTGACGGTCGAGCCGGTGCGGTCGCCGCTGGGGACCCCGGGGGAGAACGACGCGGGGCTGCTGGGGTACCTGCGCGGCGTCGCGGCTGACCGCGGCGGCCGGTCCGGGCGAAGCGACACCCCGGCGGTTGCGACCGCGCTGCCGGCGGTCCGGGCCGCGGGCGAGGGCGAGAATTGAGATGAAAGTCGGAATCAATCTGGCGAGCCAGCCCTTCCAGCGCAATCGCGGGATGATCGCCGCCTCCATCGCGGTGACTCTGGCGCTGATGGCGACCTTGGGCGTGCTCATTTCCCTGGCGACATCCGAGCGGGCGCAGCTCGCCGAGGCGCACAGCGAAGTCGACCGGCTGAACGCCCGCATCCGCCGCCTCGACGCGCAGCAGGCGCAGCTCGACGCGGTGCTGCGGCGGCCGGAAAACGCCGAAGTGCTCGAGCGCTCGGTCTTCCTCAATGCCCTGCTCTACCGCAAGGGAATAAGCTGGACGCGTATTTTCGCGGACCTCGAAAAGGTGCTGCCCTACAACGTGAAAGTGATCCAGATTCATCCCTCGGTGGACGCGCAGGACCACGTGATGCTGGATATGCAGGTGGGAGCGGATTCGCCCCAGCCGGTGATCGAATTACTCCAAGCAATGGCCAACTCGCCCTTTTCGGTGCCAGTAGTGATGACCCAACTGGCCCCCTCGCAGTCCGAACCGATGTACCGGTTCCGGTTGACGGTGGAGTATGCTCAAAAACTTTAAGTTCAAGGGCATTCCGGTGAAAGATCCGCGCGTGGCCATGCGCGCCCTGATCGGCCTGCTCCTGGCGGCCAATCTGGCGGCGGTGATCGTGGTCTTTAAGCCGTTCGGCGGATCGGCGGAGGACCTGCGCCGCCAGCAGCAGTCGCTCAATGCGCAAATTTCGCAGATGCAGGCGCGGCTGGCAGCCAGCCGCCGGCTGGTGAAGAACGTCGATCTGGCGCGCACCGAGGGCAAGCAATTCCTCGGCAAATATTTCATGGACGACTCGACCGCTTCGGCGGCCATCGTGGCGGAGTTGACCAACATCGCCAAAGACGCCGGCATCAAGATGAGCCAGGCGCAGTTCAACCGCGATCCCATCGAAGGCAGCGATACGCTGGAGATGCTCTCCACCCAGGTGGGCTGCGAAGGCGCCTACGCGAACCTCACGAAATTCGTGAATCTGCTGGACAAATCGCCGCGCTTCATGATCATCGAGAGCATGCAGGCGGCCGCGCCGCAGAGCCAGGGACCCGCGGCCCACGGCCAGACCCTGAATGTGACGCTGAAAATTGACACCTTCGTGAAGCAGGCGGGTAGTGAAGACCCGGGGCTCGGCGCGGCCCCCGTTCATTCTGCGGGCCAGGGCCAGGGAAAGGAAAAGGCTTCATGACGGCGGGGACCAACGACAAAAAGAAAGTCGTGTTCCTGGGCCTGCTGGTTTTCGTGGCGCTCTATTTCTTGTACACCAACATGCTTTCCGGGCCATCGGCTGAGGAAACGGCTGGGTCGGCTACACCGGCACGCACAGGCGCAGTGGCGGCCCCGTCGCCCGCGGTTGCGATGCCGGAAAGCGCCGCGCCGCCGCCGCGCGCGGCCATCAACCGCAGTCGCAGCGAGGAGTTCCACCCGGTGCTCCATCCCAAGCGGGCCGAGGACCGCATCGATCCCACCAAGATCGATCCCACCCTCCGCCTCGATCTGCTGGCGAAGGTCCAGGCGGTGGATCTCGCGGGTGGAAGCCGCAACCTGTTTCAGGTCGGGCCGCCCCCTCCTCCGCCGCCGCCAAAGCCGGCAGAGGTGCTCAAGGGCAAAGAGCCGAAGATCGCACTCAAGCCGGCCAAGGCCGCTGAAGCGCCCAAGACCACCACGCCGGTCGAGCCGCCCCCGCCGCCGATCCCGCTCAAGTACTACGGCTTTTCGACGGCGCGGGATAATGGCAGGAAGACGGCATTCTTCCTGGATGGCGACAATATTCTGCTGGCAGCGGAAGGCCAAACGCTGAACCGGCGGTACAAGGTGGTGCGCATCGGGCCGACGTTCGTGGTGATGGAAGATACGCAGTCGAAGCACCAGCAAAATCTGCCGCTGGCGCCGGAGTTGGCGGGATGAAAGTCCCTAAGCGCAAACGCGAATCCGGATTTGCCCTGCTGTTCGTGCTGCTGCTGGCGGCCATGGTCGCCATCTCGCTCTACCTGGAGATTCCGCGCGCGGCATTCGAGGCGCAGCGGGAGAAGGAGCAGGTCCTCATCGACCGCGGCGAGCAGTACAAACGCGCCATTCAGGTCTTCACCAAGAAGACGGGACGCTGGCCGCAGAGCATCGACGAGTTGGAAAGCTACCAGGACATCCACTACCTGCGGCGGCGGTTCCGCGATCCGCTGACGGGAAAGGATGAATGGCGGCTGATCCATGTTGCCAATGGGGTCCTGACCGATTCGAAGCTCCAGACGAACGACAAGGATAAGGACAAGAAAAGCGATAAACCCGATCCGAATGCCTATGTCGGGCAAGTGGCCTCGGCGCAGGTGGCGGATCTGGGACTGGCACAGAGCGGAGCCAACAAGACGGCGCTGAATGCCGTGATTCGCCGGCGCATGAGCGAAGGCGGGACGGCGAGCACCGGCGCGATAGTCGGCATGAATGGACAGCCTGTGTCGGCAGCGCAGCAGGCGCAGATGCTGGGGCAGGGCGGCCAGCCGGGACAACCCGGGCTACCGGGGCAACCCGGCCAGCCGGGGCAAACCACAGGGGTGCTGGGCCAGCCTCCCATGCCCGGTGTGCCCGGTGTACCGGGTGTGCCCGGCGTGCCGGGAATGCCGGGATTGCCGGGGCAGTATCCCGGCCAGGTGGCGGGCGGAACACCGGGGATGCCCGGGATGCCGGGGCAGCAGGTTCCCGGGCAGCAGGTTCCGGGACAGGCCCCGGGGAACTCGGGGAGCTCGAGCTCCAGCGGGAGTTCCTACATCGGGACCGGTTCGCCGTACATCGGCGGCAGCGCGCCGGTACAGGTTCCCGTGGCCACGCAGGCGGCTTTTCCCGGGCAACCTGGGTATCCGGGAATGACGGGTGCGCCGGTGAACTCGCAAACCGGCGGCGTTTCGGCGCAGTATGGCGGCAGTGGTTATTCGACCATGCCGGGCCAGCCGGGCACGCCGACTGGGATGCCCGGAGGATTCAGCCAGCCGGGCATGAATCCGCAGGCGCAGAACGCCGCCGCGCTGATGATCCAGCAGATTCTCACCACCCCGCGGCCGGGTGGCATGCCGGGCGCGGCGGGCGCGGGCATGGTGGGTGGAATCATGGGGAACGGGATCGCGGGCGTGGCCAGCAAAGTCGATGGCGATTCCATCAAGTCGTACAACGACCAGACCGAATACGACAAGTGGGAGTTCATCTTCGACGTCACCAAGGTCAAGCCCCTGTTCAATCCGAACAGTGGCGCGGTAGGCACGCCGGTCGGCGCTATGGGCTCCACCCCCGGCAATACCAACGGCCCGAACCCCGCTGGCGCTCCGGGCGCCAGCCCGTCGCCCTTCGGCGGCAGTTCGCCCTTCGGCGGCAGTTCGCCTTTCGGCGGCAATCCGCAGACGCCCACGAACCCCCCAAGCCCGACCGGACAATAGCCGACCGCACCTTTGCGGCGCCGGACGCGCTGTGATATCGTTGCGGCATCTATGTCGAACAAGATCACGCGGCGCGAGTCCCTGAAACGGGCCGCCACGTTCATGATTCTTCCCGCAGGCCTGGCGCGCGGATATACCGCCAACAGCAAGCTGGACATCGGCGTCATCGGGATCAAAGGAATGGGCCATGTCGATGCGCAGACCTTCGACAAACTCGGGGAGAACATCAAGGCAATCTGCGATGTGGACTCCGCGGTGCTTGAGCAGCGCGGTAAGCCCTATCCCAAAGCGGTGCGGTACGGCGATTTCCGCAAGATGATCGACAAGGAGAAACTCGACGGCGTGAGCATCGCCGTGCCCGACCACAATCACGCCTATATCAGCGTGTGGGCCATGCGGCACGGGCTGAACGTGTATTGCCAGAAGCCGCTGACCCGCACGGTGCACGAGGCGCGCATCGTGGCCAAAGTGGCCGCGGAAACCAGGCTCATCACGCAGATGGGTACGCAGACCAGCGCGGAGCCCAGGGTGCTGCGCACCGTGGAACTGATCCAATCGGGCGTGTTGGGCGACATCACCGAGATTCACATGACGACCGACCGGCCCATCTGGCCGCAAGGATACGACCGGCCGGCCACGCCCGATCCCGTGCCGCCGGAACTGGATTGGGACCTGTGGCTCGGCACCGCGCACGACCGCCCCTTCCATGCGAAGTGGCCGGAAGGGCACCCGGTGTATAACCCGGAGAACAAGCGCGAGTTCGGCGGCCGCGGCGCGGTGTACCATCCCTTCGTCTGGCGCGGCTGGACGGAGTTCGGCAGCGGCGCCCTGGGCGACATCGCCCCGCACGCCATGAACGTGATTTTTCTGGCGCTGGATCTGGGCGCGCCATCGCGCGTCGAAGTGGTGGACACTTCGGGCATGCGGCCCGAGATGTATCCGCACTGGAGCACGATCCGCTTCGACTGGCCGCAGCGGGGCGTGCATCCGCCGCTTTCGGTCTACTGGTATGACGGCGCGCAGCCGCTGCCGGAGCGCTTCCGCGCGCCGGCGCCGCCTCCTTCGCCCGCGGGCAATCCACAGCCCCTGCGGGGCGGCCAGGGCGGCATGGTGTGGATCGGGACCAAGGGCAGCTATCCCTGGGGACGCGGGCCGTTCGCCGGAACCAAAGAGCCGGAGCCGCCGCCTCCGCCACAGCGCGACTGGGGCCGCGAGGAAGTCCATAAGGATTGGTGCACGGCCGTCAAGGCGGGCAAACAGGCGCCCTGCAATTTCGGCTACGCGGGGCCGTTCACCGAGGCGTACCAACTGGGGAACGTGGCGCTACGGGTGGGGCACCGGATCGAATGGGATCCGTTCGAGTTCCGCATCACCAACTGCGAGGAGGCCAACCAGTATCTCTATCGGGAATACCGCCGCGGTTTCGATCTGAAGGAGATTGCCGGCCCCGCATGGGACCCGCGTCCCCAATCGGAGGCGCGGCGCCGATCGGAGCCGCGACCGTAAGGGAGCGGTTACTTTTACGCCACCGCCGTGCCTTTTCCGGCGGCGGAGGTCGTCGCCTTGTTCTTGCTGCCGGGTGGGCGGCCGCGGCGCTTGGTGGTGACTTCGGCCATCCATGCCGGAGGACGTCCACGACGGCGTCCCCTTCCCCGCGCCAGCCGTTCGAGACTGAGAATCGCCTCTTCGATCTGTGCCCGCTCTTCCCGGAGCTCGGTTAGAATTTTACTGACGTCCATTTGTCTTCTCCCGGACGGCTGTGGCGCCAGTGTACGCTCGCATCCGCAATATATCTCTTAAACCGCTGTTATTATTCATTTATATACTCCGATTTTCGCCCCATTCCCCGGCATTTTCAAGCCGATAATTCAGGTTTCCCGCGCAAAACGTGCTTTTGGATAGCAGTACGTGAGTCATGGTACAGGCGCTATCTTGCGCGTTTTTGTACATCCTCTTTCCAATGAAAGTAGAACGGCAGGCCCAAAAGTATCAGGAAAATTCCTAGCAGAGATTCCCTCGGTGAATCGAATAAGGTAGAAAGTACCAGGGCCAGCGCGACTAACACGAAAACTGCTGGCACGAACGGATAGCCAATCGTGCGATAAGGCCGATTCAAATCCGGGCGTTTTTTCCGCAGGACGATCACCGCGGCGGTGGTCATCCCATAAAGTATCCAGCTCGCGAAAATGACGTAAGTATAAAGCTGCTCGTAGCGGCCGGAAAGCACCAGCAGGGCGGCCCACGCGCTGAGCGCCAGAATCGAGATGCCCGGCGTGCGGAAACGCGGATGCACGCGGCCGATAGGCGCGAAGAAATAACCGTCCCGCGCCGCGGCGTAGGGCACGCGCGAGCCGGAGAGGATCGAGCCGTTAAGCGCCGCGAAAATGCTGATCATGGCGGCCACGGACACGGCGTTGGCCCCCGCGCCGGCCAGCACGCGGCGCATCATTTCCGCGGCCACGCGCTCGGTCCCGCCCACTTCCGAGGCCGACAGGACGTGAAAATAAGCGCCATTAGCCAAAAGATAGATGCCGATCACGCCGGTGGTGCCCCAGATGAGCGCGCGCGGGAGGTTGCGCTGCGGGTTGCGGATTTCCGAAGCCACCATGCTCACGTTATTCCACCCGTCATAAGCCCATAAGGCTGCCACCAGCGCGGCAAAAAAACCGGCCGCGGTGAGCGGGGTTGACGACGCCGCGCTGAGAGCCTGCGGCGCCCCGAAACCGAGGCCGGCCACGATGATAAAGGCGATGAGTGCAATTTTGATTGCCGTCACCGCTACTTGCACGTCGCCGCCCAATTTGACGCCCCCATAATTCAGACCGGCGAGCGCCAGAATCAGCGCCATGGCAAGCAGTTGGCCGTAGCGGAATTCGAGCGGGCCGCCCTTGGGACCGAGCGGCAAATGAATTGTGTAAAAAATCCCGTCCAGCCCCGGGAAAAAATTAGTCAAATAATAAAAAAATCCGGTGCCCAGGGTGGCAATCGAGCCGCTTTTGGCAACCCACATCTGCGTCCAGCTATAGAGGAACCCCCACATCGGACCGTAGGCTTCGCGCAGGTAGACGTACTCGCCCCCGGCCTCTGGGAGGGCGGCGGAAAGCTCGGCGTAGCACAGCGCGCCGGCGAGCGAGAGCAGGCCGCCGAAGATCCAGATGGCGAAGACCATTTCCGGCGTGCCGACGCGCTGGATCATGGCTCGCGGCACCAGGAAAATGCCGCTGCCGATAATCGTGCCGACGACGATGGACGCCGCCGCCCAAAGACCGAGATCGCGTTTGAGTTCCATGTTGGCTGTGAGTCGTTCGCTATTAGCTTAATGCCTTGGCGCACGGCCCGCGATATAATCGGTCTTTCGGAGCTTAAACTATGGCTGAGGAAATAAAGGCCGGCTGCGCGCGCCCCACCGGAAGCCGGGTGGGGGAAGCGGCGGCGAACGGCGGAAACCAGCAGAAAATCGAGGAGGAAGAAACCGTGATTCTGATCGGAAGGAAGGCCCCGGATTTCACCGCCCCGGGATACCACCAGGGCAAGTTCGTCAACCTCAAGTTGTCCGAATACCTGGGGAAATGGGTGTTGCTGTGCTTCTATCCGGGGGATTTCACCTTCGTTTGAAGCACCGAGCTCTCGGCGGTCGCCGAGAAATTCCCCGAGTTTCAGAAGCTGGGGGTGGAAGTTCTGTCCGTCAGCGTGGACAGCATGTTCGTGCACAAGATGTGGAACGAACAGGAACTCGTGAAAATGGTGAAGGGCGGAGTTCCTTTTCCGATGCTCTCGGACGGTGGTGGCAATGTGGGCAAGGTCTACGGCGTCTACGATCCCGACGCGGGCGTCGAGACGCGGGGCCGCTTTCTGATCGACCCGGATGGCGTGATTCAGGCATACGAGGTGCTGACGCCGCCGGTCGGAAGGAACGTCACCGAAACCATTCGCCAGATTCAGGCCTTCCAGCTCGTGCGCGATTCCTCGGGCACGCTGGCAACGCCCTCCGGTTGGCGGCCCGGCAAGCCGACGCTCCGGCCCGGACCGGCCTTGGTGGGCAATGTCTGGAAGGAGTGGAAGACCGAATCAGCCTTCGAATAGCGACGCCGCCATGGCGGCGCCGAATGTCGCCAGCGTGCCGATGAGCACGTACCACGTCCAGGCGATGGGGGTGGCCCAGCGCACCAATAGGATTACTGCCATCCCCACCGCCACACCCACCAGGGCCGCCGTTTCGCGCGGCCTGCGGGTCAGCACGCCAAGCAGAAAGACGCCGAGCAGCGCGCCCGAGGGGATCGAGGCAATGGTTAAGCCGGCCACCAGCACCGATTGCGAATGCCGCGCGCCAATCCCGATGGCCAGCAGCACGGCGCCCCAGCCGACGGTCCACCAGCGCGCCCATCGCAGCGAGCGCTCCTCGCCCGCGGTCCCGCCTTCGGCCGCGGCGCCGCGTGCGCGCAGAAAATCCACCAGCGTGGTCGAGGAGAGCGCGTTGATGGCGGCGCTGATATTGGCCATCGCGGCGGCCAGAATCGCCGCTACGATCAGGCCGGCAACCCCAACCGGCAGGTGATTCCATACAAATTCCGGATAAATGCGATCGGCCTGCTGCGGCGGCGCCAGATGATGGCCCGCGTAATAAACGTAAAGCAGAATTCCGATCAGCAGGAAGAGCGTAAATTGCACGAAAATGACGATCCAGCTTGCCAGCAGCGCCAGCCGGCTCTGGCGCTCGTCGCGCGCCGCCAGCAGGCGCTGCACC
The DNA here is from genome assembly GCA_021787555.1 of Acidobacteriota bacterium. Lineage (GTDB taxonomy): Bacteria > Acidobacteriota > Terriglobia > Bryobacterales > Bryobacteraceae > JAJYLS01. The sequence goes on along the minus strand of JAJYLS010000012.1, from coordinate 7,452 downwards.
ATCAGTTGGTCGGTGCCGTGGCTCGCCATAGTCAGGAAGCAGCCTCCGGCGAGACCGGCCCAGAAGGTGTAGGGCTGCGAAAAATATGCCATCGTGGGCGCGAAATGGAGATCGAATATCCGGAATTTGTGCGCGGCGCCCGCCACCGCGGCCACATGCGCCCAACCGCCGGGAATATGGCCGAGAATCACGAAAAAGCTGACCGCGGCGCCGGCCACGTACAGGCTCATTTGCACCACATCGGTCCAGATGACCGCGGTCATGCCGCCCTCGAAGGTGTAGAACAGCGTAAGCAGCACGATCAGCACGATCGAGGCGACTTCGCCGGTGCCGAGCACGATCGAGATGACCAGCGAGATGGCGAACACCCGCACCCCTTCGGCCAGCGCCCTCGTCACCAGGAAAATCGACGCCGTGAGCTTGCGCACGCGCTCGCCGAAGCGGCGCCGCATGAGTTCGTAGGCAGTGAACAGCTCCCCGCGGAAATACTGCGGCAGGAACAGGACCGAGATGACGATGCGCGCCACCAGGTACCCGAGAACGATTTGCAGGAACCCCAGGTTCCCGGTGAACGCCAGTGCCGGGGTACCGACAATCGTCAGGGTACTGGTTTCGGCGGACACGATGGAGAGGCTGATGGCCCACCACGGCGCCGTGCGGCCCGCCAGAAAATAATCCCGCAGGTTCTTCTGGCCGCGCCGAAAGCGCGCACCGAACCACGTGATGGCCAAAAGATAAACGAGAATGACGGCCAGATCGGGATAGTGCATCGGGGCACGGCGCGCGGAGGCGGGGTGCCCTCTGGGCCCGGCGCACCTGCCCGGCATCTTAGCATATATTTGATTTGTTATGATTTGGGATTCGGAACCGGGTGGAAGGATTCGGCGTCGAATGGTGTTGCGCGATGACTGAGGTTCGGCTATACTCCGCTAGTGTCGCTCGGCGCATCGCCACGGCGCGACGGGGATCCTCTAGCCAAACGGCCACCGAATAGAGACTGATAGAGCCTATATGAATATGAAAAGCATCTCGAAGGGCCTCGTGGTCACGGCGCTGCTCAGCGCTTTCCTGTGGAGCGGCGCGGATCGCGTCGCTTACGCACAGGCTGCGCCGGCAGCCGCGCATAAGAAGCAGGTCAAAGACCAGGGCGAATACGACATCTACAACGAGTCGCTCAAGGATATCCAGGCGAAGAACTGGACCAAGGCAATCACGGATCTGGGGACTTGGAAGCAGAAGTATCCCGATTCCGCGTACAAGGACGATCGCACTGTATACCTGCTCACGGCGTACAACGAATCCAAACAATTCGACAAGGCGGTGGAGACGGCCGGTTCGCTGATGAACTCGGGAATGCCGGACCTGACTCCGCAGCAGGTGATCACGGTTCTGTTCAGCACCTGCCAGGCGGTTTCGCAGATCCAGAACCCTACACCCGACCAGCTCGCGGTCGGCGCTAAAGCCGCGCACGAGTTGATGGGTTACGACAAGAAGCCCGAGGGCGTCAACGACGCCGCCTGGGCTACGGCGAAGACGCAGTTGCAGAACGCGGCGGAGGCGACGCTCGTGTACATCGCGCTGCGGCCGGGCCGCGAAGCCATGGCCAAGAAGGACTGCCCGACCGCCGAATCGGCATTGTCCAAGGCGCTGGGTGACTACCCCGGCAGCGGCCAGGTGGCTTACGAATATGGCGCGGCGCTGATCACCTGCGATCGCACCAATCCGGACAAGGTCTCCGCGGCGCTGTACGAACTGGCGCGCGCCGTCGGGCTGGACCCGGCGAAGGGCGGGCTCGATCCTAAGACGAAGACCACGGTCGAGGCCTACCTGACGAAGGTTTACACCGCCGTGCATGGCAGCAACGAGGGACTGGACCAGCTCAAGCAGCAGGCCATGGCTTCGCCCACGCCGCCCGCCGGCTTCCACGTCAAGACCGGCGCGGAAATCGCCACGGAGAAGCAGAATCAATTCAAGCAGGAGCACCCGCAGCTTGCCCTGTGGATGGGGATCAAGGGCCAGCTCATGGATACCGCCAACGGCCAGCAGTATTTCGACAACCAGCTCAAGAACGCGGCCGTGCCGAAGTTGCGCGGCGTGGTCGTGGAAGGCAAGCCCGAATGTCGCTCCAAGGAACTGACGGTGGCCGTTCCCGAACCGGATGCGCAGGGGACCCCGATCGCGGAAATCACGCTGAAGCTCGACGCCCCGCTCACCGGCAAACCGGAAGCCGGCCAGGAAATCCAGTGGGAGGGCGTGCCCTCGGCCTTCACGCAGCAGCCGTTCATGCTGACCATGGATACCGAGAAAGCCAAGATCGATGGCCTGAAGACCTCTCCCTGCGTCGTGCACCGCCCCCCGGTGAGGAAGAAGAAGTAAGCAGGCTGGTTATCCAATGCGATCGCCCCTCCGGTCGCGGCTGAGGTCCGAGCCGCGATCGTAAGGCAGTGGTCTTGCGTTGCTAAAATAAAACCAGCGATGCTTCCCAGCGCCCCGCTTCCGGGAATCCGGCAAATCCTCGAAAACCACGCTTCCCAAGTCTCCGCGGAAATCGAAGCGCTCCTTGCCGACGCGCGCCGGCGTGACCGCAGCCAGGTGGCCGGCCAGTTGAACCAGGCCGTGCGGCGCATCCGGCTGGCGGCGGATTTGGATGAAATGGCCGCCGCGCTGCTCGACGCCTCGGCCGGTTTTGCCAGCGGCGCCGCGGTGCTGCGCGCCGCGGCGGGTGTCGCCCGCGGCGTGCGGATTCGCGGCGTGTCCGACCCGGCGGCCGAGAAGTTCGCGGGCCTCGAGATTCCGCTCGCTGCGGCCGCGGCGCTGGCCGGCGCCGTCGAGACACGCGACCCGGTGAGCGCGGTGACGAGCCCCGCGGAAATTTCCTCGCAGCTTACGGAGATCGCCGGCCATGCCGCCGGCGACCGCGCCTGGATTTTTCCCCTGGCTGCTGACGACCGCGTCCCGGCGCTGCTGTACTGCTGGGGGACGGTCGAAATCGCCGCCCTGGAACTGCTGGCGCAGGCTGCGGCGCCCGCCTGGAGCGCGCTGGATGCTCCTCCGAAGACCGCCGCGGCGCGAGCGGCGGCTGGTTTGGTGCAGCTTGGCACCCCCGCTGCGGCCGGTTCGGCCTGGGATAGCCTCTCACCCGAAGAGCAGAAGATCCACCTGCGCGCGCAGCGCTTCGCGCGCGTCGAAGCCGCGGAAATGCGGCTGCGGCAGACCGAGGCGGTCCAGGCGGGGCGCGCGCAGCGCGATCTATACCGCACTCTGCGCTCCTCCATCGATGCGGCGCGCGACAAATTTCAGCGGACCTATTTTGCGGCTTGCCCGACCATGGTGGATTACCTCCATCTCGAGCTGGTGCGGACGCTGGCGAATGACGATGCGGAGTTGCTTGGGCAAGATTACCCTGGTCCTTTGGTGTAGTGGCGTAGGCCTCCTGGCCTGCCCGACGCCGGCCCGTGCCGCACCCGCGCCCGCGGATCTTCCCGCGCTCGTACGCGCGTGGCGCGCCGCACCCACGCCCGCGCGGCGGGCCGCAATCGAAAGATACTCCGCGGCGCACCGCCACGATTCCAAGGGAGCCCTGGCCCAGTTGGCGCTGGGCGCCGGCGAATTCGAGCAGAAAGACTACACCGCCGCCATCGCCGCGCTGCGCAAAGCCAGGGTGCCCAAGCTGGCGGATTACGTGGCTTACTACCTCGGCGCGGCGCGCGTGGAATCGAACGACGCGACCGTAACGGCGCACGATTTCGCCGCGGTGCATGCCGCCGACCCGAGATCTCCGCTCGAAGCCAAAGCCTGGCTCGAAGAAGCGCGCGCGTACCAGAAGGCCAGGCCATCGGAAGCGATTACGATTCTGATGGCGCACTACCCGCGCCTGCCGCAGCCGGATACCGGCCTGCTGCTCGCGGATTGCTATCGCGCGGCCGGCGACCTGCCGCGCGCCGCGCGCTACGACCAGCAGGTCTACAACCGCTATATCTCGGGCGACGCCGCGAAACGCGCCGCCGCCGCGCTGGCCGCCCTCAAGGAAACCATGGGCGAGGCCTATCCCCCGCCCTCCGCCGCCGACCGGCTGGAGCGCGCCGGCCGGTTGCTGGCGGCCGGCGATTCTGCGCGCGCTCGATTGGAATACGAAGACATCGCCCGGCAGGCCCAGGGGCTCGATCGCGACCTCGCGCGCGTCCGCGTCGGCGAGGCGGACCTCGCCGGCGGCCAGGCATCCGCCGCCGCGCGCTATCTGAACTCGCTCGAAGGACTTCAGCCGGAAGCGGACGCCGAGCGCCTGTACTACCTCGGACTATGCGCGCGGCGCGCCTCGGACGACAACGCCCTTATGGATAGCGTTCGACGGCTCGGTAGCCAGTATCCGCAGTCGCCCTGGCGGTTGAAGGCGCTTGCCGGCGCCGCCAGCCATTTTCTGGCGGCCAACCAGCCGGCCGGCTACGTCCCGCTCTACCAGGCCGCGTTCCAGGATTTTCCGAATGATGCCTCCGCGGGGCTCTATCATTGGAGGATCGCGTTCCACGCCTATCTGGAGGGCGCGCCGGATGCCGCCGAACTGCTGCGCGACCAGCTCACCCGCTATCCGCACGAGTCGCCGGCCAGCGCGGCGCTGTACTTCCTCGGGCGGCTCGAGGAGCGGCGCAGCGATTTCGCCGCCGCGCGCGCCTGCTATTTACGCCTCATCGGTGCCTTCGAGAACCACTACTATTCGATCCTGGCGCGCGAGCGGCTGGCGCGGCCGGAAGTCGCGCGCGCTGTGCCCGATCCGGCCACCAGGGACTTCCTCGCAGCGATTTCGTTGAATCGTCCGGAGCCCCTGCCCACCCAGCCCACCGCCGCAACCGCCGAGCGCATCGCGCGTTCGCGCCTGCTGCGCGCCGCCGGCCTGAGCGACCTGGCCGACGGCGAGTTGCGCTTCGGCGCGCGCAACGGCGGCCAGCCCGTGCTCCTGGCCATGGAAATCGCCGGCGCCTCCGACCAGGCGCACCAGGGCGTGCACATTCTCAAGCTCCTGGCCCCGGATTACCTCGATATGCGCTTCGCCGACGCGCCGCGCAAGTTCTGGGAGATGCTCTTTCCCCTGCCCTATCGCAGCCAGCTCACGCTCTACGCGCGCCAGCACCGCCTCGATCCGTTCCTGCTCGCCGGATTGATCCGCCAGGAATCCGAATTCGATCCGCGGGCGCTCTCGCACGCCCACGCCTACGGCCTCACGCAGGTGTTGCCGTCCACCGGCAGGCTCTACGCGCGCAAAGCGGGTGTCCGGAGATTCAGCAGCCGCATGCTGTTCCAGCCGGCAATGAACCTGCGCATCGGCAGCTCGATTTTTCGCGGCATGCTGGACCAGAGCGGCGGAAATGTCGAGCAGACGCTGGCCGCGTACAACGCCGGGCCCAACCGCGCGGCGGCATGGGTGAGTTGGAAGCAATATCGCGAACCGGCGGAATTCGTGGAATCGATTCCTTACAACGAGACGCGCAATTACGTGCAGGCCGTCCTGCGCAACGCCGATATTTACCGGCGGTTGTATGCTCCGAGGAGTCACGGTGCTGGTCACAATTGACTCGAAAAATCCCGAAGCGCCGCGCCCGGCATGGCTGCGCGCCCCCGCGCCCGCCGGCCAGAACTATCACGAGCTGAAAGACCTGATCGGCCGCCTGCGCCTGCACACGGTCTGCGAGAGCGCCGCCTGCCCCAACGTCGGCGAATGCTGGAACCACCGCACCGCCACCTTCATGATCCTGGGCAACGTCTGCACCCGGCGCTGCGGGTTCTGCGCGGTCGAAAAAGGCGCGCCGCTGCCCGTGGATTACGACGAGCCCGCGCGCGTGGCGGACGCGGTGGCGGCCATGGGACTGCGCTTCGCCGTCATCACCAGCGTGAACCGCGACGACCGCGAGGACGGTGGCGCGGAACTGTTCGCCCTCACCATCCGCGCCATTCGCCGGCGCGTCCCGGGATGCGGCGTCGAGGTGCTGATTCCCGATTTTCAGGGCAGCCGCGCGGCGGTCGAAATCGTCATGGAAGCCGCGCCCGACGTGCTCAACCACAACACCGAAACCGTGCCGCGGCTGTACCGGCAGGTGCGGCTGGGAGCGCGCTACGAGCGCTCGCTGGAAGTGCTGGCCTGGGCCAAACAAATTCGGCCCGGCACGCCCACCAAATCCGGCCTGATGCTCGGCTTAGGCGAGCACACCGAAGAAGTACTTGAAGTGATGCGCGGCCTCCGCGCGCAGGGCGTCGCCATCCTCACGCTGGGCCAGTATCTGCGGCCCTCGCCGCGGCACCTGCCCATCGCCCGCTACGTCCCGCCCGAGGAATTCGCCGAACTCCGCCGCGCCGGCTACGAGATGGGCTTCGCCCACGTCGAGTCCGGCCCGCTGGTGCGCAGTTCCTATCACGCATCCAAGCCGCGACCGTAAGGGAGCGGTTCTTTCGTACCCGGCAAGCTCCCGAACACCATATCCCAGAGCGGCGAGGTCACGCCGTAGCACAGCCGGTCGTCGGCGAAGTGAGCACTTGTAAAATGTGAGCTTGGCCCTCCGTTCCCGGATCTTTCTCCTCATCGCCGCCCTCCTGTTTTCGACGGGCGGCGCCGCCATCAAAGGCGCCGCGCTGACCGGCTGGCAGGTGGCCAGTTTTCGCTCCGGCGCCGCCGCCCTGTTCCTGCTCGCGGTGCTGCCGGGCGCGCGCCGCGCGTGGTCTTGGCGCATGGTCCCCGTCTCCGCGGCTTACGCTGCCACGCTGGTGCTGTTCGTGCTGGCCAACCGGCTCACCACCGCCGCCAATACGATCTTCCTGCAATCCACCGCGCCGCTGTACCTGCTGTTGCTCAGCCCCTTGCTGCTGCGCGAGCCGATCCGCCGCGGCGACTTTCTCTACATGCTGGCCGTGGCGGCGGGAATGACGCTGTTCTTCACCGGTGTGGAATCGCCCATGGCCACCGCCCCCGATCCGCGGCGCGGCGACCTGCTGGCGGCGGGCGCAGGCCTGTGTTACGCCTTCACCATCGCCGGGCTGCGCTGGCTCTCGCGCAAACGCGAGGACGACGCCGCCACGGCCACCGTGGCACTCGGAAACGTCTTCGCCTGCCTGGCGGCGCTGCCCATGGCGTTTCCGGTGCGCTCGTTCGGCGCCCCGGCGGCCGCCGTGATCGCATACCTGGGAGTCTTTCAGATCGGCGTGGCCTACATTCTGCTGACGCGCGCCATCCGCCGCGTCCCCGCCTTCGAAGCCACCACCATCCTGATGCTCGAGCCCGCGCTCAACCCCGTGTGGACGTGGTTGATTTACGGAGAGCGCCCCGGCGCGCGCGGCCTGGCCGGAGGTGCGATCATTCTCTCGGCCACGCTCATCAACACATGGCACAAGAGCCGCGGCTAACGCTTCTTTGCCCGCAACCGGCACCGGATATCCAGCGCCGGAAAAACCCATGCCGCAAGATCGGAA
>JAJYLS010000268.1 GCA_021787555.1 Acidobacteriota bacterium | reverse complement strand
CTTCTTGAGCCGGCTGACGACGACTTCCACATGCTGCTGGCCGGCGCCGGCCAGCAGGAACTCGCGCGTCTGCGGGTCGCGATAGAAGCGCAAGGACTGGTCTTCCTCCAGGATGCGGTGGACGGCGTTGCCCATGCGGTCTTCGTCGGCGCGGGATTTGGCTTCGATCGCGAAAGCGATGGACGGTTCCGGCAGTTTTACCTGGGGGTAGGCAATGTCCAGGCCCTTTTCGGCCAGGGTATCGCCGGTGAGCGTCTCCTTGAGCTTGGCCACCGCCCCGATATCGCCGGCATGCAGGTCGGTGACCGGCTGGAGGGTTTTGCCCTGCGGCGAACCGATATGCGCCAGGCGCTCGGGCGCGCTTCGGGCGACGTTTTGCAGGTTAGCGTCGTTCTTGACCACCCCGGTCAACACCTTAAAGAACGTGATCCTCCCAGCAAATGGATCGGCAGTTGTCTTGAAAACGAATAGGGAGGTCTGGTCGTTTTCCGCGATTTTGCGGGTGGCCTCCTGGCCGTCGACCTGGGCGGGCACGGGTTCGCGCTCGACCGGGGCGGGCAGGTTTTCGACGACAAAGTTGAGGATCAGGTCGGTTCCGATGTTGTGGTAGGCCGAGGCGCACATGACCGGGAAGACGCGCATCTCGCGAATGCCCTGCTTCAGGCCCTCGATGATGTGCTCGGCTGCCAGGGTACCCTTATCGAAAAATTCCTCCATCAGAACGTCGTTGCCCTCGGCGACCATCTCGACCAGGGCTTCGTGTGCCTTCTGGGCGGCGTCCGCCAGATTGGCGGGAACATCGCCTTCGTTGCCTTTGCCATCGCCATCCGGCGTATAGGTGTAGGCTTTCATCCGGATGAGATCGACGACACCGGAGAAATCGCGTTCGGCGCCGATGGGGACCTGGATGGGGACGGCAGCGCGGCCGAAGGTCTCTTGGACGCTGGCCAGGGCGCGCTCGAAATCGGCGCGTTCGCGGTCCAGTTTGTTAATGACGATGGCGCGCGGCAGTTTGAAATCGTTGGCGAAGCCCCAGACCTTTTCCGTCTGCACCTCGACTCCGGCCACGCCGTCGACCACGACGAGCGCGGCATCGGCGGCGACCAGCGAAGCGCGCGTATCGTTGATGAAGATGTTGTAGCCCGGCGTGTCCAGGATATTGATCTTGGTTTTCTTCCACTCGGCCACGGCAATGGCGGTGGAAACACTGATTTTGCGCTGGATCTCCTCCTCGTCAAAATCGGTGACGGTGTTGCCTTCGTCCACGCGGAGCAGCCGGTTGACGGCACCCGCGGTGAACAGCATTCCAGCGGTGAGCGTAGTCTTTCCGGAATCGCCGTGGCCCACCACACCGACGTTCCGAATATCTTTGCTTTCGTAGACTTTCACGGATTTGCTCCCTCGGTTGCGGATAGGCCCTGCGGCCCACCACGGGTGCATAGCGCGCCCGATCCAAACGGAATGGTAACACGGTCTTAAGGGGCGTGAGACCGGGCAAACGGATGGGGGCTCTAGCCGGCAGAACGGCTGGCTGCACCGACCACGGCAGTGCAATGCGCGCAGCGTTTGGCGGCGATCGGGATCTCGCTGAGGCATTCCGGGCAAGGCCTGGTGGTCGGCTCAGCCGGAGCTTGCGGCTTCTTCAGCCGCGCCATCACCGCGTTCATCGGAACCACGACGAAGAAGTAGATGGCCGCGCCCACCAACAGGAAGGCGATGAGCGCATTGATGAAGTCACCGTACAGGAACTTGCTGCTGTTGACGGTGAAAGTCAGGCCGGAAAAATCCGGCTTCCCGAAAATTGCCGCAATGAGCGGCGTGAGCACGTCTTTTACAAGAGCTGTGACGACGGCGCCGAACGCACCGCCGATGATGACGGCAACCGCCAGATCCACGACGTTGCCGCGAAACAGGAAGTCTCGAAATCCTTTGAGCACCGCAAACCTCCAGTGTGACTATTATGCCAAACGGACGGGATGCGCAATGGCGGGAATGCGACAAAAAGCACACTGGCGGCGCGGAACTCACTCCATGGCTGTGACGCGCAGTGGCTGGTCCAGGTGGAAGGTGAGCACCGTCTCGGCGGGGACGCGGATGGCGCCGCCCTTGGTGAGGATCTGGGTAAGCGCGCCCGCACCAGCGCCGGCGCCGACGCCGATTCCAGCCCCCTTACCGCCCCCGGCGATCGCTCCAATAATGGCGCCCAGGGCGGCGGCACCTCCGGTGAATTCGGCTGTCCTCTTGTTCGCGCCGATCCCCGATCTGCCCTTCTGGGTGATCGAGGAGGTCACGACGGCGTACGCTTGGCCGTTAATAGCCACGGATTCGAGATCCAGAACGAGGTCGGACGCGCCGCGAAAGCGGGTTCCCCGGGATACCGATTTGATGAAGATGCGGGCTGAAGATCCGCGCGGAATGACGAGGGAGCCGCCAGCATCTCTGGCGTCGCGCGTGACCTGTGCGCTGAAGGTCTGGCCCTCCTGCGCCGTGCCCGAATCAATGGTCTCGTTGGTTCTCACCGAGATCTCGCTGCCGGCCGGCAGTTCATAGGTCGTGGCCACAACTGGCGGGGGCGGCGGCGGTGCCGGCGCCGGCTCGGGAGCCTGTACAGGAGCCGGTGCGGGGGCCGGCGCCTGTAGCGGAGGAGCAGCCTGTTGCGGAGGCGCGGGCGGCGGTACGTTCTGAGCGGTCCGCGGCGCAGGCGCGGCAGTCCGTGGGGACCGGGCGGAAGGTTCGACCGGCGCCGCGGCGGGGGCCGGCGCCTGGCCATAGTCGATGGACTTCACGTTCTGCAAAGGGACCTTGCTCTCGATGCCGTTATCGCCAGCGACGGTGACATCGGTCGCCGAACTCGCGACGATGGTCCCCGCAACCGTCCCTCCATCGTTCAGATGGACGACCGCGTGGGGTGCGGCAGCCGTCGCCGCCGGTTGTGCCGCCGGTTGCGCAGCGGCTTGGCCCTGTTGTTCCCCTTGCTTCTTCGCGCACGAAACCAGCAGACAGGCGCACAACGCGAGCAAAACTCCGATATTACGTTTCATGATCACCTCCAACTTATCTCCCGTTCACGAAAGCCACGGCTGACCTTTGTCTTCAAATATCCTACTCGCATATCCGGATTGGAGCAATCCCCGGGCGGCGTTGCTGTCGTCAGGAATAACGGCAGCATGCCGGCCGCCACGGAGGGTACGCCGGGCTCGAAGCCCGCGCTAGGCGCTGGCGTGCAGCCCGCGGAAGAAGGCCACGGTTTCGCGAAGCCCGTCCTCCAGCGTCACTTTCGGCTCCCATCCGAGCAGGGCGCGCGCTTTGGAGATGTCCGGCTGGCGCTGCCTGGGGTCATCTTCCGGAAGCGGCTGGAAAACGATCTCGGATTGGCTGCCGGTCATGGCGCGAATGTGCCTGGAGAATTCGAGGATGGTCATTTCCCGCGGATTGCCGAGGTTCACCGGATAGCGCTCGCTGGAGAGCATCAGGCGGTAGAGGCCGTCCACGAGGTCGGAGACATAGCAGAAGCTGCGCGTCTGAGAGCCGTCGCCGAAGACGGTCATCGGTTCGCCGCGCAGTGTCTGGTCCAGAAATGCGGGTACCACCCGGCCGTCGTCCAACTTCATGCGCGGGCCGTAGGTGTTGAAAATGCGCGCGATGTTGGTGGCGAGACCGTGCTTGCGGTGGTAGGCCATGGTGAGCGCTTCGGCGAAGCGTTTACTTTCGTCGTAGCAGGAGCGTGGGCCCACCGGATTGACGTTGCCCCAATAGGTTTCCACCTGGGGGTGAACCAGGGGATCGCCGTAGCATTCCGAAGTGGAGGTCAGCAGGAAGCGCGCGTCCTTCTCGCGCGCCAACTCGAGCATGCGCCGCGTGCCGAGCGAGCCGACGTCCAGGGTCTCGATGGGATGATCGAGATAATCCTTGGGGCTGGCGGGCGAAGCCAGGTTAACAACGGCATTCACCGCCCCGGGGACGGTGAAAGGCTGGGTAATATCCTGAGTCAGGAAGCGGAACCGCGGATGCCCGTGGAGGTGGGCGACGTTGCCCGGAGTTCCTGTAAGGAAATTATCCAGTGCCACGACGGTGTGGCCCTCGGCCAGCAGGCGGTCGCAAAAATGCGACCCGATGAATCCGGCGGCGCCGGAGACGACAATGCGCAAGTTTCCTCCAAGCCTCATTCTAAACGAGGTGTGCGCCGGCGGTTGTCCGGTATCAATCATCCACGACCGGCGGTTGCCGACAGTGCTACAGTCAAAGCGGAATGGCTGAAGCCTCCGGGGTGGAGCGCGCTATCCTGATCGCGCTCATCATCTTATCGCTGGCGCTGTTTTGGGTGCGGTTGCGGAAAGTCGTGAATGCGATCCACCGCTCGCGCCCCACACCCGATTTCGATATCCGTCCGATCGGGCCGCGCGTCCGGCAGTTCTTTTCGGAAGTGATGGGGCAGGCGAAGGTGATCCGGCAGCGGCCGCTGCCGGGGCTGGCGCATGCGTTCGTCTTCTGGGGCTTCTGTGCGTTCGCGCTATACACGATCAGCCACATGGCCGGCGCGTTCGGCGATGCCTTCCTGACGACGGCGACTCCCTTCGGCCGCTTCTATCTGCTGTTCGTGGCGGTGTGGGCCATCGCCGTGGCAGTGGCCATCACGGGATTGTTCGCGCGGCGCTTTTTCGTGCGGCCGGTCTGGCTGGGCAAGGTGTCGGGCGAATCGGGCGTGATCGCGGCGCTGATTTTCATCCTAATGATCACCTATCTCGCGGGCTTGCCGCTGGAGCCGCGCGGCGGGATCGCGGCGCGCGCGAACTGGTGGATCCATACCGTGACGCTGCTGGCGTTTCTGCCGCTGATTCCGCAGACCAAGCACCTGCACCTGGCGCTGAGCCCCTTCACCGTGTTCCTGCGGCGCGCGGGATTCAGCCGCATCCCGCCGCTCGATGGCGACGAGGATTTCGGGCTGGATACGGGCAAGGACGTGACGCGCATCGACGCGCTGCAAGCCTATACGTGCGTGGAGTGCGGAAGGTGCACCGAGCACTGTCCCGCGTTCAACACGGGGAAGGTGCTCAACCCGAAAGACATCATTCTCGGGCTGCGGGCTTATCTGAACGAAGAAGGCGCGGGAAACGAGGCGCCGCTGGTGGGCAAACACATCTTGGAGGAAGCAGCCTTCCAGTGCACCACCTGCGGCGGCTGCGAGTTTCAGTGCCCGGTGGGGATTCAACATCTGCCGGTGATTATCGGGCTGCGCCGCGGCCTGGTGAACACCGGCAAGTGGGAAAACGAATACGGCGCCAAGCTGTTTTTGAACCTGGAGCGGAACGGCAACTCGCTCGGATTTCCGGCGTCGGAGCGGCAGAAATTCATCGAAAAGAACGGCCTGCCCTACTACGACGGCACGCAGGAATACTGTTTCTGGCTGGGGTGCATGGGCGCCTACGACCCGCAGGGGCGCGAGATCGTGCTGGCGCTGGCGCGCGTGCTGCGGCACGCGGGCATCACTTTCGGCGTGCCGCGGAAGGAGAAGTGCACGGGCGATCCGGCGCGCCGGCTGGGCAACGACCTGGCGGTTTCGCAGGTGGCGGAAGCCAACATCGAGACGCTGCGCGAAGCCAAGGTGCGGAAGATGGTTTCGATCTGCCCGCATTGCGTGCGCACGATCGGGACGGACTGGCGCGAGTTCGGCGGGACCTTTCCGATCGAGCATCACAGCGAGTTGCTGGCGCGGCTGAACGGAGGTCGGGAAGCCGGAAACGGGCAGCGCCCGAAGGTGGTGTTCCACGACCCGTGCTACTTGGGCCGCTACCGCAACATTTACGACGAGCCGCGGGCGGTGGTAGCGCGCTACGGCGAGGTGATCGAGCCGCGGCGCGCGCGGGACCGGTCATTCTGCTGCGGCGCGGGCGGCGGGCAGATGTTCCTCGGCGAAGAGCAAGGCAAGCGGGTGAACGTGGAGCGCGCGCAGCAACTGGTGGCAACGGGCGCGGAGGTGATCGGCACGGCGTGTCCGTTCTGCCAGACGATGTTCCGCGACGCCCTGGGCTCGGCCGCGGCCGGGACCGGCGGCGCACCGCCGAAGCTGCTGGATATCGCGCAGATCGCGGCGCAGCAGATTCCGCAAACCGGGGACACCCACGTGCTATAATCTGCTCGTGGCGCCCTCCAGCGGCGCTGTAGTTTTGAATCCCCCGACAGTGGGCGCGTAGCTCAATTGGCAGAGCAAGTGACTCTTAATCACTAGGTTGAAGGTTCGATTCCTTCCGCGCTCACCAGAAACCATAGAAAACAAAATACTTAAATAGGCGCGACGCTTTGCAATGTAAAGTGGTGAGTCTATAGGTGAGTCTATCCGAAACGAGTGGCAAGGTGCCGCGGCAGTGGCCTGATGCCTTTGCCGCGGGTACGAAGCGCGCTCCTGGCGCGCTTGTGCGCCCGCACGAGCCGGTTCTGCGGGGATTTGTGGCTGGCGGCTACTGGACGCGCCCGGACGCGGGCGCCTGGTCCGCAAGGGGCTTGGCTGGCTCGCTTTTCTCGGCGCTGTCGGTCGGCGGCCTGTACAGCGCGTCCACGCGGTCGAGCGCGGCTTTCGTGATCGGCACGGGGACATGAACGTACCGTCGCGTGGTGACGAGCTGTGAGTGGCGCAGGACCTTCTGGATCACGAACGGGTTGGCACCCTGGAGGTGCAGCATCGTGCCGGCAGTGTGGCGGGTGTCATGGAATCGGATCTTCGGAACGTTCGCAGCGGTGCAGACGGCGTGGAAGGCACCGAGCAGATTCCTGGCGTGCAGCGGCGCGCCCGTGACGGAGGTGAACAGGTATCCGGAGTCCCGCCAGCCTTTGGTTTCCGAAGCTTCCTTTTGGCGGCGCGCAATGTGCCGGACCAGAGCCCGGTAGATCGCCTCCGTCATCGGCAGATCACCCCTCGAATGCTGCTTGGGCTCACCCTCGAGCCAGTGACCTTCTTTCTCGCCCGGAAGCTTCAACCACTTCAAGGACCGGCGCACGTGGACCACGCGATTGCCAAGGTCGACGTCCTCCGGCTTCAGACCGCAGACCTCACCCTCACGCAGACCGAGGGATACCGCGATAGTAAACAGCGCACCGAGCCGATCGTCCTCCGCGGCGCGCAGGAATCGCTGCGCCTCCTCGGACGTGAATGGCGTGGTTTCCAGGCGCTTGTACTGCACCGCGTCGGTCCCGAGCACAGGGTTCGCCTCCAAGCGGTGCAACTTGACCGCTTTATTGAACGCGCTGCGCAGCACTGACCGGAGGAGCTCCGCGGTGCGGCCGTGCTTCTCGGCGATGGTGTTGAAGTGCCGCTGGAGCGTCTCCGGCGCGAGTCTCGTCAGCGGCATGGTGCCGATCGAGTCCGGCACGTTCTGCTTGAGTAGGCGGTGATACCCTTCGAATGTGGCCGGCGCCCGGTTCGGACGAACGAAGGTATCCAGCCAGACGTCCAGCCAATTGCGCACGCTGCCCTTGCCGGCTACGACCAGGCGATGCGCATCCTGTTTCGTCTTTAGTTTCGTCAGTTCGCGCCGCACCGCGCCCTGGGTATCGCGCACCTTCCTGATCTCCTGGCGCGTCCCATCGGCTTTCAGGAATGACACCTGGCCGACCCACTTCCCATCGCCGCGTTGGTAGATCGAACCCTCACCTTTTGCTCTGCGTTCTGCCACTGCGCTTGCTCCTTTCCAGAACGTCGTACCAGAATTGCCGGTAGTGCGCGCTCGGCGGCGGCGCCACAACCTCACCACGATCATCTAGATTCACAAGGTGCGCCAGCAGTTGTTCTGCCGCGTTTTTCAGATCAGCATACCTCTCGGCAATCCCGAGCTCTTGGTCTGTTGGATTGTTCGGGTCGTCCGGCGCGAACAGCGGCGCGTTTGCGGCACAGATCCCGAGCATCATCATGAGCCGATACTCTGGATTTGCATTCTCTTCGATGGCGCTAAGCCATTTCTCGAACGAGAGATCTGTATCGAACGTTGCCGCTATGTGCCAGTAGCCGCGTTCGAGTGCAATATCGGCGAGCCTCTGCCGGTTCCGCGGGTAGCCGCGGCGCATCATCGGGTTCTTCTCCGCCGCACCTTCCACATACGTGCTCGTCAGGTCGTACAGCGGCACG
>JAJYLS010000267.1 GCA_021787555.1 Acidobacteriota bacterium | reverse complement strand
TTCCGATCTCAAGTGCATCGCACTGGAAGTTTACTCGCCCGAGAGCCTGCCCCTCCGCCGCATCGAGGCCATCGGCGATTCCATCGACGATTGCGTGCGCATGCTGCAATCGCGGGGCCTCAATCCCGCCCGCTTCGAGTTCAGCCGCCTCGCCCCGCCGTATTGATTCCAAGGCCCCCATGCGCCTGGTGCAGAAGGCCGGCCACAACCTCTGCCCCATCGACGGCCAGGATTACCAGCAGGTGACGGTTTCACCGTAAAGCTTTTTACGGGTCCGCCCGATAAATCCGCAGGAGGTTGGCTATATGATTGGCAACCGTTCGTTAGCCGGCACTTGGGTGATCGTGGAGGTACGCAAGCAGCCTTTTGCCGCCCCCGCGTCGGCCGTCCACGAGATCGTTTCCATTCCAACCGTCACCCGCGTGCCTGGGGCCGCCCCACAATGGCTAACGACCCGGCCCTGTGCCACAATGGGTAGATTCCTATGCGAAAGCCCGCTTTGCTCCTCTCTTGCGTGCTTGGCGCGGTCTGCCTGATTGCGGCGCCGGTCGTGATCTTTCCCGCGCTGAAGAGCACTGTCCGGCTCGGCAAACAGGATGGCGGATTCTTCCTGGTGCCTACTAACCAGTTGCTGAAGCCGTGGGGCCGGCAGACGCTGCTGCCGGGCCGTCCGGTGGATATGACGTTCGATTCCCAGAAGCGTATCCTGGCGGTGCTGAACATGCGCAGCGTGATGCTGCTGGACGGGTCCACGGGAACCGATATCGCGAATATTCCAGCGCGCTCGACTTCCTACGCCGGTATCGCGTTCCGGCCGGGCAACCGCGAGCTGTGGGCCAGCGAGGCCACGCGCAACGGGCCGGACAGCATCCTGGTGGCGGACCTTTCCGGTCTGGGCAAGCCCGAGAAGGTCAGCCAGATCGAGCTGAAGGGGCATCCGGTTCCCACCGGGATCGCTTTTTCGCCGGACGGCAAGACAGCTTACGTGGCGTTCAGCCGGAACAATTCGCTGGCGGTGATCGACGCCGCGGCGCGCCAGGTGGTGAAGGAGGTTCCGGTGGGCATCGCGCCGTTCGGGGTGGCGGTTTCGAAGGAGCGGGGGAAAATCTACGTGACCAACCGCGGCGGGCGCAGGCCGGAACCGGGCGACACGGTGGCGCCTTCGAGCGGTTCGGAGGTGGTCACCGACCCGGTGACCGGCTCGGCAAGCACCGGAACGCTGAGCGTGGTGGACATCGAAACCCTGGCGGTGCGCGAGGTGCCGGTGGGGCTCGAGCCGTCGCAGCTCACGCTGAGCCCGGACGAGAAAGAGTTGGCCGTAGCCAACAGCCACTCCGATTCGGTATCGATCCTCGACCCCGCCACGCTGGCGCGCACGGACGTGAAGATTCCGACTTACCCGGACGCGACGCTGGGCAGCCAGCCGGACGCTTCGGTGTTCGCGCCGGACGGCAAGACGCTCTACGTGGCCTGCGGCGGCAACGACGCCGTGGCCGTGCTGAAGAAGAACGGCGCGCGGTGGCATGTCGAGGGCGCGATCCCCACGGCGTGGTTCCCTTCGGCGGTGGCGATCGACGACGTGGGCTCGCTGCGCGTTCTGGACATCAAGGGCGACGGCAACACGGCGGACAAGAATGGCACATTCAACTCGCGGCAGTATGAGGGATCGCTGGAGAAAATTCCCGCGCCCACGCCGCTCCAGGTGGTGGCGGGCACGCGCGAGGTGAAGGCCGCCAATCAGCCGGTCATGGAGCCGGCGGGCGGCGTGGCCAACCTGACCTCGCTGGGCATCAGGCACGTGTTCCTGATCATCAAAGAAAACCGCACCTACGACCAGGTGTTCGGCGACATCGGCAAGGGCAATTCGGATCCCAAGCTGTGCATGTACGGCCGCGACGTGACGCCCAACCACCACGCGCTGGCCGGGCAGTTCGTGCTGCTGGACAATTTTTACACCGGCGGCGCGATCAGTTTCGACGGCCACCAGTGGCTGATGCAGGCGTTTGTGAGCGACTACGTGGAGCGCGCCTTCGCCGCCTCGCCGCGCGGGTACGCGTGGAACATGAGCGACGCGCTGGGCGTGCCGCCCACGGGCTTCTTCTGGCAGGCGGCCACGCGGCCGCTGAGCGTCCGGATTTTCGGCGAATTCCAGTTGCCGGCCCGCTGGGATGCCGCCAGAAACAGCGCCGTGGACATGACCGAATCGGCGGTGATGAAGTGGACCGATTACTGGAAGCTGTATAAGCAGGGGAACTGGCGGGAGGCGGTGGGAGCGCGCAGCGGCGTGCCGGCGCTCCAGAAGTATTCGAGCCAGCGGTATCCGTTCAACTCGCTGAGCATTCCCGACCAGATGCGCGCGGATGAATTTCTGCGGGAATTGGGTGAGGACGAGAAGAAGGACGAGTTGCCGAACCTGACCATCATGACGCTGAATTCCGATCACACCGCCGGCACGCGCCCGGGTGGTCCCACGCCGCGCGCCATGGTGGCGGACAACGATCTGGCGCTGGGACGGGTGGTGGAAGGCATTTCCAAGAGCCGCTTCTGGCCGAGCACGCTGATTCTGGTGGTGGAAGACGATGCGCAAAATGGCGTGGACCACGTGGACGGCCACCGCACGGTGGCGCTGGCCATCGGGCCCATGGTGCGGCGCGGCGTGGTGGATTCGAACAATTACAACCACACCAGCATGATTAAGACGATCACGGAGATCTTCCGGATCCCGTCGCGCACGCGCTTCCTGAAGGCCGCGCGCCCCATGACCAGCATCTTCACAGCCAAGGCGGACACCGCGCCTTACGAGCACCTGGTGCCCAAGATCGCTCTGGATGAACTGAACCCGCCGCTGAAGGCGCTGAATGGCCGGCGGTTATGGGGGGCGGAGCAATCGGCAAAGATGGACTGGGCGCACATCGACGATGTGCCGTCGAACACCCTCAATCACATCCTGTGGTGGGACGCCAAGGGGTGGAATACGGCGTATCCGGGGAGGGTGAAGAACCGGTAAGGCTGTCATGGCGAGAAGGCCTGGAGGAACGTGTTCCCGGCGCCGGTTGAAGCAGGCCGAATCCGCATGCCTGTTCGGCGTCGGGCAGCCCGACATCTCCAAGATGCTGCGGGGCGAGTTCCGGCAGTTTTCCGTGGAGCGGCTGCTGCATTTTCTGGTGGCGCTCGATCGGGATGTGGAGATTCGGGTCAAGCCGCACCACGGCGGACGCGACGCACCGGCCCTGCGCGTGGCTTGAAACGACATGCACCTGTACGATTCTTCCGTTCTAATATGGGGCGACCTTGTCAAGTCCTCACGTCGGCCCTGGCGGTGTTTTTCTTTCGCGCCAGCCGGGCCACGCCAGAGGGCGACAGAGCAGATGACAGGACAAGAGGCAAGTGCGACGGTTGATCACTCTAATATCCGCGGGTCGGAACCGCATAGTCATGATCCGTCGGGAGCTGCCTCGGACTGAGGACGCGGGTTGGGTCCGAAGACCGTACCGCACAGAACGTTGGAGGATTCTCCTTTCCGTGCGCCCTCGTCCTATCACCTGCACTGTGGCCCTCCAGCATGGAGTGTCATCGAAGATAGAATCTGCCCAGACAAAGCCTGCCATTCCCTCCTCGTTGGGAATGGGTTTTTCGCATCGGTGCCAGGACCCGTCAAGGCCGAGCGGCAGTGAGCGCCAGCGAGCTGCCGCGAGCCGAAGGGCAGCCTGGACGGGTGGCGCCGATGCAACACGATCGAACTGGAGGGAATGGCAGGCATGGGTTGCGCTACGCTGCTTTTCGTTCCGCTTTACACTTCACTTCGGTACGGACTGCGATCGCCCAGATAAAGCCCAACAGCTCGCGGCCGATCGCGGTGACGATCTGCGGTTTTTTCTTGCCGGCGTCCAGTAGCTTCTTGTAACGCGTGTGCAACCGCCACTGCGCTTTCCAGGCGATGTCCTTGATCTCCTGGTCCAGGCCCTGCTGGCGTTTCAGCAGCGCGCCACCGATCCATGGTCGATACTGATAGGACCAGGCGGATTCGATAATCACCCGCCGCAAATGGGGGTTGCCGGACTTGGTGATCGAGCCGCGTCGGATGCGGTTACCGCTGGAGTATTCGCTGGAGACCAACCCGCTGTAGCCCATCAAGGGCCGCGGGCTCTGGAACCGCGAGAGCGAACCCAGTTCGGCGACGACGCTCACGGCGGTGATCTGGGCCACACCCCGGAGGGCCTGCAAAGCGGCAATCACCGCACGCATCTCGGGAGGTGCTTTTTCAATGGCGGCGGTGAGGGCCTTCTCCAGGAGTCGGATCCGCTCGGCCATATGATCGACCTCGTGGACATAATCCAGCAGCGTGGCTTCCAGTGCGGGCTGCTCGAAATGGACCTTTTCCTTGATCCAGGTCATGTACTTCAACGTCCAGCTCTTCTTCACCTCCGCCGGCGGCCGGCGGTCATGGCGCAGCAGAAACTTATTCAGGCGGTGGCGTGCACGAAGCTGATCCTGGCGAGCATCCTCACGAGCGCGCACCAGGTCCCGGAGCGCTTCGTGATCCGCGTCGGGAACCCACACCGGCGTCAGATCGCCGGCCCGGTAGCTGCGTGCCAGCTTCAGCGCGTCGCGGCGATCCGTCTTCACCCGCTCGCCTGGTTTGACTGGAATCAGCGAGGGCGCCACCACGGCACACGGCACCTTCAGGGCGGCCGACTGCCAGTAGAGAACGTAGCCGGTGGGGCCTGCCTCGTAGCAGGCCTTCAGGTTCTCCGCCGGACCCAGTTTCGCCACTGTTTTGCGAATCGATTCCAAGCGGTTCGGGATCACGCCGAGCGAGCGGACTTCGCCGTTCGGTTCGGCGACTGCAACTGCGATGGTGTCCGCGTGGACATCCAAACCAATAAATCGTATCTTAGACATGCGACCAATTCCTTTCGTATGCGGCTCTGCGCCGCGGTTTCTACCGACTCCCAGCGTAACCCGCGAAACTGCGAATCGGGGTTGGTCGCCCCATTGTGACTGATTAAGACCATCGCGCTGTCGGTAGCTGGCGCCTGTGCCTTGCCCGCGGCCGGGTGCCTGTACCGCGCGGTGGTGGAGCGCGACTGGACCGGCGCGTTTCTTCTGGCGGTCCTGCTGGCGGCAGCCGGCGTGATCGCGCGCTGGATCTGGATCGGCGGCGTCTCGCTGTGAAGCGGGCCGGCCTGTACTGGAACATCCCCACACCTCATGGCCCCCGGCGCCACAATCGTAGTAGGAGGGTTTCCATGAGCGAGCACGAACGGACCGTTACGGCCCATGTTCCGCCGGAGAATGCGTTCCGGTATCTGTCGAGCGTATCCCATCTACCCGAGTTCGTTCCCCATCTGCGCGAGATTCGTGAAGAAGAGAACGATCACGTCTGGGGCACCGCCGAAATGGAGGGGAAGCGCTTCGAGGTGAGCGGATTTTTCCGCACTGACGAAGCCAGCCGGCGGCTGGATTGGGAATCGGACGGCACCCCGGGCTACCGCGGGTGGATGACGATTCAACCCGCGGGCACGGACCAGTCGCGCATCACGGTGCATCTTTCGATGCGTAGCGCCGCGTCCGAAACGCCGCCGCCGCACCCCGGCCTGGCGCCCGAACGCATTGAGCGCGACCTGGAGAACGCCATCGGCAAGCTGCGCGAAACCCTGGAGCGGCAGGCGGCCGTGATGGCGTAAAGGGGGCGGTCGCCCAACGCGGTTGTTGTCGTCCGGAGCGGTTTACCTGGGACGGGAACGGCGCAGCCGGCCAATGGCGATCAGGACAATGCCGGTCACGAGGAAGACTGCGGGCGTGGGCTCGGGGACGGAAGTGAAGCCGGCAAAGGGCGCGGACTTAATCTGCATGTCGGACATCAAGGTGATGTTGTAGTGGCCCGGGTAGCCGCCGGCGAAGAGTGCTCCATGGATCGTTCCGTCGCCATTGGGGACGTCGTATCGGGGAGCCAGAATGGTGCCGTACGTCAGGTTGTTAACCGACCAGTTGAGGTCGCCACTGCTGGTCAAATTGTACAGAACGTGGTCCGCGGTCAGACCGCCTGCCACGTTCAATTTCAGATCTTTGTTGATTGTTCCCGACACGTTGACGATGAAAACGTCGCTGGGACCGCCGCTCAGTGTCAGATCGCTCGTGAGATTAGTGACACCGATCACGTTCAGAGCGGCGGTTCTGGTGATCGCGCCGCCGCCCAAGTAGGTTTGAGTCGGAGCCAGGTTGGCGGCTTGGGAGGCGAGGCTCAGAGCACTCGAGTTCAAGTTGGAGACGTCGGTCGGATCAACCAGTACGTTGCCAGTTGCGTAGCCCTGGGCTCTATCGTCCTTGTAATCGTTGCTCCTCTTTACGTACACATCGCCGTAGATCATGGAACCGCCCTTATTCGCGATAGACGTAGTGCCCGGGTCATAGGCGGTGCTCTCGCTCCCATAGATGTCGACGGCCGAGTTGGTGATGAGCGGACCGGCCGTTCCGGTGAGTAGTCCGAACACGACAACCGGCGTACACGCTTTACAGCCTGCTGCCGGGGCCATGTTGAGTGAGGGCACGACAACGCCGTCCGCATGGGCGACGGGCACGACTAACACGAGGATGGCGGCCAGGACGAGCAAAATCCGCGCGGCCGCTGAAAGACCAGGTATTCCCACGGACGCACTGTCGCGCGATGCGTTGCTCTTAACGTGCAACAACATATTCGAGTCCGAAAATCATCGTAAGCCGCGGAACCTCCATAAATCAATGAAAACAAGGTACTAATGGTTTTCGATGCGTTGTGATTGTACTGGTACGGGAGGCTGGTCCGCAGGGCATTTTTTCCGGAAGACCTTGGAGCTTTTCTAGTACGCCAAGGGGGCAGCGGCGCGCCGGAGCATAACCCGGGTTCGGGGCTATCTGCTGGGGAATCAGGATAGTACCGCTCAGCCCTTGAAAAGGGGCCCAAAAAGGGCCTAAATGCATCCCGCAGATGAGGAGTCTATTCATGGCCCGACCCTGGCCCAACCACTTATTTCAGAGCTCCCGGGCTCGAAATGGTACTACCGCTTCACCACCACGCCACCCTTCTTGACAAATCGAACGCGTACGACGCAGATCGAAAGAATCCCGATCGCCAGCAGTGCCCAGGAGGCTGGTTCGGGAGCGAGGGTGAGGTCATCGCCAAGGGTCGTGCCAAAGCCGAAGGTCACCGCCGTGACCATCGAGGTGGAGGTCATCCGTGGAATGGAGATTGTCCATTGCGGAGAAGATCCGGTGTAATTCGAGAGGCCGCCCAACACGTCCGTGCCGCTGGCCAGGAGAAAGGGATTGTGGGCCGAATTCTGATTGATGGACCCGTTGGCGTTCGTGTAGAGGTGATTGGCGCTGTTCGGGTCCGGGTCGCCAATCAGCAATTGTTCCGGACCCGGACTGCCGACGTTGTTCCCCCCGCAAACGGTGCAGATGACCACGTCATTGGAAGAAACCGCTTGCACGAGCCAACCGATGGTCGGGTTGGCGACCAGCGTCGGCATGCCGCTGCTCGTGGCGATGCCGCTGGCATTTTCCCCGACGTAAACCTCGGTTGTGCCGTCGGAGCTTATGATGGTGGGGGAGGTGGGGGGGGTGGGGGGGGCGTCAGGTTGCTGACGGTGAACTGTACGCTGGAGATGAGCTGCGTGACAGCCGTCGGATTCTGTTCCATGTTGAGCACGGTGACCGTGATCACGTCCGGCGAGTAGAAGTCGAATGTGGCTTGCACATTCACTTCCTGGCCGCCCACTGTCACGGGGCCATTCGTACTGAAGAAAACGGACGAAATGGGCGAAATGGGCAGAGCCTTCGCCGGCTGGACGGCCAAGACAGCGGCCAGCGCGAGAATGAGAGCCAAGATTGGGCGCGGGGACGGACTTGCCGAGTGAGACATAGCAACCCAATCGTAAAGTCCAATTGCTTGTAAGTCAATGAGAAAAAGATACCGATGGTTTCTAACTTAGGTCTGATTGTACTAGTACAAAAAGCTCGATCCGCGGAGCCTCTTTCGTGGACTCGGGGGTTTCCTAGTACTCGGGGAACCGCTTCGCAAGAGAAGAAGTACTGACTTTCGCTGGATATCTGTCTAAGTACTTCGTTTCGCAGACC
>JAJYLS010000011.1:38294-38833 GCA_021787555.1 Acidobacteriota bacterium | reverse complement strand
GATCCAGCGGCGGTGAAGCTCATGAAATTGCTGCCCGCGCCCATGCTCGCCAGCACTACCCGCAACTATATCGATAACTCGGTTCTCCGGCAGCGCACCGACCAGTTCGACGTGCGCCTCGACCAGAACGTCGGCCAATCCGATCGCCTCTACTTCAAGTACAGCTACGACAACAGCGACTTGATCAAGCCCGGCGCCATCGCCACGCCTCCCAATCCCATCGTGCCGGTGGGGCCGTACATTTCGATCGTGGGCGACAGCGGAACCACCGAGCCGCTCGTCAACCAGTCGGCCGAACTGACTTTCACCAAGATGATCAGCCCCACCACGGTGAACGAAGCGCGGGTGGGCGTAGTGCGGTGGAACGCCAATATCACGCCGCTCGACGAGCCGTACCCGGCGGCGACGTCGCTGGGCATTCCCGGCATCAACATCAACGACAAGTCCGGCGGGCTGCCCGAATTCAACGTCTCCGGCTATCAGATCATCGGCGACGCCAATTCCTTCCCGGAGGACAGCCAGACCACCACGTACCAGTT
>JAJYLS010000011.1:0-38284 GCA_021787555.1 Acidobacteriota bacterium | reverse complement strand
GCGATGGTAATCCGCAACGATTTCAACGGCTACTCGGCCTTTCCCACGCGCGGCAACTTCGGTTTCAACGGCCAGTTCACGCGCCAGGTGGGCTCCAGCCTCTCCACCACCTCGCTCTCCGATTTCGCCCTCGGCGTGCCGGATAGCGTCACGCGCAACGCCCTCACGAGCACGTTCGGCATGCGCTGGTCCATCTATTCCGGATACGCGCAGGATTCCTGGCGGGCCACCAACCGCCTGACTCTGGATTACGGCCTGCGCTACGACGTGTTCATGCCGCCCTACGACGTGCACGACCATTTTTCGAACCTCAATCTGAACACGGGCCTGGTGGCGGTCGCCGGCTTGAACGGCAACAGCCGCAGCCTGCGCAACCCCGATATCGACTCGCTCGGCCCTCACGTCGGCCTGGCTTATAAGCTCACCAGCGACGGTAAGACGGTCCTGCGCAGCGGCTTCGGCGAATCCTACGTCGAGCCGGGCAAGGGCGGCGGTCAGTTATACAAGAATCCGCCGTACTTTCTTTCGCAGGTTATTACCTCGGACCAAAACGGTTTGCCTCCGCTGCGCATCAGCCAAGGCCTCCCCGCGGCGGCGACTCCGAATGTCAACAACGAGGCGGCGCTCAGCCAGGGCAGTTTCCAGGCCTGGGATTACAACATGCAGTCGGCGCGCGTGATGCAATGGAGCTTCGGCGTGCAGCGCCAGATCACGCCCACCTCGATGGTGGATGTGAGCTACGTGGGAACGCGAGGCCTGGACCTGTTTGCTCCCTACGACTATAACCAGTCCTTCCCCGGTCCCGGACCGCAAGGCCCCCGCTATCCCATGTACGCCATTAACCCGAACATAGTTACCGTAACTTACAACACGAATTTCGCCAGCTCGGAGTATAATTCGTTGCAGGTATCTGTACACAAAGCCTACACCCGTAACCTCCAGTTTACTTTGTCATATACGTACTCGAAGAACATGGCCGATGGCGGTTATATCAACGGCGGCGGCAACGGCCCGCCGCAGAACGCGCGCTGCTTCGCCTGCGAATGGGGGCCGACGCCCGACTCCCACGCCCAGGTGCTGGTGTTCAACCACGTCGCCGATCTGCCCTTCGGCCCCGGCCAGAAATTCCTCAATAAGGGAGTGGCCAGCCGCATCGTGGGCGGCTGGCAGTTGGACGGCATCTGGACCGTGCAGAGCGGCAGTTACTTTACGCCTACTCTTGGCACAAACGTCTCGAACTCCGCCGGAGGCGGCGGGCAGCGGCCCAACGCCCTGTGCAACGGCAACATCTCGAACGGCACCATCGACCACTGGTTCAACACCAGTTGCTTCGCGGCGCCGGCGCAGTACACCTTTGGCAACGCCGGCCGCGGCATCCTCACCGGTCCCAGCCTGTTCAATATCGACATGGGAATCCACCGGCGGTTCTACATCTCCGAGCAGAAGTGGATCACCCTGCGCGGCGAGTTCTTCAACATTTTGAACCATCCGAACTTCGGCAATCCTGCCGCGGCTATTGGCAACGCCACCGCGGGCACCATCGGCGGGCTCCAGAACGCCGACCGCATCAT
This sequence comes from Acidobacteriota bacterium, assembly GCA_021787555.1. Classification (GTDB taxonomy): domain Bacteria; phylum Acidobacteriota; class Terriglobia; order Bryobacterales; family Bryobacteraceae; genus JAJYLS01. Next base: position 36,713 of record JAJYLS010000011.1, on the reverse strand, counting down.
CCAGATGTCGCTCCGCGTGACGTTCTGATCTGCACCGCGGCGGCTCTGTGGTGAAACGGATGTTGCCATGAAGGCGGCCGTCCTTGCCGCATACCGCCGCATCGCGCCCTCGGTGCGGGAAACGCCGGTGGAATATTCGGCGGAACTTGGCGCATGGCTCAAGCTGGAGCACTTGCAGCACACGGGCTCGTTCAAGTTCCGCGGCGCGTCGAACAAGATCGCGCTACTCTCGCCGCAGGAGGCCGCGGCGGGCGTGATGGCGGCGTCCAATGGCAATCATGGCCTCGCGGTTGCCGCCGCGGCCCGTGAGCATGGCATCGCCGCCGAGATTTTTCTCTCCGAACACGTCTCGCCGGCCAAGGCGCGCCGCATCGAAGCGCTCGGCGCGCAGATCCGCCGCGTGGGAGCCAATCCGCTGGAAGCCGAGTGCGCCGCGCGCGCCGCCGCCTCCGAATCGGGCAAGGTGTTCATCTCGCCGTACAACGATCTCGACGTTATCGCCGGGCAGGGCACCATCGCGGTGGAAATGGAGCGCCAGTTTCCCGCGCTCGATGCCGTGTTCGCCGCTGTCGGCGGGGGAGGTTTGATCGGCGGCATCGGCGCGTACTTGAAATCGGTTGCCCCCGACACCGAAATCGTCGGCTGCTGGCCCGAAAACTCCCCGGTGCTCCACCGCTGCCTGGAAGCGGGCCGCATCGTCGAAGTCTCCGAGCGCCCCACGCTGTCCGAGAGCACCGCCGGCGGCCTCGAGCCCGGCTCCGTGACGCTGGAGCTTTGCGATCTCGTGATCGACCGTTCGGTGCTGGTGGGAGAAGACGAGATCCTGGCGGCCATGCGCCGGGTGCTCGAAGCCGAGCACTGGCTGATCGAGGGCGCCGCGGCCGTGGCGGTGGCGGCGTTCCTGAAAACCGCGGAACGCTATCAGGGCAAGACCGTGGCCGTCGTGCTCTGCGGCCGGAACCTGTCGGAACCTGTTCTGCGCCGCCTCACCGCGGCAGCGATGGAAAGATAGTCATCGCCCGCCGCGGCCGTTGAAGTGAGTTCCCACGACGGCTCGAAACTGCGCGGCTGGATCGGAGAGGTCTCCAGCAGCGGTTTTGTCCTGACCCGGGAGCGCCACAAGCTCCACGGCAACGCCTGGGAATACATGCGCAACAACGCCATGGACGCCAACGATTTCTTCAACAATCGCGCGGGCGTCGCCGCACCCGAATTCCGCCGCAACGAATTCGGCGCCGATGTCGGCGGCCCCATCCGCCGCGGCAAGACCTTCTTCTTCGGCGATTACCAGGGGATCCGCATCCGCCTGGGCCAGTCGTTCGTGTCGACCATTCCCACCGCGGCCCAGCAGCAGATGGTCGAAACCGGTAATTTCTCGCAGTTCGGCACCACCATCTACGATCCCACGACGCTCCAGACCATTAACGGCCAGCTTGTCCGGCAGCCTTTCGCCGGCAATATCATTCCCACCGGCCGCCTCGATCCAGCGGCGGTGAAGCTCATGAAATTGCTGCCCGCGCCCATGCTCGCCAGCACTACCCGCAACTATATCGATAACTCGGTTCTCCGGCAGCGCACCGACCAGTTCGACGTGCGCCTCGACCAGCTACGATAACAGCAATCTGTTCTGGCGAAGGCGGCGCGGTTCTACCAGCTATCTTCCGGCTACTCGGAACCGGCATCTCAGCCCCGGCAGGCCAACTTTCGGCGGAGCATGTCCAGCGCCATCTGGGTCGAGAAGACGCGAATGCGCTGGCGGTCGCCGAGGAATTGGCGGCGGCGGACCTCGGTTCCGCCGGCGCCGGCTAGGCCCATGTAGACGGTGCCCACCGGCTTGGCTTCGCTGCCGCCATCCGGGCCGGCGACGCCGGTGATGGAAAGCGCGTAGGTGGAGTTCGTTCTGCGGCGCGCGCCCACCGCCATGGCTTCGGCGGTCTGCTCGCTGACGGCGCCATGCTCGGCCAGGATTTCCGGCGGTACGCCCAGCAACTCAATTTTGAGATCGTTGCTGTACGTGATGAAGCCGCCGGCGAAATACTCCGAGCTGCCGGGGACCGATGTGATGCGCTCGCCGAGCATCCCGCCGGTGCAGCTTTCGGCAACCGACACCGTGGCGTGCAGCTTGCGCAGCATGGTGCCGGTCACGACTTCCAGCGGATCGCCGTTGCGCGAATAGACGCGGTCGCCGAGCAGCAGTTCGATGGGTCCGGCCACTTCCGCGAGCAGTGCATCGGCCTCCGCCGCGGTGGCGCAGCGGGCGCGCAGGTGCACCTGCAAATCGCCGTTGGCCGCGAGGATCGTGGTGGCCGGGTTCTGGTACTTTTTGTAAACCGGGGCAATCAGGGTATCGAGGTCGGATTCGCCCATCCCGGCAATGCGCAGGCAGATGGTGCGGATGGCCTGTTTGGGCACGATGCGCGCGAGGCGTGGAACGCATTGCCGCTCGAACATGGCCTGAAGCTCGTGCGGCGGTCCCGGCAACAGCATCGCCACCGCACCGGACTCCTCGACCCACTGTCCGGGCGCGGTGCCGCGGTCGTTGGCGAGCACGGTGGCGCCTTCGATGACGAACGCCTGGCGCTTGTTGACCTCGGCCATTTTCCGGCGGGCGCGAGAGAAGCGCTGCTCGAGGGCCTCGGCGATTTCAGGGTTGAAGACCAGCTTGCGGCCGAGCGCCAGCGCTACCGCCTCGCGCGTCACGTCGTCTTCGGTCGGGCCCAGCCCGCCGGAAAGAACCACGATTCCGGAGCGCGCCACCGCGCGTCTGACCGCGTCCGCCAGGCGCTCACGGTCGTCGCCGATCACCGACTTGGTGACCACTTCGATGCCCAGCTTGTTGAGCTCCGCGGTGAGGTAGAGGGAATTCGTGTCGACGCGCTGCGGCGTCAGCATCTCCGAGCCGATGGCGATGATTTCGGCGTCCATTAAAACAGCGGCAAGCCTTTGATGCCGACGTCGACGCGGTAGAGGGCGTTGGTGGTGGCCACGACCATGGCGCGCGAAGGCGTGAAGGCCAGACCCACGATTCCGGGACCGGAGAGGAACAGGTCGGCGCGGCGGTCGGGATAGATCCGCACCACGCCCTTGTGCCCGCCGATGGAGGCGGCGGCATACAGCCGGCCTTCGTCGTCGAAGGCCAACCCCTGCGGCCGGCCGAGGCCGCGGTAGAAGGTTTCGACGCTGCCTTGGGTCGAGATGCGGTGGATGGAATCGAAGCTGGAAGTGGTGGGCCCGCTCACGTACAGGTACTCGTCCGGCCCGAACGCCAGGTGATAGGCGGCGAGCGACGGCTCGATCGTGGCGAACACAAAGATCTGGCGGTTGGGGCTGATCTTGAAAATCGTTCCGCTGCGGTCGCCGACGTACAGATTGTGCTCCTTGTCGAACGCAATCCCCGTCGCCACCCCCATGCCTTCCACGTATACCGACATGTTGCCGTTGGGCGTGACCTGGTACACCATGCCGTCGTAGCGGCTGGAGATGTACAGCATGCCCTGCGCGTCGAACGCCAGACCGGTGGCATTCATGAGATCGTTGATGAACGGCTTCATGGTGAAGTTCAGGTCGACTTTGTACACGGCCACCGGGACCTTCTGGCCGCGCGAGCCGCTGAAGGTGCTGTAGATGTTCCCGAACACGTCGATGGCGGGATTGGCCACGGGATGCAGGCTGTCGGCGATAGGCACGCCGATGTCGCAGGCCCACGATTCACTGGTAGAGTCGCCGTTCTCGATCACCACCTCGCCGGCGGTGGCGCCTTCCGGCACGCGTGCGATGATGAACGAATCGGAGCCGATGACCACGGGCGCACCCACTTCCCCGATGGTGACGCGCGGGCGTTCGGCTTTGGCGAAGCCCTTCCCGCGAATCACCAGCTCGCCGCCGGCAATGGCTGCGTGCGGAGAAACCTGGGAAATTTGAGGCTTGGGGTCGGAAGATTTCCGGAGAGCCATTTCAGATAACGATTGTAGCGCGGGCGCGAGCCGTTCCGCCGGGAGCGTCAGAGTACGTCCGGTCCGAGGATTTGTTCGAAAGTGAACGGGCACTGGGCGGGAGGTTGAATCTCAAAGCCGGCCTCAAACGCCCTGAGCGCAGCAGATCGGCATTGTGAAAAGCCCACTCTGTCAGATCTTCGTCGTACAACGTGCTCATAAGCGTTTCACCTATTTAAGATTGAACCACCCGGCCGCAAACAGCACAAGGGCCGCGTAAACGCCCGCCATGATGTCGTCTGCGTTGATGCCCCAGCCGCCTGGCAGGGATTCGAGTTGCCGCACGGGGAACGGCTTCCAGATATCGAATAGGCGGAAGAGAACGAAGGCGGCGAGCGCGGTTTTCCAATCGAACGCCGCCGCGCCCGCCAGCGAGATCCACTGCCCGAGCACCTCGTCGATCACCACGAACCCCGGGTCTTCGATCCCGGCGGCGCGCGCGGTTTCTCCGGCTGCCCAGACCGCGGGGAAGAAGAAGACCGCCGCAAGCGCGAGAAAGTGCCAGCGGCCGAACCCGAGCCAGGCATGGAGCGCCGCGGCGATGGCCAGCGCGGCGGCCGATCCCACGGTCCCCGGCGCGAAGGGCGCAAGCCCGCAGCCGAACCATGTGGCCAGCGCCCGCGCGGACTTAAGCTTCATCCTCTTCGTCGTCCTTCTTGCGTTCAGGCTGCGAGGGCTCGGGGATGACGTATTTCTCCGAAGCCCAGTTGCCGAGGTCGATAATGCGGCACCGCTCGCCGCAAAACGGAAATTCCGGGTCCTCCGGCTTCACCGGTTTCTTGCAAATGGGGCAAACCATCAGCTTGCCTTGATCTGGATCAGCGGCGCGGGCGCGAACTCGGGCGCCGGTTCTGTCGCCGGCAGCAGCGTGCCGACCACGTCGTAATCGTGCGCCTGGGTGACGCGCAGCCTGCGGATTTCGCCGCGGCGCGGCTGGCCGCCATCGAAATCGTTGATCAGCACCGCGCCGTCGATCTCCGGCGCCTGGCCGGGCATACGCGCCTGCCACAGCAGGTCGGTTTCCTCGGATGGTCCTTCCACCAGCACGGGGACCTCGGCGCCCACGAGCGCGCGGCTGCGCCGCCGCGCAATCTTCCGCTGGAGGGCCATCAGGCGCCGCTTGCGGTTCTGAACGGTGCGGCCGTTCACCTTGCCGTCCAGGGCGTAGCTCGCGCTGGTGTCTTCGTCGGAATAGGCGAAGACGCCGAGGCGGTCGAAGCGCGCCGCTTCCACAAATTGGCAGAGCTCTTCGAATTCGGCCGGCGTTTCGCCGGGGAAGCCCACGATGAAGCTGGTGCGGATCGCCACCCCGGGAATGGACCGGCGAATGCGCTCGATCAGCTTGAGAAAGATATCGCCCGACGCCCCGCGCTTCATGCGCTTGAGCACGGCGGCGCTGGCGTGCTGGAGCGGCATATCGAGGTACTTGACCAGCGCGGCGTGCTCCGCGACGGTATCGAGCAGCTTTTGCGTGACCTTGTTCGGATAGGCGTAAAGGAAACGCACCCATTTCTCGCGCGGGGTCTCGATTTGCGCCAACCGCTCCAGCAGGTGCGCCAGCCCGTCCGTGAGCCCGAGGTCTTCGCCGTAGCAGGTGGTGTCCTGGCCGATCAGGTTGATTTCGCGCACGCCCTGCTGGAACAGGCGCGTGGCTTCAGCGATTACCGATTCGAAGCGCCGGCTGCGGAAATTTCCGCGATATTGCGGGATCACGCAGAAGGTGCAGGGATGGTCGCAGCCCTCGGCGATCTTGATATAGGCGAAGTGCCGCGGCGTGGCCAGCACGCGCGGCGTGAGGTCGTGATACAGGTAGGGAGCCGTTGCGCGACCCGCGACATCGGCGGGTGCCCCGGATTCGCCGTGCATGCCTTCGCACACCGCAACGATGCGCTCGACCTCGTTGGTGCCGATGAGCGCGTCCACTTCCGGCAGTTCCTTGCGGATATCGCCGCGGTATCGCTCCACCAGGCATCCGGCCACGATGAGCTTGCGCGCGCGGCCGATTCTTTTGTATTCGGCCATCTCCAGGATGGCGTCGATGGATTCTTTTTTGGCGGGATCGATGAAGCTGCACGTGTTGACCACGAGCACGTCGGCCTGGTCCGGATGCGGCGTGAGCTCGTGGCCTCTGGCCGCGAGTTGGCCCATCATGACTTCGCTATCCACCAGGTTCTTGGGACAACCCAAGCTGACAAATCCGACTTTCAAGGGGGTGATATCCCAGGATACCATTCCGCTGCACGCTAAAATATGCAGGTGAAGATTCTCGCGCTGGTGCTGGCGTCGGCGGCCGCGCTGGCAGGCCAGGAAACCAGCCAGGTCGGAAACGCGGTCGAACGCGGCTACGACCACTTCTATAACCTCGAATACGACGAGGCCATCGCCGATTTCCAGCGCGCCATCGCTTTGACTCCTTCCGATCCCGAGTTGCACAACCACCTGGCACAGGCCATCGTGTTCAAGGAGATGTATCGCGACGGCGCGCTCGAAAGCGAGCTGGTTTCCGGCAACAATTCCTTTCTGCGGCGGCCCAAGCTGAACCCGAGCCCGCGAACGGAGAGCTGGTTCCTGAGCGAGCTGGCGACGGCGATGAGCCTGGCCAACGCGCGGCTGGGGAAAAATCCCAACGACACTGCCGCCATGTACGCGCTGGGTATCTCTTACGGCCTGCGGTGCAATTACTACTGGATCGTGAAGAAGGCCTGGCGCGATTCGCTGCGCGACGCCACCACGGCACGCCGCCTGCACAACCGCATCACCGAACTGGACCCTTCCAACGTGGATGCGCGCCTGGTGCAAGGGCTACACGATTACATCGTCGGCAGCCTCAACTGGCAATATCGCATGCTGGGCTTCCTGGTGGGAATCCGCGGCGACAAGGAAAAAGGCATCCGCATCATCCAGGATGTGGCCGCGCACGGCAAGGAGAACAAGCTGGACGCGGAGATTTTCCTATGCGCGCTCTACCGGCGCGAGAACCGGCCGAAGTCGGCGATTCCGCTGGTCCAGGACCTGATCCGCCGGTTCCCGCGCAACTACCTGCTGCGGCTGGAACTCTCGCAGATGTACAGCATGGCGGGAGACAAGACGAATGCGCTGGCGGCGGTGGAGGAAGTGGCCGCGCTCAAGCAGCGCCACGCGCCCGGCTACGACCGCGTTCGGTGGGAGAAGATCTGGTTTCAGGAAGGTACTATTCAGTTCTGGTACCGTGAATTCGATGCGGCGCTGGAAAACATGAAGAAAGTGGCCGCGGCCTCGCAGGAGGTGGATCTCAATACCGGCGTCGCCGCCTACCTCCGCATGGGACAAATCTACGACCTCACGCACCGCCGCCCCCAGGCGGTGGAGGCGTACAAAAAAGCCATCGCCTACGCCCCGCAAGCCGCGGCGGCGCAGGAATGCCGCCGTTACCTGGCGAGCCCGTACCGGCGCATGTAAGCAGTCACCTCCGGCCGGCGCTGCTCATTGCGCGATTGCTACCTTAACCGGTTGCTCGATCAGCTTGGCGTCCTTTCCCGTTGTCAGCACCATCAACGCCAGCCGGTTGCCGGGGACAGCCTTAGTGGGGATCTTGAACTTGATGGAAGTTGGGGTTTGCTCGGTCACCTCGACAGGAAGATCGTTCTTCCCATCGGTGAGGTAGACCTTGGAAACCATGTCCTTCTGCAAGTTCTCACCCGTTACGGCGATGACATCGCCTACTTTTCCCGTTTGTGGTTCGCAGGTTACCATGCGCGGCATCCCCTGCCCGAAGACCAACCCCGCGGCCAGGAGAAAGCCAGCTAAAAAAGACGCTTTCATCTGAATATCCGATCCTCGATTCTAATCCTATGTCCATTAAGTCCGGATTTCAAGCGTCGAGTGGGGCACGTGGGGCACGTGGGGCGCCCTGCGGCGAGGCAACGATGGCTTGCGTACGCGGTTGGAAAGCCGCCAGCGCGCATGTCATCGGCCGCCCGCCCAGCAGAAATTCCACGGCGTAAGGATCCGCGCCGGCTTCGATTTCAGCGGGCGTGTGCCGGCGAATGGCGCAAGCGGTGAGCAGGGCACCCGGTTCGAGCACTACCGTCGCACACGCCCGAATATCGCAAGCGGCGAGACGGTATATGACTTGCCGTAGCACCCTGATCCCCGCGAGTGGCGATCCGTCCGTTGCGGACTCACCTTCAGTTCGTGTCCGACAGCGACACTCACCCCTATGCCTCGGTTGCCGAGTCTGAGGTCCGGCTGGGTTATGCGTCTACAGTAACGCGGCAGCGGGTTTCGGCGATAGTCTATCTTTCGGATAAACAAAGCTCTGTCACCGTTCTGTCGGTACGTACGATGATTGCCTTACAACTGATCTTCGTATTGTTCGAAAGCCACCCGCACCAATTGTCCGCGTGTGCGCACGCCGGTCTTCTGAAAAAGGCCTTGCAGGATAGCTTTCACATAACTTTCCGAGATCTGCATGTGCCAGGCGATCTCCTTGTTGGAGAGGCCTTCCACCACGTAGCGCAGCACCCTCTTCTGTCGGTCGTTGAACAGCGGTGCGGGCGTTTCGGACGATTCCATGCTCTGCTCGCGCGCAAAACTGCGATCGATCCAGGTGCCGCCGGCGGCCACGATGCGTATGCTTTCGGACAGTTCGCTGAGCGGCGCGTGCTTCAGAAAGATTCCGGAGACGCCCTGGCGCATGAGGCGCCGCGCCTCGGTGCCGCTGATCCAGGCCGTCACCACGAGGACGCGGCCTTCGAAGCCGGCCTGGCGGGCGGCCGGCAAGAACTGGGAGGCCCGCTCGGAACCGAGGTCGTGGTCCAGCAGGACCAGGTCAAAGCGGCGCTGCGAGAGGATCTGGAGTGCTTCTCGAATGCTGCCGCAATGCTCGATCTCCAGCCCGGGATCGTCGGCCAGCACGCGCGCCACGCTCTCACGGAAGAGCGAATGGTCGTCCACCAGCAGCGCACTAATTGTTTGGTTCTGTTGCATCACTCCACTTTGCTATTTTCCATCGGCCAGAGCTCGACTGCAAAGCAGCTCCCGCGGGGCTGCGGTTCGTAGCGCAATCCTCCGCCGTGCGCGCGCAGAATGGCGCGCGAGATATAGAGCCCCAGACCGGCCGCATAGGCCCCGGGCTGGAAGGGGCGGAACAATTCCTCGGGGTGCGCCACGCCGGGCCCGCTATCGCGAAAGCGGACCACCACCAGATCGCTTTCCAGCACCGCTTCGATGGAGAGCTTGCGGATCTCGGAGTGCTCCATGGCCTGCCGGCTGTTGCGCGCCAGGTTGACGAACACCTGCAAGAGGCTGTGGTGATCGGCCTGCACGAGGGGCAGGCCGCGCGCGATATCCCAGGCCACGTCGATGCCGGCTTCGTGCAGCGGCGGCTCGATGACGATGCGCGTCTCATCCAGCACCGTGCCGAGATCGGCGGCGGCGGTTTCGCGCGCGGAGGCCATGCGCAAGCCCGAGGAGGCGATTTTTTTGAGCCCCTGGATGAGCGACCCGAGGGCCTGGAACGGCTCGCTTTCGTGCCCGCCGGCGGGCGGCGTCAGCGCGGCATACGCGGAGGAGGCGGCGGCGGCGAGATTGCGGATCTCATGTGACATGGCGCCGATGAGCACGCGGGAGGTCGCCATCATGGAATCGACACTGGCGTCTTCGCGGTCGCGCAAGCTCTCGGAGGCATCCCAGACCACCGCGGCCAATCCGGCGCCGCGCGAGGTGCGATAGGTCGAGAGCCACACGTGCGCCAGGAAGACCTCGCCGCCGCGGCGTTGGCCCCGGCATTCCACGTTGGTGCGGATGTTGCCCCCGGAATGATGGCTGCGCAGCATGCGTGCGAGGATCGGCAGATAGGGCCCGACGTCGGCGCCCTCCAGAGGTTCGTTTTCGAAGGCCAGCAGTTGGCGCGTGGATTCATTCGCCAGCAGGATGCGCGCCGAGCCGTCCAGCGTGAGGATGGCAAGCGGGCTGGTATCGATCAGGATGCGGAGCTGGCGCTCGGCCTCACGGCGAAGCCGGATCTGCTCCTCGTGCTCCCGGAGGTGCTGTGACAGCAGGCGCCGCCGCTGGTTGAGCTCCGTCACGAAGAAGCCCGTCATGGCGAAGGCGGCGGAAGCCACCAGCAGGCGCCCGGTAGCGCCCGGCGCCCAGTGCAGCGGATCGAAGGCACGCAGGAAGTCGTGGAGCCCCGGCATGGACCCCGGCATTTGCAGCGGATCGAAGGATTCGCGCAGATACCCGCACAGGATCGCCAGACCAACGATCTGGCGGCGGTTGAGGGCCGCCGCGGAAAGCAGCACCGGGAAAAGATAGAGAAACCCGACCGAAATGTTGGCCAGCATGAAATCCAACGCCGCAGTCAGCACTACCAGCGCACCGGCCATGGCGAGCATGGCCAGCCGGTGGGATTCGGCAAATACCAGGAAGCGATCGAGCCGGGTCATAAAGAGCCATTGGCTATTAGCTGCCCGAATAAAATTCTCGCACGCGGCCGGCAACTTCATCTACGAAGCCGGTGGGCATCGACGGCCAGAGCGGGAGCGAGAGGATTTCACGGCAGGCGCGTTCGGCCACCGGAAAATCGCCGCGCCGCGACGCCCTCCGGCCGCCGCAATTGCGGAAAGCCGGCTGGAGATGCAGCGGGACGGGATAGTGGACCCCGGTGGAGATGCCTCGTTCCGCCAGGAATTGGCGCAGGCGCTCGCGGCGCGCGGCCCGCACCACGTAGAGATGGCAGACCGAGCCGGGGCGCCGCCCGATGGGCCGCACTCCGGGGCATCCCGCGAGCGCGTCATCGTAAAGCGCCGCCAGGCGCACCCGATCGGCGTTCCATTCGGGCAGCTTCGGCAGGAAGGCGCGCAGGTAGCAGGCCTGCATTTCATCCAGCCTGGAATTGATGGCGCGGATGCGGGAGACCTGGTCATTGCGCCGGCCGCCGTCGCGGAGCAGGCGGACCTTTTCAGCCACGGTGCGGGAATCCGTGAGCACCGCGCCGCCGTCGCCCAGGCAGGGCAGGTTCTTGGTGGGGTAGAAGCTGTAGGCCACCGCGCGGGAGAACAGCGCCACGGGGGCGCCGTGAGCCTGGCAGGCGTCCTGCACCACAACCAGCTTGTGGCGTCGCGCAGCAGCTCCAACGTCGCAGGGCTGTCCATAAAGGTGCACGGGCACGAGGGCGCGCGTGGTCTTGCGGATGTGCGGCTCGGGATCGAGCAGCAGGAATTCGGGATCGACGTCGGCGAAACACACGCGGCAGCCCGCCGCCAGCACTGCTTGCGCGGTAAACGGCGAGGTGAGCGCGGGCAGCAGCACCTCGGCCGCGGCCGGCAATCCGGCGGCGCGCAGCGCCAGTTCGATGGCCGCGGTGCCCGTGCCCACGCCCACGGCGAAGCGCGCGCCGAAGGCGGCCGCGAGCTCGGCTTCGAATGCCTGGACCTGCTCGCCCAGAATAAAGTGCATGCGCTCGAACAGGCGCGCCAGGTTGGCCCGCCAGGCGGGCTCAGTGGCCTCCAGAAGGGGCCGGAGATTGACCATGGGGATCGTCATGGGTGCTTGCGCGATACGTGCGGCTTCGCCTCTCTATTATACGGAGAGATTTCCGGCTTTCGGACCTGAAAATTGATCCGGTTCGCCGGCCCGCCTCCCCGGCGTGAGGATTATCATATCGATTTATGAGCCAATATATGGCATTCGATCTCGGTGCTGAAAGCGGCCGTGCCATCCTCGGCGCGCTCTGCGGAGGCCGCCTGGCGCTCTCCGAGCTGCACCGCTTCCCCAACAACCCCATGCGCCGCCCCGATGGCCTCCACTGGGATTTCTCCAGGCTCTGGGACGAAATCCAGACCGGCATTTCGAAAGCCGGCGAACGCAAGATTCCGCTCGATGGCATCGGCGTGGATACCTGGGGCGTGGATTTCGGCCTGCTCGGCGCGGATGGCCTGCTGCTCGAACCGCCTTTCCACTACCGCGATGCCCGCACTAACGGCGTGCCCGAGAAACTGTTCGCGGTGGTCCCGCGCGAGCAGGTCTTCGCCGCCACGGGCATCCAGCACATGCAGATCAACACGCTTTTCCAGTGGTACTCCATGAAGCTGGCCGCCTCTCCCGCGCTCGCCGCGGCGCGCAAGCTCCTCACCATCCCGGACCTCTTCAACTACGGCCTCACCGGCATCGCCAAAACCGACGCCACCATCGCCAGCACCACCCAGTTCTTCAACCCCATCACCATGTCCTGGTCCTGCGACCTGCTCCAGCGCCTCGGGCTGCCCTCCGACATCCTCTGCCCCATCGTCCAGCCCGGCAGCTTGCTCGGCAAGATGATCGAAGCGCCCAACACTCCGGTCTACGCCATCGGCGGCCACGATACCGCTTCCGCCGTGGCCGCCGTCCCCGCGGAAGGCAATCGGCACTGGTGCTACATCAGTTCGGGCACGTGGTCCCTCATGGGCCTCGAGCTCGACGCGCCCATCATCGATTCGCGCTCGCGGGCACTGAACTTCACCAACGAAGTCGGCGTCGGCGGCAAGATCCGCCTGCTGAAAAACATCGCCGGCCTCTGGCTGCTCCAGGAATGCCGGCGCGCGTGGAGCCTCGAAGGCGCCGAATACACTTACGAAGAGCTCACCCGCATGGCCGCCGCCGCGCGTCCCTTCACCGCGATCATCGATCCCGATGCGTTCCTCGAACCCGGCGACATGCCGCGCCGCATCGCCGAGCATTGCCGCGCCCACGGCCAGCAGCCGCCCGCCACGCACGGCGAGTTTGCGCGCACCATCCTGGAGAGCCTCGCGCTGCGCTACCGCCAGGTCGTGGAAAGCCTCGAAACGCTTTCCGGCCGCCCGATCGACCTCATCCACATCGTGGGCGGCGGCTCGCGCAACGCCACGCTCAATCAATTCGTGGCCGACTGCACCGGCCGCCGCGTGCTCGCCGGTCCTTCCGAAGCCACCGCCATCGGCAACATCCTGGTGCAAGCCATGGGCGCCGGCGAACTGGCGGACCTAAGCCAACTGCGCGCGGTGGTGCGCGCTTCCTGGGCCTCCGTCGCGGTCAATCCGCACCCCAGCCCGCACTGGGAAGAAGCCTACAAACGGTATCGCGCGGTTGTCGGTTAACAGCCTGTCGTAAAAGTGAGTGCGCTGGAAAACCGGGGACAGGCAACGAAATTCCGCGAGGAGGCATGTCCCTTTTTCTGGGGATTAGCGGCGCGGAATTTCGCAGCCAGTCCCCGGTTTTCCTAAGCCTTCAGCGCGTCCGGCTTCCGCTCGATCGCCTTGGGCCACCACGCCCCGGGCACGAAGAAATCCTGCCAGCCCAGCTTGCATTCTTCGATCATCCGGATCCCGTACTCGCAGCGCCGCAAGTTCTGCGGCCCACTATTATTCGATCCGAAGCTGAACTTGCACCCCGCCGCCTTGGCGGCCTTCACGATGGCCGGGCTCGGCAAATCGCGCGCGTTGTTCAGCTCGATGGCCACATGGTTCTTCGCCGCCGCGGTCACCACCTTTTCGATCCGCGCTTCCGTCCACAGCCGGTCGTACTCCTTGCCGATCTGGTTCGGGATATAGGTTGGGTTGGCATAAATATCCACCGGCTCGTGTTCCAGAATCCCCACCGTGCGGTCCACGAGCATGTCCATGAACTCCTGCGGGTCCGTGATGGTTCCGACTTCCTGCGGTATCCAGGTGCGCATGCGCTTCCCGTTGTCGTCGCTCCACGTCATGGAATCGGTGAAGATGTAGTCGAACAGCGCTGCCGCGCGCCGCGAAAACATCCCCGTCCACTCGCGCCCTTCGGCCTGCATGGCGATGAAGCACGGCTGCCCCTGAAGCGAATCCACGTAGGCGCGGACGGCGTCGTCGTTCTTGGTCGGAAAGCTCGCGCCGCAGTTGATCGCGAGGCCGTATTCGATCCCGTCGCGCCGCGATTTCTCCAGCGCCTGCTCCACCGTCAGCCCGCCCTTGGGATGCACGTGGTAGTCGACCATCGGGTAATTGTGCGCGCCGAGCTCGATCACCTTCCGGAAAATGTCGTCCACCACCGGCGCCGGCTCGGGCGTCGCCAGATCGTCCGGCAGCGGCCGCACCCGCACGCTGCGGAACCGCGCCCGCGATCCGTCGTTGTGGCATTGCAGCGCGAAGGTGCCGTGGCTCAGATATCGCTCGCGCTCGCTGCCCGGCGGAATCACCGGCGGCGTCGGCTCGGTGTAATCCACCAGCAGCATATCGTTGAGCCGCACCTGCACGTTCTTCCCGCGCACCAGCGCGTGGATCTTGAACCATTCGTTGTCGCGCACGAACTCTTTATAAACGTTGCGGACGGCGTACAGCGAGCCGGTCTTCTTCCGCTCCAGGTACCCGCGCTCGCCGGTATAGGTGTTGTCGATCTGGATCTCGAACCCGCGCCGCGGGAATCCGCTCTCCTGGTAAGCCGTGTGGAAGAACACGCCGGAGTTGCAGCCCGGCTGTGCCAGCGCATCCACCTCCAGCTCGAAATTCTTGAAATCGGCGCCGTGGAACCCGCCGGCGTAGAAAAGATGTGACCGCGGCCCGTCCGCCGCGAGCTGCCCCTCGACGACCTTCCACGAATCCTTGTGTTCGCTCGGCCGCCAGCCCTCCAGGCTGTGGCCGTCAAAAAGTTCTGTCCAACCCTGATCGGCAGCGGTCAGACCCAGAGCCGTCATCGTACCGACGAAGCTCCGCCGGGTCATGGAGTGTAACACTGGACTCTAGTATACGATTGAATGGAGTCACCTATATGAATCGCCGATCCTTCCTGGGCGCGCCGCTCGTGGCCGCGCCGCTGGCGCTGGCCGTGCGTCCCGCCCTCGCTCAGACCGCGCCCTCTGAGCTGCCGCCCTTCCACCTCGGCTGCGTCACCTACAATCTCCTCAAAGACATGGATCTGGAGACCATCATCCAGACCCTGGAAAAGACCGGTCTCGCCGCCGTCGAGCTGCGCACCGGCCACAAGCACGGCGTCGAACCGTCCATCGATGCCGCCGCGCGGGCGCGGGTCCGCCAGCGCTTCGAGCAATCCAAAGTCCGCCTGCTCAGCTACGGCAGCACCTGCGAATTCGAATCGCCCGATGCCGCCGAACGCGCCAAACAACTCGCCATCTGCAAAACCTTCGTCGATCTCGCGGGCGACACCGGCGCCAGCGCCGTCAAGGTCCGCCCCAACGGCCTTCCCAAGGGCGTGCCGGTGGAGGCCACCATCGGGCACATCGCAGCCGGTCTCCACGAGGCCGCCGCCTACGGCGCGACCAAGAACATCGAGATCTGGATGGAGGTTCACGGCCGGGATACCCAGGTTCCGAAAACCGCCGCCGAAATTCTGCGCGCCGCCAACCACCCCAACCTCGGCGCCTGCTGGAATTCCAATCCCACTGACGTGGTCGATGGCTCCGTTAAGCAGAGCTTCGATCTCCTCCGCCCCTACATCCGCAACTGCCATATCAACGAACTCGTGAGCGGCTACCCCTACCGCGAATTTTTCCATCTGCTGGGCGCTTCGGGCTACAACCGCTACACCCTCGCCGAATGTGCGCAAAGCGATCAGCCCGAGCGCTTCCTGCGCTACTACAAAGCTCTTTGGGAGGCCTATGCCGCTTGAACCCGCGATCCTCACCACCACCGTCGGCTCCTATCCTATTCCCGACTGGCTGGCCGCGCTCCCGAGCGAGCAGGGGCGCCTCGACGCCACGCGCGTGGTCTTCGGCATCCAGCGCGCCGCCGGCATCGACCTGCCCACCGACGGCGAGCTCTACCGCTTCGATGTCAACCATCCCGAGACCAATGGGATGATCGAGTATTTCCTCCGCCCCATGGCCGGTGTCCGCACCGCGGTCGGCCGCAGCGATCACGAGGCCTTCGCGCGTTTGCAGACCATGCAGTTCCGGCGCAAAGCCGCGGGCGTGGTCGAAGGCCTACTCGCCGAAGGTTCGCTCAACCTGCTGGCCGATTGCGAATTGGCCGCCAGCGTCGCCGGCGGCCCGTTCAAATTCACCGTCACCAGCCCGTACATGCTGGCCCGCACCCTGCTGGACCGCTATTACGGCAAGTTCGAGCACCTGCTCATGTCGCTCGCCGGCGTACTCGCGCAGCAGGTGGCGGGCCTGCCCTGCGATTGCCTGCAAATCGACGAGGCCAACATTCCCGGCAATCCCACCGATGGCCCGCTGGCCGCCGCCGCCATCAACCGCGTGCTCGATTCTTTCAAGGGCCGTCGCGCCGTGCACCTCTGCTTTGGCAATTACGGCGGCCAGACCGTGCAGCGCGGGGAATGGCGCGCGCTCACCGTTTTTCTGAACCAGCTTCACGTGGATCACCTGGTGCTCGAAATGGCGCACCGCTCCGAAAGCGAAGCCGAGGCGCTGAAAGAAGTCGATCCGCGCATCAAGCTCGGCATCGGTGTGGTGGATGTCAAGGTGAATCGCATCGAAACGCCGGAAGAGATCGCCTGCCGCATCGAGCGCGTCGCCGCCGTCACTGGTCCCGGCCGCATCGGCTGGGTCCATCCCGATTGCGGCTTCTGGATGCTCAAGCGCTCGGTGGCGGATGCCAAGATCGCGGCGCTGGTCAAAGGCCGCGACCTCTACCTGGGGAGCAAATGACAGAGTTCCGCGATCCCGCTACCGGCGCGCGCGTCTGGCAGGTGACCGGCGGTCCCGCCATCAATCACCCTTCCTATTTTTTGCAAAGCTCCTTCTTCCCCGGCGGCCGCGAAATGTTTTTCACTTCCTACCGCACCGGCGAGCCACAATTATTTTCGATCTCGCTCCAATCCGGCGAAACCCGCCAACTCACCGGCGGCACGCCGATCCATCCGTTCAGCCCCAGCTTGCATCCCGGCGGCGATTCGATCGTGGTCACGCGCGGCGGCGGCCTATACGCCGTCGATTTGAAAACTCTCGCCGAGCGCACCATCTTCGAATCCGCAGGTGCGGAATTCGGCGAGTGCTCTATCAGCCGCGATGGCGAGTGGCTGGTGGCCGCGTATAAATCCGGCGCGGCCTGCGGTTTGGTCAGCGGCCGATTTGACGGCGGCGGCTGGCATGCCATCCCGTTCCCGCGCACCGTGATCCATCCGCAGTTCCATCCGCTCGAGCCCGAATGGATCGAATTCGCCGGCGACCCCGCCCCGCGCATGCACCGCGTCCGCCGCGACGGCTCCGGCCTTGAATGCCTCTACCATCACGGCAACGACGAATTCATCGTCCACGAAACCTTTCTCGGCGGAACCGGCGACCTGGTCTTCACCGTCTGGCCGCGCGCTCTCTGCCGCATGGACTGGAACACGCGCCACATCGCCACGATCGCCGAATACAACGCCTGGCACATCGCCCCCGACCGCGCCGGACGCCGCGTCCTCTGTGACACCAACCACCCCGACGAAGGCCTGCAAATTATCGATGCCGGGGCGCCCGCTGGAGCGGGAGCGCGCCGGCAATTGTGCCTCAGCGAAGCCAGCAGCCAGGGTACGCAATGGAAGAAATCGCGCTACGCCCTCGCCGAAGACTTCGCCGCCGCGCGCCACAGCCTGAGCTGGATGGAAAATGCCGCCGACACGGTCTACGGCCCGCAATGGACCCACCCGCACCCGTCGTGGTCGTTTGAAGAAGATAAGGTGGCTTTCGCCAGCGACCGCACCGGCGTCACGCAGGTTTACGTGGTCGAGGTTTGCTAGAATTCGGTTCATTCGCCATTGGAGGATCTATGCGAAATCTTCTGTTTGCGCTTCTCCTTGCTGCCCCCACGCTCCTCGCCCAGGGCTCGCCGTCGCAAGGCGCCGCCGGCGCCCCGTACACCATGGAGTATTACTACAAGGTGCAGTGGGGGCATCAGCAGGAATTCCTGCGGCTGTTTCTGAAGAACCACTATCCGCTGCTGAAGAAGGAGATCGGGACCGGCCGCATCCTCTCGGTCAAGATGGAGCAGCCGGCCAACCACATGACCGAAGACGGCCGCTGGGATTACCGCGTCACCATCCGGTTCAAGAATTCCACCGTGGCCACCACGGCGAATCCCGATGAAGAGCGCATCATCAAGCAACTCTGGCCCGACCAGGCCACCTACCAGCGCGAGGAGCAGCGCCGCTTCGAAATCCTGCTCGCGCACTGGGATATTCCGGTCACCGACATCACGCCGAAATAAGCGGGGTAAAATCGAGTGTGGCTCGCGTCCTGATGGTGTCGTCCGAAGCTGCGCCGCTCGCCAAGACCGGCGGCCTGGCGGATGTGGTTGGCGCGCTGCCGGCGGCGCTGCGCGGTTGCGGCGACGATGTCGCGGTCATCATTCCGCGCTACGGCTCGATCGACCTCAAGGGCGCGCGGCGGGTCTACGACAGGGTGCCCATCCACTTCGGCCCCGCGCGCTACGATGTCTCCATCTACCAGGCGGCCGAGGAATTTCCGCTGTACCTGGTCGATTGTCCTCCGCTTTACGACCGCAAGGGGTTTTACGGTGAATCCGGCATCGATTATCCCGATAACCACATTCGCTTCGCCGTGCTGGCGCGCGCGGCGCTGGCGGCGGCCCGTTTTCTTTTTGCTCCGCGGATCTTCCACTGCCACGATTGGCAGGCCGGGCTCGTGCCTGCCTATCTGCGCACCACCTTTGCCACGGACCCGACTTTCGTGGACGTGAAGACGCTGTTCACCGTTCACAATCTCGGTTACCAGGGTCTTTTCCCGAAGACCGCGCTGGCGGATATCGCGCTGGATTCAGGCGTCTACCGGCCGGACGGCATGGAGTTTTTTGGTCGCGTCAGTCTCATTAAAGGCGGCATCGCTTTCGCCGATGCCCTCAACACCGTCAGCCCCGCCTACGCGCGCGAAATCCAGACGCCGGAATACGGTTTCGGACTCGACGGCGCTTTGCGCGCGCGCGGCGACGTGCTCACCGGGATCCTGAACGGCGTGGATTACCGCGAGTGGAGCCCGGACGTCGATCCGCTGATTCCGGCGAACTATTCCGCCGACGATCTCTCCGGCAAGCGTGTTTGCAAGGAGCGCCTGGTGGGCGAATTCGGGCTTCCGCGCGAAGCGATGGATCGCCCGCTGGTGGGGATTGTTTCGCGCTTCACGCGGCAGAAGGGAACCGACCTCATCGCCGCGGCGGCGGCCGGCCTGGTCGCGGAAGACCTCTACATTGTGGCGCTGGGAACCGGCGATCCGGAATACGAGGAATTCTTCCGGCGCATGGCTGCCGAGTATCCCGGCCGCATCGCCGCGCTGATCGGGTTCGACAACGGCCTGGCGCACCGCATCGAGGCCGGCGCGGACATGTTCCTGATGCCCAGCCGCTACGAGCCCTGCGGTCTGAACCAGATTTATAGTTTAAGGTATGGAACGGTGCCGGTGGTGCGCTCCACCGGCGGGCTGGATGATACCATCGAGGAAGGCACGGGGTTCAAGTTCGCGGAGTACTCCGGCGAGGCGTTGCTCGCGGCCGTGCGGGTTGCCGTCCGGGCCTACGCGGACCAGGAACTCTGGCACGCCATGATGCGGCGCGGAATGCAGAAGGATTTCTCCTGGCGTTCGTCGGCCTGCGCGTATTCCGCGCTCTACCGGCGGCTCGCGGGCGGGGCGTGAATCCTTTTGCCGGAATCGGGATTCTAACTATATTAGGAGACAAAATGGCAGGTCAGAACACCTTTACGTTTACGGATTCGAGCTTCGATCAGGATGTGCTTCAGGCGGACATGCCGGTACTGGTGGACTTCTGGGCCGAATGGTGCGGCCCGTGCCGGATGATGACCCCGACCGTGGAAGCCCTGGCCGCCGATTATGCCGGCCGGCTGAAAGTGGGCAAGCTGAACGTGGACGAGAATGGCGGCACCGCCATGCGCTTCAACATCCGCGGCATTCCCACGCTGCTGCTGTTCAAGGGCGGAAGGATCGTCGAGCAGGTCGTCGGTGCCACCGGCAAATCGCAGCTCCAGAAGCTGATCGAGAATCACCTGTAGACGATTCCAGCATTATTCGGCTCGTTTCAGCGCCAGCACCGCGTTTAATCCACCGAAAGCGAAAGAATTAGAGAGCGCGTACTCGACTTGCGCCTGGCGAGCCTGGTTGGGGATGACGTCCAGAGCGCAGTCGGGGTCGGGCTCGGTGAAATTCGCGGTGGGCGGAAGTATGCCGTCGCGGAGGGCAAGAGTCGCGGCGAGGCATTCGAGCGCGGCAGCGGCGCCGAGGGCGTGGCCGTGCATGGATTTCGTTGAGCTGATGGCGAGTTTATCGGCGTGTGCGCCGAACACCGCGCGGATGGCTGCAACTTCCGCGGGATCGTTGGCCGCCGTGCCGGTACCGTGGGCGTTGATGTAGCCAATCTGCTCGGGCGCGAGCGCGGCTTCGCGGAGGGCGGCGCGCATGGCACGCGCGGCACCTTCGGCGGAGGGCTGCGTAATGTGGCAGGCGTCGGAGGACATGCCGAAGCCGACGATTTCGGCGTGGATGCGGGCGCCGCGGGCGCGGGCGGCTTCGAGCGGTTCGAGCACCAGCATGGCCGCACCTTCGCCGAGGATCATGCCGCGGCGGTCCTTCGAGAATGGGCGGCAGGTTTCGGGCGAGACCACGCGCATGGCCTCCCAGGCCTTGAGGATGCCGAAGCTGAAAGGCGCTTCGCTGCCGCCGGTGACGGCAAGGTCGGTGATGCCGCTGCGGATCATCCAGAATGCCTGGCCGATGGCGTGCCCGGCGGAGGAACACGCCGTGGAAATAGTGAAGGCCGGACCGGTGATGCCGAATTCCATGGAGATGTGGCTGGCGCCGGCGTTGGCCATGGTTTTGGGAATGGTCAGCGGGTGAACGCGGTTGTGGCCTAGCTTGTAGACCTCGACGAAGCCGGTATCTTCGGTGCTCTGGCCGCCGACGCAGGAGCCGGTGATGATGGTGGCGTTTTCGCGGAGGGCGGGGCTCAGCTCGATGCCCGAATCCTGGACGGCTTCGCGGGCGGCGATGACGGCGAACTGGGCGAAGCGGTCGATGAAGTCGGCGCGGCGGTCGTCGAAATAGGGCTGGTGGGAATAACCGCGCACCTCGGCGCCGTTGCGGAAGCGGAGTTGAGACGTATCGGCGGATTCGATGGGGCCGATGCCGGACCGGCCGCAGCGCAGGGATTCGGCGGTTTCGGCGACGTTGCGGCCGAGGGCGCAGATGGCACCCATGCCGGTGATGACGACGCGACGCACGGCTATTTGCTGGCGGCGGGGCCCAGAGGGCACCCCGCTCTGGCCGCGACCAGTCTTTCGACGCCCTCGCACATCTGCCGGACGTTGCGGACGGAGCGGACTTCCGCGTCGGGAATGGCGATGTCAAATTCGTTTTCGAGAGCGAACAGGATTTCGACGGCGTCCATGGAATCGATGCCCAACTGCTGAAAGTCGCTATCGATGGTGACGGTTTCGAGGGGAATCCGCTTGGAGCTTGCGATCGCCTTGAGCACGCGTTGAATCAGGTCGTCGGACATAATAGTCGGCTTACCGTTTCAAATTTGTAGCCCTGATCGAGCAACATGGGGACCAAGTGCCGCACGGCTTCCACGGTGACGCCGATATCCGGCTTCGCGCGAAGCTCGCGTCCATCGTGAAGGCAGAGGATCGCGCCGTTGGAGACACGCTTCCGCATGCGTCGGACGATCGCATCGGCCTTCAGCTTCCAATCATAGCCGATTACAGTCCACATGACAGCCATGAGGTGCAGCCGGCGCTGGGCCTGGCCGAATCCGAACCAGCGGACACCGAAGGGCGGGCGGAACCAGGTGGGGCGCACGCCGGCGTGGGTTTCGATGGCTTCCTGAGCCTGCCGGAGCTGGTCCTCGATGAATGCGGCGGAGCGGAAGCATAGGAGGGGGTGGGTATGGCTGTGGTTGCCGATGAGGTGACCGGCCTGGCAGACAGCCTGGGAGATTTCGGGCAGGCGCTCGACATTGGCGCCGATCTGAAAGAAAGTGGCGGAGACGCGGTGTTGGGCGAGAATGTCGAGGATTTCGGGGGTGCTTTCGCTGGGGCCGTCGTCGAAGGTGAGGGCGATCGAGTGGCGATGGCGGGGGCCGCGCCACACCGAGGGACCGAAGACGGCGGCGGAACGCCCGCGCACGGCCCAAGCCATGGATCCGGCCGCGCCGGCAACTGCCGCGCCCATGGGCAGGTAGAGCGCCATGAAACCTCCTATTCTAGACGATGCGGGACGAGGCGCGCCGGTGCGGCATGGGAGGGGGCGCGGCGCTACAATCGGGCTTCGCTATGGGGATTTCGCGCACCATTGGGGAACAGATGGAACGCTCGTCGTGGATCCGGCGGATGTTCGAGATCGGGATCCAGATGCGGCGGGAGTGCGGCGCCGACAACGTCTTCGACTTCAGCCTGGGCAACCCCGACGTGGAGCCGCCGGCGGAAGTGATCGCGGCGCTGCGGCGGGTGGTGGAGCGCAACCGGCCGCGGAGCCATGCGTACATGCCGAACGCTGGATTTCCGGAGGTGCGCGCGGCGGTCGCGGCACGGCTCGCGGCGCGGACCGGCGTGCCGTTCACCGGCGAAAACGTGATCATGACCACGGGGGCGGCGGGCGCGCTGAACACGGTGCTGAAGGCGATCCTCGATCCCGGCGATGAAGTGCTGCTCCTGAACCCGTACTTCCCGGAGTACCGGTTTTACATCGAGAACCACGGCGGGCGCGCCGTGGCGGTGGAGACGGACGAGCGCTTTCAGCCGGATGTGGGCCGGATTGCGGCGGCCATCACGCCGCGCACGAAGGCGCTGATCCTGAATTCTCCGAACAATCCGACGGGCGCGGTGTATAGCGAAGCGACGCTGCGGGCGGTGGACGAAATCGTGCGCGAGCCGATGCTCGTGCTGAGCGATGAACCGTACCGGCCGATCGTGTTCGACGGTTTGCGGCCGCCGGAGACGCTGCGGGTGATGCGGCGGGCGGTGCTGGCCTGGAGCTGGTCGAAGGCGATGGCGATTTCGGGGGAGCGGATCGGATACCTGGCGATTCCACCGCACTTGCCCGAGGCCGCGGCGCTGGTGAACGCGTGCACGTTCGCGAACCGGATTCTGGGGTACATCAACGCGCCGGCGATCTGGCAATGGGTGGTGGCGGAAGTGCCGGAAGCTACGGTGGACGTGGCGGGGTATCAGGCGAAGCGCGATCTGCTGTGCGACGCGCTCACGGCGATGGGCTACGACGCGCCGCGGCCGCAGGGCTCGTACTACGCGTTTCCGAAGACGCCGGTGGCGGACGATGTGGCGTTCATCGGGCGCTTGCAGCGCGAAGGCATACTCGCGGTGCCGGGAACGGGGTTCGGGCGGAGCGGGTACATGCGGCTCTCGCTGACCATCGCACGGGCGGAGATGGAGCGGAGCTTGCCGGGATTCGCGAAAGCGATTCGGTGAAAATGCGAAAAATCGCATAACCGAAATTCAAAATTTCGATTGGACAATTCCGCCGCTCCCCCGTAGACTGAAGTTCTCAATGCCGCACACGGCCAACTAACCGGCCGGAGATGCGGCGCCGCCCCCGTCGGCGGCTCCCCAGGGCGGGAAATCACCCACAAAACAGAAGCGAGTACGGACCCGTGTTTTCGGCGGGGACGGAGAAGTGTACAAGCAGCGGCGCACCAGCCGCCTCAGGTAGGAACGATGAAGAAGATTGAAGCGATCATCCAGCCATTCAAAGTGGACGAAGTGAAAGAGGCCCTGGCGGGCATCGGCATCGAGGGCATCACGGTGAGCGAAGCGCGCGGCCACGGCCGGCAGAAGGGGCACACGGAAGTCTATCGCGGGCAGGAGTACAACGTGGACCTGCTGCCCAAGTTGAAGGTCGAGGTGGTAGTTCCGTCCGAGCGCTTCGAAGAAGTCGTCGCGGCGCTCAGCGGAGCGGCGCGCACAGGCAAAATCGGCGACGGCAAGATCTTCGTCTTCGACGTGGCCGAGGCGGTGCGGATCCGCAACGGCGATCGCGGCGACGCGGCGCTTTAAGAACGGACATCTAGAAAAAACAGGAGGTGTTATATGGGGGCCAACCCCACACAAGCACAGGGAGTCGTGTTGTTTTTTATCGCGTTCACGCTGATCGCGCTGGGCCTGGCGGCGGACACCAGCTTCGTCGCCCTAGGGGCCGGGCTGGCGATTCTGGCAGCGTCGATTGTTCTGTTTCTGAAGTGCAAGCCGTGGGAACACCGCGAGGAATAAGGAGGAACCGAAAGAATGGTTGCGGCAGGAATTCTGGTGACACTGCTCGGCTTCGTGATCAGCGTGCTGAGCCTGGCCATGACGCCCAGCGTTGGCGGGCGCATGGCGATCGTGCTGATCGGACTGGCGATGAGCCTCACCGGCATCATCGGCATCATCAACCGCGCGTTCATGAAAAACGCGATCTGGAGGAAATGAACCCGTGAAAAGACTACCGCTCATCATGGTGGCCGCACTGTGGGCCGCGTCCCTGGGGATGGCGCAGGCGCCTGCCCCGGCGGCGGCCGCGGCGCCGATTACGACGAACGATCTGAAGAATATCGAGGCGCCCAAGCCGGAGGTGCGGCTCAAAGGCGATCCGGACGGCAGCCTGACGGGGACGGTTTCCGACGTTCCCCCGAGCGACGCCAAGAAGGGCCTGAGCATCGGCGACGTGGTGAACCAGGTCGGGCAGAACAAGATCGCCATCAACTTTGTGTGGACGCTGATCACCGGGTTCCTGGTGATGTTCATGCAGGCGGGCTTCGCGATCGTCGAGACCGGGTTGTGCCGCGCCAAGAACGCGAACCACACCATGATGATGAACTTCATGGTGTACGGCGCCGGCATGCTGGCATACTGGCTGATCGGTTTCGCCATCCAGATGGGCGGCGTCGGCGGCGTGGCCAATCTCGGCGGCGCCGCGCCGCTCAATACCGAATGGACGTTCAACTTCTTCGGCAAGCCGTTCGGGATCTTCGGCCAGCACGGGCTGTTCCTCACGCAGGGTGGAACCTACGACGTTGGCGTGATGGTGCTGTTCCTGTTCCAGATGGTGTTCATGGACACGGCGTTGACCATCGTGACGGGATCGGCGGCGGAGCGCTGGAAGTACTCGGCGTTCCTGGTGTCGTCGTTCATCATGGGCGCGTTCACTTATCCGCTGTTTGCCAATTGGGCGTGGGGCGGCGGGTGGCTGGCCAACCTGGGCACCAATTTCAGGCTGGGAAAAGGCTACTGCGATTTCGCCGGCTCCGGCGTGGTGCACGCGGTGGGAGGGCTGACGGCGCTGGCGGTGTGTATGATTCTGGGACCGCGCATCGGCAAGTACACGCGGAAAGGCAAGCCGAACGCGATCATCGGGCACGACATCGTGCTGGTGCTGACGGGCTGCTTCATCCTGGCTTTCGGATGGTTCGGATTCAATCCTGGCTCGACGCTGGGCGCATCCGGCAACGGAAGTTTGCGCATCGGCTCGATCGCGGTGAACACGATGTTGGCGGGGATGGCGGGCGGCTTCAGCGCCATGTTCTACATGTGGATGCGCTACGGGAAGCCGGACGCCTCGATGTCGGGCAACGGGCTGCTGGCGGGACTGGTGGCCATCACCGCGCCGAGTGGCTTCGTGAACACTGTGGGCGCCACCATCATCGGGCTGATCGCCGGCGTGCTGGTGTGCCTCTCGGTGGAGTTCGTGGACCGCGTGATGAGAGTGGACGACCCGGTGGGTGCCATTTCGGTGCACGGGACGAACGGGTTGTGGGGCGTGATCTCCGTCGGCCTGTTCGCGGACGGCAAGAGCAATTACGGCGGCTCGTGGAACGGCGTGACGGGCTCGGTCACCGGCTTGTTCTACGGCGACGCCAGTCAGTTGGTGGCGCAGCTTATCGGCGTGGTCACGTTGATCGGGCTGGTGTTCACGTTCAGCTTCGTGGTGAACCTGGTGGTGGATGCGGTGGTGGGCCAACGAGTCTCGGCGAAAGCGGAACTCGAAGGGCTCGATCTGCCGGAGATGGGGCAGCTCGGTTATCCCGAATTCGAGCTGAAGCCGCGCGCGGTGACGGTGTCGTAGTATGGCAACCCAACTGGTACAAGCCGTGCCGGTTCGCCTGCCGCCGGTTCCGTGGCGAGATCCGCATACGGTCTCGCCCGCCCGGCTGGCGGAGTACATCGGCGCACTCGAAGCGGCGTGTGCGGCGAATTCGCGGTCGGCGGACCTGCGCACCTGCCTGGGCCTGGCTTACGCCATGAATTACGAGGCGTATAAATCCATGGACGCGCTGGAACGCGCCGTGGAACTGGAGCCGGACCACTTCTTCGCGCAGCTCAAATACGCCGAGCTGCACTACCGGCTGCGGGCGCTGGTGTGCGCGGAGCGGGAGACGCTGAAGGCGGTGGAACTGGCGGCGGATGGGTGGGAACTTTCGCTGGCGCGCAAACAGTTGCAGGAAATTCGCAAGCTGATGCGCGAGGGGACGCAGAAACCGGAATGGACCAAGCCGCTGGCGGCGCCCGCTTGGGTGCTGCTGGCGATGGTCACCATCCTGTGTTTGGCGGTATATTGGAAATGATTCTCAAGTGGAGCTACTTCATCGGAGCGGCCGTGCTGGCTGCCTGGTTTTTGCTGGCAGCGGGCGCGCCGCCGCTGGCGGTCGCGGCAGGAATCGGAGGAACCGCCCTGTTCATGCGGCGCAGATCGGGCAGGGTATAAGCGGGTCCCATGGGCTTGGCAACCATCCCGGCGCTGTTCCTGTTCAGCGGCCAGGCGAAAATCCCGCTGGCCATGCTGGTGGTCTTCGTTTCCGCCAAGCTGATGGCGGAGGTGGCGGAGCGGCTCGGGCAGCCGGGGATCGTAGGCGAGATCCTGGCGGGCGTGCTGATCGGGCCGAGCGTGCTGGGGTGGCTCGCGCCGAACGAATTTCTCGGCGCTCTCTCGGATTTGGGCGCCATGTTCCTGCTGTTCCGCGTGGGACTGGAGGTGAAATCCTCCGAGCTGCTGAAGGTGGGCGGGACCGCGACTCTGGTGGCCTGCTCGGGCGTAGCGGTGCCGTTCGTCATGGGAACTGCTATCCTGCTGGCGTGGCGCGCGCCGTTGAACGAGGCCATCTTCGTGGGCGCCTCGATGGTGGCGACCAGCGTGGGGATCACCGCGCAGGTGCTTTCGTCGAAAGGCCTGCTGCACGAGGTTTCGAGCAAGATCATTCTGGCGGCCGCGGTGATCGACGATGTGCTGGGGCTGCTGGTGCTGGCGGTGGTCAGCAGCCTCACGCACGGCAAGCTGGATTTCTTTCAACTGGCGCTCACGGGAGCGGCGGCCACGGCGTTCACCATCATCGTGGCGAAATGGGGAACGCACGCCATGGGCCGCGTGGTGCCGCACGTGGACGCAAGGTTGAAGGCGGCGGAAGGCCGGTTCGTGCTGGCCATGAGCCTGCTGTTCACGCTGGCATTGCTGGCGGTGTACACGGGCGTGGCGGCCATAGTGGGCGCATTCCTGGCAGGGTTGGCGATGAGCGAGAGCGCGCTCCCGCGCGAGCGCGACCTGGTGCAGGGCGTCGCGGAACTGCTGGTGCCATTTTTCCTGGCGGGAATCGGGCTGCACGTGGATCTTTCGGCGTTTGCGCACACCGGCACGGCCGCGCTGGCGGTGGTGATCCTGGCGGCGGCGGTGCTCTCGAAATTCATCGGCTGCGGTCTGGGCGCGCTCGGGCTGGGCAAGGCAGAGGCGCTGCGGGTGGGAATCGGGATGATCCCGCGCGGCGAGGTAGGGATGGTGGTGGCGCAGATCGGGCTGGGATTCGGGATCCTCTCGCGGAGTTCTTACGGCGTGGTGGTGTTCATGTCCGTGGCCACCACCATGGTGGCGCCGCCATTCATCCAAGCCGCGTACCGCCGCCCGGCGACGGCCGCGGTTGCGGAGAGCGAAGAAGAAGAGGTGCTTCGCCTGGGGTGAAAGCGATGAGACGACCGGCGGCCGACGCCAATCCGCCGTATGGGGAAAAGGGAGCATTCCGGAGGATCACGGTGACGCTCCCGCCGGAGATTTATCAGCGGCTGGTGGAGGAGTCCGCGCGGCGCAAGATTGCGGGCGAGCCGAACCAGTTGCTTTCGGCCATGCTGCGGGCGGCGGTGAGCCGGTATTTGAAGCGGCTGGAGTGAGCTCGAACCGTCGTCGCGCTCAGGCGCGATCCCACTGATAGCTGGAAATCCCAGCCTGGCGGAGAATCTCTTTGACCAAGGCACCATCGACCTCCTGGCTCCGGTGCGGATTGGGAATTCGCACCTTGAGCGATCCCTCAGGCGGCTTTCACGGACAGAGTGATCCGTCCGATGCGAGGGATCGGGTCGTGGTCATGAATCTTCAGAATCAGCCACTCTTCCAGAACTTCCTGAAGGACTTCGCGGCATTTGGCCGGCGTTTGCTCGTTCGCCCAGACTCCCGCGATGCCCGGGATCTCGCCGAACCAAGTGCCATTCGGAAGGGTCTTGTAGCGAGCCTTCTTCATGGCTTCCTGGATGTAGCGCGTGAGCATCGATTCAATAATAGCTCAGGCCGACGGCGGCTAAAAGATCTCCGGTTCGGACTCCTCCGCCGGGGAGGCCAGGAAATCGAAATCGCAGCCCTGGTGCGCTTGCGTCACGCGCTCGCGGTAGAGAGCCAGATAGCCGCGGGTTTCCTTGGGAACGGGGCGCACCCATTGCGCGCGGCGGGCGGCGAGTTCGGCTTCGGGCACCAGGAGATCCAGGCGGCGGTTAGGAATGTCGAGCGAAATGCGGTCGCCGTCGCGGACCAGGGCCAGCGGCCCGCCGACGTAGGATTCCGGCGAAATGTGCAGCACGCAGGTGCCGTAGGCGGTGCCGCTCATGCGCGCGTCGGAGATGCGCACCATGTCGCGGACGCCCTGGCGGAGCAGCTTGTCGGGAATCGGCAGCATGCCCCATTCCGGCATCCCGGGGCCGCCCAGCGGGCCGGCGCTCTGGAGGACGAGGACGGAGTTTTCGGTAACATCGAGGTCGTCGCGGTGGATACGGGCGTCGAGGTCGGCGTAATTCCTGAAGACCATGGCCGGGCCAGTGTGCTGGTGGAAGCGGCGGTCGGCGGCCACGGTTTTGATGACCGCGCCATCGGGCGCGAGCGAGCCGTAGAGGATGGCGGTGCCGGCGGATGCGGCGAGCGGCTCCTCGCGCGGCCGGATCACGTCGCGGTTGATGACGCACGCGCCTTCGAGATTCTGGCCGATGGTCTGCCCGTTCACCGTGCGGCAATCGAGGTGCAGCAGGTCGCGGATCTCCGCCATCAGCGCGCGCAGCCCGCCGGCGTAATAGAAATCTTCCATGAGGAATTTGCCGGAGGGGCGGAGGTTGGCTAACACGGGTACGCAGCGCGAGATTTCATCGAAGGTGGAAAGCGGCAGATCAAGGCCGCACCGGCGCGCGTAGGCAACCAAATGAATGATGGCGTTGGTCGAGCCGCCGATAGCCATATCGACCGTGATGGCGTTTCGGAAGGCCGCGGGCGTGAGAATGTCGGAAGGTTTCAAATCTTCCCAGACCATTTCGACGACGCGGCGGCCGGTATCTATGGCGGCGCGCACGTGGTTGGAATCGGGCGCGGGAATAGAGGAGGCGCCGGGCAGCGTCAGGCCGATGGCTTCCGCGAGAGAGGACATGGTGGAGGCGGTGCCCATGGTCATGCAGAAGCCGGGCGAGCGCGCGATGCCGGATTCCATGGCGTTCCAATCGTCGTCGCTGATCGTGCCGGCGCAGCGCTCGGCCCAGAATTTCCAGACGTCGGTGCCGCTGCCCAGCGGCTGCCCGTTCCAGTTGCCACGAAGCATCGGGCCGGCGGGGAAAAAGATCGCCGGCAGGTTGGCGCTGATGGCGCCCATGATGAGGCCGGGATTGGTTTTGTCGCAGCCGCCCAGCAGCACCGCGCCGTCGATCGGCATGCTGCGCAGGGACTCTTCGGCATCCATCGCCAGCAGGTTGCGATAGAGCATGGGGCTGGGCTTGGCGTAGGTTTCTGAAATCGAGAACGCGGGGATTTCCACGGGAAATCCGCCGGCCTGCCACACGCCGCGCTTGACGGCTTCGGCGCGCTCGCGCAGGTGGGCGTTGCAGGGGTTGATCTCGCTCCAGGTATTCAGGATGCCGATGATGGGCTTGCCGGTGAAATCCTCGCGCCGGTAGCCGAGTTGGAGCATGCGGGAGCGATGGCCGAATGCCCGCATCGTGTCGGGGCCGAACCAGCGGAAACTGCGGAGGTCTTCAGGTTTCTTATTGGTCATGTTTGATCGAAACGGCGCGGATGCGCGTGGCCAGCGTGCCGGAGACGAGCATGCATCCCGCCAGAACCCACAAACCCGTATCGTAACGCCCGGTGGCGGTCTTCAGGTAGCCGAACAACCACGGTCCGGCGAGGCCGCCGAGATTGCCCAGGCAGATCACACCGACGGCGGTGGCGGCGGCGGACTTGCCGAGTAACGTCGTGGGGAGGCTCCAGAACGCGGGCAGGTAGGCTTGACACGTGAATCCCGCAAGGCAGAAGAGGCCCATGGTAAGCCAGGGGTGGCCGGCGGAGAGAATGACCAGGGTGAGCGAAATTCCGGTGGCGAGGACGGGCAGCGCCGTGTGCCAGCGGAGCGCGCCCGTGCGGTGCGCCCACAGGCCGTTGAGCAGGATGCCGACGGCGCTGCACGCGTAGGGGGCGCCGGCGGCGAGCGTGCGGACCGCCACGGGCATCGATTTCATGCCGTCGGTGATGGACGGAATAAAGAAGATGAGGGCTTGGTTGCCGGTGACGATCAGGAAGTAAACGGTGAGCAGGAGGAAAGTCTGCGGGTAGTGGAGCGCGTCCATCACGCTGACGCGATGGGCGGCGGTCTTGCGCGCTTCGTCGGCTTTCAGTTCCGCCATGAGCCATCGCTTTTCCGCTTCGGGTAGCCAGCCGGCTCTTTGCGGGCGGTCCGTCAGATACCAGAGCGTGACGAAGCCCATGAAAACTGGGAGGAGGCCTTCGAGTATGAAGACCCAGCGCCAGCCGGGGAGGCCGGACCAGTCGGCGTTTTCCAGAATCCAGCGGGAGAGCGGGATACCGATGGCAACGGCCAGCGGCTGCGTGACCATGAAATATGCTTTGGCGCGAGGACGGTCTTCGGGGATGTACCAGTGCGAGAGGTAGACGATGATCCCGGGGAACAGGCCGGCTTCGGCGGTGCCGAGTAAGACGCGCAGGCCGTAGAACTGGGTGACGTGGGGAATGCCGTTGAACAACGGCGAGCCGAGCGCGCCCATGAGGGAGGCGATCGCGCCCCACGCGAACATGATGCCGGCGATCCATTGGCGGGCGCTGCCGCGCTCGGCGATCAGGCTGCCGGGGATGTTGAGGAAAAGATAGCCGAGGAAGAAGAGACCGGCACCCAGTCCGATGATGGCGTCGGTGAAGCCGAGGGCCTGCTGCATCTGGAGCTTGGCCACGCCGAGATTGGCGCGGTCGATATAGGCCAGCAGGTAGATGAACATCAGGAACGGAACGATGCGGCGGGTGACGCGGCGGTACGTGCGCTGGGAGAGCGTCTCCCGAGTCTGTTGTGCCGGCCCTGGGGAGGTCATGTATCCGTGAGTATATCGGATGCGGCGAATCCGACGGAGAATGAATGGAGGAGCAATCACATGATCGAGACTGTTGTATCGGATGGAAAGCCCGTGCAAGGGCTGAGCCCGTATGGCGAAACGCGGGCGACGGTTTCGGGAACGCCGCTCGGCGCGGAGGAAGAACGCAAAATTCACGCTTACTGGCAGGCGTGCAATTATCTGAGTCTGGGAATGATTTATCTCCTGGACAATCCACTGTTGAAGGAACAGCTCAAACCGGAGCACATCAAGAACCGGCTGCTGGGGCATTGGGGATCGAGCCCGGGGCTCTCATTCGCTTATGTGCACTTGAACCGGCTGATCCGCCGCTACGACCTGGACATGGTCTTTCTCGCCGGCCCAGGACACGGCGCGCCCGGCGTGCTCGGGCCGGTGTACCTGGAGGGTACGTACTCCGAAATTTATCCGGACAAGAGCGAAGACGAGCACGGGATGAAGGAGTTTTTCCGGCAGTTTTCATTCCCCGGCGGCATCGGCAGCCACTGCACGCCGGAGACTCCGGGCTCCATTCATGAAGGCGGCGAATTGGGGTACGTGCTGTCGCACGCCTGCGGGGCGGCCTTCGACAATCCGGAGCTGATCGTGGCGGCGGTGGTGGGCGATGGGGAATCGGAGACCGGGCCGCTGGCGACGTCCTGGCACATCAACAAATTCCTGAATCCCGCGCGCGACGGGGCCGTGCTGCCCATCCTGCACCTGAACGGGTACAAGATCAACAATCCGACGCTGCTGGCACGCATCACGCACGAAGAGCTGGAGAACCTGCTGCGCGGCTACGGATGGACGCCGTATTTCGTCGAGGGATCGCAGCCGGAAAGCATGCACCAGGCCATGGCGGCGACCGTCGAGCATTGCGTGCTGGAGATTCTCCGGTACCGCAAGGAAGCGCGCGAGGCCGGGCGCACGGAAAGGCCGCGGTGGCCCATGATCGTGATGCGTACGCCCAAGGGATGGGGCGCGCCGCGCCAAGTCGAGGGCCATTATCTCGAAGGGTTCTGGCGGGCGCACCAGGTGCCGCTTCCGGACGTGCGCAAGGACCCGCAGCAGTTGCGCATTCTGGAGAGCTGGATGCGGGCGCAGAAGCCCGAGGAGTTGTTCGGCACGGAGGGTAGGCTGCGGCCGGATTTGAAAGAACTGGCGCCGAAGGACACGCGGCGGATGTCGGCCAATCCGCACGCCAATGGCGGAGTTTTGAAGCGCTCGCTGCGGCTGCCGGATTTCCGGGACTACACCATCGAAGTGCCGCGGCCAGGCAAGAGCCAGGCGGAGAACACACGCCCGCTGGGCGCTTACCTGCGCGACGTGATGAAACGCAACGCCGACAATTTCCGCGTTTTCGGCCCGGACGAGACCACCTCGAACAAGCTGGATGCGGTCTACGAGGTGAGCAAGAAGTTATGGATGGAAGAGTTTTTTCCGGAGGACGCCGACGGCTCGCAACTGGCCACCGAAGGCCGCGTACTCGAGATGCTGAGCGAGCACACAGTCGAGGGGATGCTCGAGGGCTACCTGCTGACCGGGCGGCACGGATTCCTCAACTCATACGAAGCCTTCATCCATATCATCGATTCGATGTTCAACCAGCACGCCAAGTGGCTGGCCATCTCCAACCGGCTTTCGTGGCGGCCGAATATTGCTTCGCTGAACCTGCTGATCACCTCGACGGTCTGGCGGCAGGACCACAACGGTTTCACCCACCAGGATCCGGGGTTCCTCGACGTGGTCGTGAACAAGAGCGCGGCGGTGACGCGCATCTATATGCCACCGGACGTGAATTCGCTGCTCTCGGTGGCGGAACACTGCCTGCGCAGCGAGCAATACGTCAACGTGATCGTGTGCGACAAGCAGATGCACCTGCAATACCTGGACCGCGACGCTGCGATTCGCCATTGCACCAAAGGCCTGGGGATTTGGGAGTGGGCCAGCAACGACGAGGGCACCGAGCCGGACGTGGTGATGGCGGCGGCGGGCGATATCCCGACGCAGGAGGCGCTGGCGGCGACCGCGCTGCTGCGCCAGGAATTTCCAGACGTCAAAATTCGATTCATCAACGTGGTGGACCTTTTCAAGCTGGAACCCAGTTCCGAGCATCCGCACGGGCTCTCCGACCGGGATTTCGATTCCCTCTTCACCAGAGACAAGCCCATCATCTTCAACTTCCACGGCTATCCGTGGCTGATTCACCGGCTGGCGTACCGCCGCACGAACCACGCCAATCTGCACGTGCGCGGCTATAAGGAGCACGGCAATATCAACACGCCGATGGAACTGGCGATCAACAACAACATCGACCGCTTCACCTTGGCCATCGACGTCATCGACCGCACGCCGCGGCTGCAAAAAATCGGGGCGCACGCCAAGGAGCGGTTCCGCAACCGGCAGATCGATTGCCTGAGCTACGCGCACACCTACGGCGTCGATAGCGCCGAGGTCGCCGGCTGGACCTGGCCGCACTGAGACGCCGCAAAATGGGGACTGGCTCGAAATTCGCTTTTTGAACTTCGTGCCTGTCCCCATTTCGCCAGCACGCAGAGTTGTAATATTGGGCTATGCGTTTGCTGGTGGCAACCCTATTCCTCGTCGTGTCGGCCGGGGCACAGACATCTATCAAATCGCCGGACGGAGCGGTGGAGATCGCGTTTTCCGCGGATGGCGGGAAGCTTGCGTACACCGTCGCGTATCGCGGCAAACCGGTGCTCGCCAAATCGGCCATGGAACTGGATCTTCAGGACCAGATGCCGCTGGGTCCGCACGTGCGCATCGTGGGTTCGAAGACGGGCGCGATGGACGAGACCTACACCATGCCGCACGGGAAGTCGAATCCCGTGCGGAACATGTGCGGGACGCTGGCGGTCGAGGTGGAAGAGACCGGTCACCTGATGCGGCGGTTCACCGTCGAAGCGCGGGCCTACGACGACGGCGCCGCTTTCCGCTATGCCATTCCGGACCAGCCCTCGCTGCACGATTTTCATCTGGCGGCGGAGAAGACGGAGTTCCACTTCGCCAAGGACCCCATGACCTATCCGCTAATCCTGGACGGATTCCAGACGGCGTACGAGGACGATTACCACGAACTGACCGTCACGGCGCTGCATCCGGACGAACTCGTCGCGCTGCCGCTGCTGGCGCATGTGCCGGGTGTGGCGTGGGCGGCCATCACCGAAGCGGACATCGATAACTATGCGGGCATGTACCTGACGCATGCCCGGGGGATGTCCTCCACCGCGTTGCAGTCGCGCCTCGCGCCGCTGGCGGATGAGCCGGGCCTGGTGGTGCGGTCGGCGGCGCCGCTCCATTCGCCGTGGCGCGTCATCATGCTGGGCGACGAGCCGGGGCGCCTCGTCGAGTCCAACATCGTGATCAACCTGAACCCGCCCTCGAAGATTGCGGACACCTCCTGGATCAAGCCGGGGAAGACCGCGTGGGACTGGTGGTCGGGCACGTATGCCGAGGGCGTGAATTTCACGCCGGGAATGAACACCGCGACCATGGAGCACTACATCGATTTCGCTTCGCAGGCGGGTTTCCCGTACATGCTCATCGATGCCGGCTGGGCGGCGTCGCAGCCGGGTCCGGCTTATGGGGCCGGGCGAGCAGCGGCGGATCTCACGCACACGCGGCCCGAGATCGATATGCCGGCCATCCTGGCGCACGCGCGCGAGAAGCACGTGCGCGTGTGGCTGTGGGCGCACTGGACGGACATCTCGCGCCAAATGGACGAGGCGTTTCCGCTGTTCGAAAAATGGGGCATCGCGGGCGTGAAGATCGACTTCATGAACCGCGACGACCAGTGGATGGTGAATTTCTACCGCCGCGTGGTCGAGAAAGCCGCCGCGCATCACCTGATGATCGATTTTCACGGCGCGTACAAGCCCGACGGGCTGCGGCGCACCTGGCCCAACCTTGTGACGCGCGAGGGCGTGATGGGCCTCGAGTACAGCAAGTGGAGCGCGCGCATCACGCCCGACCACAACCTGATCCTGGCGTTCACGCGCATGCTGGCCGGGCCCATGGATTACACCCCCGGCGGCTTCAACAACGTGACCGCGGCGGAATTCGTCCCGCGGCAGAAGCAGCCCATGGTGATGGGAACGCGGGCGCACGAGTTGGCGCTCTACGCGGTCTTCGAGAGCGCGCTGCAAATGGTTTCGGATTATCCGGAGGCCTATAAAGGGCAGAAGGAATTCGACTACATCCGCGCGGTGCCGGCGGCGTGGGACGAAACCCACGTGGTGGCGGGGCGCCCGGACGATTTCATCACCGTGGCGCGGCGGCACGGGCGCGAGTGGTTCGTCGGCAGCATCACCGGCTGGCACGCCAAGGAGGTCGATATTCCTCTGGAATTCTTGGGCCGCGGGAATTTCATCGCGGAGATCTATTCCGATGCGCCGGACGCGGACGTCAACCCGAAACACACGGTGCGGGAAGAGAAGCGCGTCACCGCCGCCACGCTGCTGCACGTGAAGATGGCGCCCGGCGGCGGCCAGGCGATCCGCATCCGGCCGGTGGAATAACGCTCACCATATAACGAAAACCGTTATAGAATGAAAGACGAGTGATCCAAAGTTTTGCCGATAAGCGGGCGAGAGCGCTACTTGAGACCGGCAGGTGCCGCCGCTGGAACGCCATCGCGCGTGTGGCGGTGCGCAAACTTGTTCAGATCGATTCAGTCACTACTCTGGAGGAACTGAGCGTGCCGCCGGGAAACCGATTGGAGGCCATGAAGGCGGATCGCGCGGGACAGCACAGCATTCGGATCACCGGCCGGTCGCGCGTCTGCTTCCGGTGGGAGAGTGATGGTGTTTATGACGTGGAAATTGTCGAATACCACTAGGACTAGGACTAGTGTGAAGGGGGCTGAACGATGAGCATCAAGCGCCCTGAAGGGGGCTGGAAAATCAGTCGCGCTCCGGTCCATCCCGGAGAACTGCTCCGTGAGGAATTCATGAAGCCGCTGGGTATCTCGATCAACGGCCTCGCTCTGGAGCTGCACGTGCCCGTAACGCGGGTCAGCGAGATCGTGAATGAGCGCCGCGGAATCACCGCCGATACCGCACTGCGGCTGGCGCGGCATTTCGGCACGAGCGCGGATTTTTGGATGAATATGCAGAAGGACTACGAGTTGATTCTGAC